>NZ_JBEXRC010000015.1:83842-142542 GCF_040612915.1 Streptomyces sp. NPDC006326 | reverse complement strand
TAGTCCACGCACAGATCCAGCATGTGCGCGCCCTCACGGATCTGGTCCCGGGCCATCTCCACACAGTCGTCCCAGCGGGCCTCCAGCATCGCCTCGCGGAACTTCTTCGACCCGTTCGCGTTCGTCCGCTCACCGATCGCCATATACGCGGTGTCCTGACGGAACGGCACCGTCTGATACAACGACGCAGCACCCGGCTCCGGGCGCGGGTCCCGGACGGCCGGACTCAGACCACGCACCCGCTCCACGACCTGGCGCAGGTGCTCGGGCGTGGTACCGCAGCAGCCGCCCACCAGCGAGAGCCCGTACTCCCGCACGAAGGTCTCCTGCGCATCGGCCAGCTCGGTGGCCGACAGCGGGTAATGCGCCCCGTCCTTGCCCAGCACCGGCAGACCCGCGTTCGGCATGCACGACAGCGGGATGCGCGCGTTGCGGGCCAGATAGCGCAGGTGCTCGCTCATCTCCGCCGGACCGGTCGCGCAGTTCAACCCGATCATGTCGATGCCCAGCGGCTCCAGCGCCGTCAGCGCGGCGCCGATCTCCGACCCCAGCAGCATCGTGCCGGTCGTCTCCACCGTCACCGAACAGATCAGCGGCACGGAGACCCCCAGGGCCTCCATCGCCCGGCGGGCACCGATGATCGAGGACTTCGTCTGCAGCAGGTCCTGCGTGGTCTCCACCAGCAGCGCATCCGCCCCACCCGCCAGCAGCCCCTCCGCATTGACCTGGTAGGCATCGCGGATCGTCGCGTAATCGATGTGCCCCAAAGTGGGCAGCTTCGTGCCCGGACCCATCGACCCCAGCACCCACCGCTGCCGGCCCGTCGACACCGTGAACTCGTCCGCCACCTCACGCGCGATCCGCGCACCCGCCTGCGACAGCTCGAAATTGCGGTCGGAGATGTCGTACTCCGCCAACGCGGCGAAGTTCGCGCCGAACGTGTTCGTCTCCACGCAGTCGACGCCGGCCGCGAAGTACTCCCGGTGCACGTTCGCCACGATGTCGGGGCGCGTCACGTTCAGGACCTCGTTGCAGCCCTCCAGCTGCTGGAAGTCCTCCAGCGTGGGGTCCTGCGCCTGGAGCATCGTCCCCATCGCCCCGTCGGCGACGACCACCCGGGTGGCCAGAGCCTCTCGAAGGGCATCGGCCCGGGTCTGCGCGTTCATCTCGGCCTCGGCAGGAAGGTCTCGACGTCTGCCGCCGCCGCAGCACCGTACGCCGCGGCCAGCCGGGACAGGATCGCGGCGCGGTCCAGCTCGTACTCCTGGGTCCCCACGCACTCCAGGGCCGTGGTGGCCAGCGCGCTGCCCAGGCGGGCGGCCGCTTCCGGGCCCAGCCCCCAGGCGGTCGCCGCGAGGAAGCCCGAGCGGAAGGCGTCTCCGACACCCGTCGGGTCCACCGGGGACGGGCTGGGCACCGCGGGCACGGGGAGGGGCGCGGCGTCCCTGCGCAGGATGCGCGAGCCGGCTTCGCCGAGTGTGGTGATCCACAGGCCGGTCCGGTCGAGGACCTGCCGTTCGGTCCAGCCGGTGCGTTCCTGGAGGAGTACGGACTCGTACTCGTTCGTGAAGAGCCAGCGGGCGCCGTCGACGAGGGCGCGTACCTGGTCGCGGTCCAGGCGGGCGAGTTGCTGGGAGGGGTCCGCGGCGAAGGGGATGCGCAGGTGCCGGGCCTCCTCGGTGTGGCGGAGCATCGCCTGCGGGTCGTTCGGGGAGACCAGGACCAGGTCCAGGCCTCCCACCCGCTCGACGACCGGTTCGAGGCCGATGGTCCTGGCCTCCGCCATGGCGCCGGCGTAGAAGGTGGCGATCTGGTTGTGGTCGGCGTCGGTGGTGCAGACGAAACGGGCCGTGTGGTGTTCCGGCGAGACGTGCACCGCGTCGGTGTCGACGCCGTGTTCCTTGAGCCGGACGGCGTACTCGGCGAAGTCGGGGCCGACCGCACCGACCAGGACCGGGGCGAGGCCCAGCAGGCCCAGGCCGTACGCGATGTTCGCCGCCACTCCCCCTCGGCGGATGTCGAGGCTGTCCGCGAGGAAGGAGAGGGAGACGTGGTCCAGCCGGTCGGCCACGAGCTGGTCGGCGAAGCGGCCGGGGAACACCATCAGGTGGTCGGTGGCGATGGACCCGGAGAGGGCGATGCGCATGGGTGTGGGTCGGCCTTCCTCGGTCAGATGCCCGCGATGCGGCGCAGCGCTTCGGCTCGGTCCGTGCGCTCCCAGGTGAAGTCCGGGAGCTCGCGGCCGAAGTGGCCGTAGGCGGCGGTCTGGGCGTAGATCGGGCGCAGCAGGTCGAGGTCGCGGATGATCGCGGCCGGGCGGAGGTCGAAGACCTCGCCGATGGCCCGTTCGATCCGGTCGGTGGGCACGGTGTGGGTGCCGAAGGTCTCGACGAACAGGCCGACGGGCTCGGCCTTGCCGATGGCGTACGCGACCTGGACCTCGCAGCGCGAGGCGAGGCCGGCGGCGACCACGTTCTTGGCGACCCAGCGCATGGCGTAGGCGGCGGAGCGGTCGACCTTCGACGGGTCCTTGCCGGAGAAGGCGCCGCCGCCGTGGCGGGCCATGCCGCCGTAGGTGTCGATGATGATCTTGCGGCCGGTCAGGCCGGCGTCGCCCATCGGGCCGCCGATCTCGAAGCGGCCGGTCGGGTTGACCAGCAGGCGGTAGCCGTCGGTGTCCAGCTTGATGCCGTCCTCGACGAGCTGGGTCAGCACGTGCTCGACGACGAACTCGCGTATGTCCGGGGTCAGCAGGGCGTCCAGGTCGATGTCCGCGGCGTGCTGGGTGGAGACGACGACCGTGTCGAGACGGACGGCCTTGTCGCCGTCGTACTCGATGGTGACCTGGGTCTTGCCGTCGGGGCGCAGGTACGGGATGGTCCCGTTCTTGCGGACCTCGGACAGGCGGCGGGAGAGCCGGTGCGCGAGGTGGATCGGGAGCGGCATCAGCTCGGGCGTCTCGTCGCACGCGTAGCCGAACATCAGGCCCTGGTCGCCGGCGCCCTGACGGTCGAGTTCGTCGGCCTCGCCGCCGACCCGGGTCTCGTACGCGGTGTCGACGCCCTGCGCGATGTCCGGGGACTGCGCGCCGATGGACACCGAGACACCGCAGGAGGCGCCGTCGAAGCCCTTGGCGGAGGAGTCGTAGCCGATCTCCAGGATCTTGTCGCGGACGAGCTGCGCGATCGGGGCGTAGGCCTTCGTCGTCACCTCGCCCGCGATGTGCACGAGACCGGTGGTGATGAGGGTCTCCACGGCCACACGCGAGGTCGGGTCCTCGGTGAGGAGCGCGTCGAGGATCGTGTCGCTGATCTGGTCGGCGATCTTGTCGGGGTGGCCCTCGGTCACGGACTCCGAGGTGAACAGGCGGCGGGACATGGGGCTCCTGAGGGGCTTTCGAGGACCGCAGCCGCCGAGGGCTGCGGGACGGGCTGGAGGATCGTCGAGCGGGGTCCTTGCGAGCTGCTAAAGGGATCCGGCCGGGGCGGGCCGGCGGGGCGCCGCCCAGGACCGGGGCGACCGGTAGCTGCGGTCCAGGTCCCAGGCCGCCGCCGGAGCGGGGGCCTGGGCCGGTGCGCACGGGTCGGCGCACGCGCCGCGGGTGCGCAGGACGGCGAGCAGCGCCAGGGTCGCCGCGACGATCTGCTGCTCCTCCGGCTCACCGCGGACGAAGCGGAGCACGTGGGCCTGCTCCGCGGGCGTCATGCGGACCAGGCCATGGCCGACGGGCCGGGGTTGGCCCGGGTGGTGTCGGTCGCGCACCACAGTTCGGGGGCGTCGGGCAGGCCGTGCAGGACGCGTGCCAGGACCAGCGTGGCCAGGGTGCCGCGCGGCAGGCCGAGTCCGGGGCCGCAGGGCGTGCCGTCGGCCTCCAGCAGGCAGAGCACGCCCGCCGGAGCGGCGGCCGTGACGTCCTGGGTCAGCCGCTGCGCGAGCGCCTCCTCCTCCTCCTCAGCCGCGTCCGAGAGGTCCACGGTGCGCACCCCGACCTCCACACCCCGTACGGCGAGTGCCTCCAGGGCGGCGGTGACGAACGGGTCCTCGGTGAACCCGGCCGGTACGAGCGCCAGCCAGCCGGCCCCGGACGGCTCCGGCGGCTGCTCCGCGGGCCGCCAGTCCAGGCTCCGGCGCTCCGACACCGTGCGGGCGGGTGCGCCCAGCCAGTAGGGCCGGCGTTGGAAGGCGTACGTGGGAAGGTCCAGCGGCCGCTGCCGGGCGGCGGCCGGCGTCTCGCGCAGGGTGTGCCAGTCCACGTGCGCGCCGTGCACGTACGCCCGGGCCAGTCCGGCCGCCACGTTCCCGCCGGGCGGGAGCAGTTCCACCAGGGCGACGTAGTCCTCGCAGGCCTGCGGGTCGGAGGCGGGCCGGAACAGGGACCAGGACGGCTGTGCCGGGTCGGGTGCCTCGCCCAGGGCCGCGCAGCGGGCGGCGGCGTCCAGGCCGAGGGCGCCGGCGGCGTGGACGGCCGCGGCCTCGTGCGCCGGGTCGCCGACGAAGGCGTCGAGGCGTACGCCGAGGGCGCGCCACAGGCGCACGAGGGCGACGGTGAAGGCGAACAGGGCGCAGCGGTCCGCGGTTTCGTCCTCCGGCCCCGGCGCCGCCGAGAGGAGCCGGTCGAGGACCGGGGTGTCCGTGTACGGGCGCAGGGCGTGCGCACAGGCTTCCAGGTGGCTGCGGAACTCCGGTGATTGCGCGGCGAGCCGGCGCGCCGACTCACGCCAGGGGCCCTGGGGGTCGGGCAGGACGTACCCGATGCGCTCGTCGGTGACCTCGCCGCGCACCACGTACGGGGAGTCCTGGCCGGCGGCGAGGGCGCGCAGGCCCGCTTCGAGGGCGGCCCGGTCGGCGCCCAGGACCACGGCGCGGTGGGAGAGCGCGGCCCGGGTGGTGGACAGGGCGTGGGTGAGTGCCGCCGGGTCGGTGCCGGGGTGGGCGGCGGTGAAGTCCAGCAGCCGGGCCGCCTGGGCGTGCAGGGCCTCGGCACCGCGGGCGGAGAGCGGCCAGGCGACGGGGGCCGAGCCGAGCACGGGTGCGGCGGCGGGCGCGGGGGCCCCTTCCGGCTCCGGGGCGGCGGGCGCCTCCTCGACGATGACGTGGGCGTTGGTGCCGCTGATGCCGAAGGAGGAGACGGCGGCCCGGCGCGGGCGGCCGGTCTGCGGCCACGGCACCTGCTCGGTGAGCAGTTCCACGGCGCCCGCGTCCCACTCCACGTGCGGGGTCGGTTCGTCCACGTGCAGGGTCTTCGGGACGAGGCCCGCCCGGAGGGCCATCACCATTTTGATGACGCCGCCGACGCCGGCGGCGGCCTGGGTGTGGCCGAGGTTGGACTTCAGCGAGCCGAGCAGCAGCGGCCGGTCGGCGGGGCGGCCCTGCCCGTACGTCTCCAGCAGGGCCTGCGCCTCGATGGGGTCGCCGAGCCGGGTACCGGTGCCGTGCGCCTCCACCACGTCCACGTCGGCCGGGGTGAGCCCGGCCTGCGCGAGGGCCTGGCGGACGACCTTCTGCTGGGCGAGCCCGCTGGGCGCGGTGAGGCCGTTGCTGGCACCGTCCTGGTTGACGGCGGAGGCCCGGATGACGGCGTGCACCCGGTGCCCGCTGCGCAGCGCGTCGGAGAGCCGCTGCAGGACGAGCACGCCCGCCCCCTCGCCCCAGCCGGTGCCGTCCGCTGCGGCGGCGAAGGCCTTGCAGCGGCCGTCGGGCGCCATGCCGCGCTGGCGCGAGAACTCGACGAACACGCCGGGCGAGGCCAGCACGGTCACTCCCCCGGCCAGGGCCAGGTCGGTTTCGCCGGAGCGCAGGGCCTGGCAGGCGGTGTGCAGGGCTACCAGGGAGGAGGAGCACGCGGTGTCGAGGGTGACGGCGGGGCCCTCCAGGCCCAGGGCGTAGGAGATCCGGCCGGAGATGACGCTGGCCGTGGTGCCGGTGAGGAGGTGGCCGTCGGCGCCCTCCCACGGCTGGTGCAGGCGGGGGCCGTACTCCTGGGCGATGGCGCCGATGTAGACGCCGGTGTTGCTGCCGCGGACGGCGAGCGGGTCGATGCCGGCCCGCTCCAGCGCCTCCCAGGAGGTCTCCAGCAGGACCCGCTGCTGCGGGTCCATGGCGATCGCCTCGCGGGGCGAGATGCCGAAGAACTCGGCGTCGAAGCGGTCGGCGTCGTGCAGGAAGCCGCCCTCGTAGGCGTACGACCTGCCGGGCCGGTCGGGGTCGGGGTCGTAGAGGTTCTCGATGTCCCAGCCCCGGTTGTCGGGCAGTTCCGTCAGGGCGTCGCGGCCTTCGGCCACCAGGTCCCACAGCGCTTCGGGGGAGGCGGTGCCGCCCGGGTAGCGGCAGGCCATGCCGACGATGGCGACCGGTTCGGTGCGGCGGTCCTCCTGCTCCCGCAGCCGCCCCTTGACCTCGCGCAGTTCGGTCATGGCGCGGCGCAGGTAGGTGCGCAGCTTCTCCTCGTTGGTGTCGCCGGCGGCGCCGGTCAGGTGCTCGCCCGTGTTCTCGTTCCCCATGGGGATGCCGGCCTCCTCAGCCTCGGAAAAGATCGAGTTCGTCTTCGAGGGCCGCGAACAGCTCCTCGTCGGTCGCCGCCGCCAGGTCCTCCTGGCCGGTGGCCGGGGTCTGCCGGGCGGCCGCCGGTTGCCGCTCCCAGCGCTGGAGCAGCTCGCCCAGCCGCCGGCCGATGCCCTGTCGGGCCGCGTCGTCCGGAGCGGCGGCGAGCAGGGCTTCGAACTGGGCCTCCAGCCGTCGCAGTTCGCGGTCGGCGGTGTCGGCGGCGTCGGTGGTCCCGGCCGCCGTGACACCCTCCGCCGGGGCCAGTTCGCCGTACAGGTAGTCGGCGAGCGCAGCCGGCGTGGGGTAGTCGAAGACCAGCGTGGCGGAGAGCCTCAGCCCGGTCGCCGCCTTGAGCCGGTTGCGCAGCTCCACCGAGGTCAGCGAGTCCGAGCCGAGCTCCTTGAAGGCCCGGTTCGGGCCGATCGCGGCCGGCGAGGACTCACCGAGGACCACGGCCGCGTGCTCGCGGACGAGGTCGAGCAGCATCCGGCGGCGCTCGGCCTCGGGCAGCGGCGCCAGCCGGTCGGCCAGCGCGGCGGGCCCCCCGGCCCCGCCGCCGGCCTGGGCACGGCGGCGTACGGGCGTACGGACCAGGCCCCGCAGCAGCGCCGGGATCTCGGCGCCGGCCCCGGTCAGGCCTGCGGTGTCCAGCCGTACGGGGGCGAGGGCCGGCCGGTCGGCGGTCAGTCCCGCGTCGAACAGGGCCAGGGCCTCCGGTGTGGGCAGGGCGGCCACGCCGGTGCGGGAGAGCCGGCGCAGGTCCTTGTCGTCCAGGGTGCCGGTGAGGGCGCTGGTCTGCTGCCACAGGCCCCAGGCGAGGGACACCGCGGGCAGGCCCTGGGCGCGCCGCTGCTGGGCGAGGGCGTCCAGGAAGGCGTTGGCGGCGGCGTAGTTGGCCTGCCCGGCCGTGCCGAGCGTGCCGGCCGCGGAGGAGAACAGCACGAAGGCGGCGAGGTCGAGACCGCGCGTCAGCTCGTGCAGGTTCCAGGCGGCGTCGGCCTTGGGGCGCAGGACGCGGTCCACCTGGTCCGCGGTCAGCTGTTCGACGGCGGTGTCGTCGAGGGTTCCGGCGGCGTGCACGACCGCGGTCAGGGGGTGCGCCGGGTCCACCGAGGCGAGCGCCGCCTCCAGCGCCGTCCGGTCGGCGGCGTCGCAGGCCGCGAGCGTCACCCGGGCGCCCCGGGCGGTGAGTTCGGCGGCCAGTGCCTGCGCTCCGGGGGCCTGGGCGCCCTGCCGGCTGGTGAGCAGCAGATGGCGGATGCCGTGCTCTTCGACCAGGTGCCGGGCGACGAGGGCGCCGAGGGTGCCGGTGCCGCCGGTGACCAGCGCGGTGCCGTCCCGGTCGAGCAGCCGCGGGACGGTGAGCACCAGCTTGCCGGTGTGCCGGGCCTGGCTCATGTGCCGGAAGACGGCGGGGGCCTGGCGCAGGTCCCAGGCGGCGGCGGGCAGGGCCCGCAGGGTGCCGTCGGTGAAACGGGCCAGGACCTCGGCAAGCATCTCCCCGACCCGTTCGGGGGCGACGAGATTGAGGTCGTAGGCGTGGTAGGAGACGCCGGGGTGGTCCGCGGCGACCCGGTGCGGGTCCCTGATGTCGGTCTTGCCCATCTCGATGAGCCGCCCGGCGGGGGCGAGCAGGCGCAGCGAGGCGTCGACGAAGTCCCCGGCGAGGGAGCCGAGGACGATGTCCACGCCGCGGCCGCCGGTGGCCTCGCGGATGCGGTCCTCGAAGGCGAGGGTGCGCGAGTCGCAGATGTGTGCGTCGTCCAGGCCGTTGGCGCGCAGGGTGTCCCACTTGCCGTGGCTTGCGGTCGCGTAGACCTCGGCGCCGAGGTGGCGTGCGAGCTGGACGGCCGCCATGCCGACGCCGCCGGCCGCCGCGTGGATCAGGACGGTGTCGCCGGGGCGGATGCCCGCGAGGTCGACGAGGCCGTAGTAGGCGGTGAGGAACGCGACGGGCACGGCCGCGGCCTCGGCGAAGGTCCAACCCTCCGGGACGGGTGCGACGAGCCGGCTGTCGGCGACCGCGTAGGGCCCGAAGCCGTCGCGGACCAGGCCCAGGACCCGGTCGCCCGGGGCGAGGCCGGTCACCCCGGGGCCGGTTTCGACGACCAGTCCGGCGGCCTCGTAGCCGAACCGGTCCTCGTCCTCCTCGATCATGCCGAGGGCGAGGACGACGTCGTGGAAGTTGAGCCCGGCGGCGCGGACGGCGATCCGGACCTGCCCGGGCCGCAGCGCGGCCGTGGCCTCGGGGGCAGGGGCGAGGGCCAGGTTCTCCAGGCTGCCCTTGCCCTCGGTGACCAGCCGCCAGGCGTCCGTGCCGGCCGGCGCGGCCAGGCTCGCGCCGGTGTCGGCCGGGAGCAGCCGGGGAATGAGGAAGCGGCCGGCGCGGAAGGCGAGTTCGGGTTCGGTGCGCAGCAGCAGCGGCAGGTCCTCCAGGGCCGTGCCGAGGTCGGTGCCGTCGAGGTCGAGCAGGGCGAAGCGGCCGGGGTGCTCGCGCTGGGCGGAGCGGATCAGGCCCCAGACGGCCGCGCCGGCCAGGGAGTCGGGCCGCTCGTGGGGGCCGGTGGCCACGGCCCTGCCGGTGACCAGGACCAGCGGGACGTCGGTGAGCCGGTCCTCGGCGAGCCAGGCCCGCAGCAGGGCGAGCACGGCGTCGAGTTCGGCGCGTACCTCGTCGGCAGGCCGCTCGCCGGGGAGCGCGGCTGCGGTGGCGGACGCGACGGGGGCGAGGACGGCGGCGGGGGGACGGGGAGCGGCTCCGGCGAGGCCGGCCAGCAGGCCGGCGATGCTCTCGTGGGCCTCGTGACCGGTGAGCCCGTGGCCGGTGCCGAGGACCGCGAGCCGCTCCCCCGCGGCGGGGGCGGGGAGTTCGTCGAGGGGGCTCCAGTCGACGGCGTACAGCGAGCGCCGTGCGCCGGCCCCGGCCGCGGCCCCGGTGAGGGCCCCGGGGGGAAGGGCGCGTACGGTCAGCGACTCGGCGCAGAGCACCACCGCGCCGGCCGGGTCCCAGGCGGTCAATCCGACGGTGTCGGACGCCTTGCGGGTCAGGCGTACGCGCAGGGCGGTGGCTCCGGTGGCGTGCAGCCGTACTCCGGACCAGCCGAAGGGCAGCACCACCTGGCGGGTGCCCTCGCCGTCCGGTCCCCGGACGAGCAGCGGGTGCAGGGCGGCGTCGAGCAGCGCCGGGTGCAGGGCGAAGGCGTGGGCGTCGGCGTGCCCGTCCTCGCCGAGGGTGACCTCGCCGTACAGGTCGTCGCCGAGGTGCCAGGCGGCGGTGAGCCCCCGGAAGGCGGGGCCGTAGGCGTACCCGGCTTCGGCCAGCCGCTCGTACGCGCCCTCGACGGGCAGCGGTTCGGCGCCCTGCGGCGGCCAGGTCGCGGGGGCGGCGGGCTCCGGCGCGGCGCCGGCGGTCGCGAGGCGGCCGCCCGCGTGGTAGGTCCAGCCCGCCTCGGGGGCGTCCTCGCGCAGGGCGTGGACGGAGACCGCCCGGCGGCCTTCGGCGTCGGGGGCGGCGACGCTCACCTGGATGCGGACGCCGTGGCCCTCGGGGACGACCAGCGGGACGGCGAGGTCGAGTTCCTCGACGAGGTCGCAGCCGGTGCGGTCGCCCGCCGCCACGAGCAGGTCGAGCAGGGCGGTGCCGGGCAGCAGGACGGTGCCGGAGACGGCGTGGTCGGCCAGCCAGGGGTGGGTCTGCAGGGACACCCGTCCGGTGAGCAGGGTGGTGCCGTCCTCGGCGGAGTCGACTGCGGCGCCGAGCAGGGGGTGGCCGAGCGGTTCGAGGCCGAGTCCGGCCGCGTCGGCGGCCGGGGCCGGGGCGTCGAGCCAGTAGGAGGTCCGCTGGAAGGCGTACGTCGGCAGCGGCGCGGGCAGGGCCGGCGCGGCCGGCGTGCCGGGCAGCGCCTGCCAGTCGACGGGCTGGCCGTGGGCGTGGGCCCGGGCCAGCGAGGTGGTCAGGCGGGTGGCGCCGCCGTCGTCGCGGCGCAGGGTCTCCAGCACGACGGCGCTCCTGCCGTCCGCTTCCGCGATCTCCTGGACGGCGGAGGTCAGCAGCGGGTGCGGGGTGGGCTCGACGAAGGTCCCGAATCCGTCGGCGAAGAGGGCGCGGGCGGCATCGGTGAAGCGGACGGTGCTGCGGAGGTTGCGGTACCAGTAGGCGGCGTCGAGGCCGGTGGTGTCGAGGACCGCGCCGGTGACGGTGGAGTAGAAGGGGATGCGGGAGGAGCGGGGCGCCACCGGGGCGAGGGCGGCGAGCAGTTCTGCCTCGACGGACTCGACCTGCGCGACGTGCGAGGCGTAGTCGACGGGGATCCGGCGGGACCGTACGCCGTCGGCGTCCCAGGCGGCGAGGAGGGTGTCGAGGGCGCCGGCCGGTCCGGCGACGACCGTGGAGGCCGGGCTGCTGACGGAGGCGATCTGGATCTGCCCGTCGGTGGCGGCGAGCAGCGCTTCGACCTGCCCGGCGGGGAGCAGCACGGAGGCCATGGCGCCGCTGCCGGAAAGCCGGTCGCGGCAGATCCGACTGCGCAGGGCGACGATCCGGGCCGCGTCGTCGAGGCCGAGGGCGCCGCAGACGTACGCCGCGGCGATCTCGCCCTGGGACTGTCCGACGACGGCGGCCGGGCGGACGCCGGCGGCCTGCCACACGTCGGCGAGCGCGACCATCACCGCGAACAGGGCGGGCTGGACCACGTCCACCCGGTCCAGCGGCGGGGCGCCGTCCGCGCCCCGCAGCACGGCGGTGAGCGACCAGTCGGTGTACGGCGCGAGGGCGGCCTCGCAGGCCTCGACGGACGTCCGGAACACCGCGGAGGCGTCCAGGAGTTCGCGGGCCATTGCGGCCCACTGGGCGCCCTGGCCGGGGAAGACGAAGACGGGGCGGCCGCCGGTCGCCTCGGCGCGGACCAGGTACGGGGAGTCCTGGCCGGCGGCGAGGGCGCGCAGCGCCACTTCCAGCTCGACCGGATCGGCGCCGATCGCGACGGCCCGGTGGGAGAGGGCCGCCCGGGTGGTGGTCAGGGCGCGGGCGACGGCGGCGGGATCGGCCTCGGGGTGCTCGGCGGTGTAGTTCAGGAGGCGTTCGGCCTGGGCGCGCAGCGCCTCGTCGCCGCGGGCGGACAGGGGCCAGACCGCGGGCGCGGTGGCGAGCACCGGGGCGGGGGCCGGGGCCTCGGCGGGCTCCGCCGGGGCGGCGGCCTCCACGGGGTCCGCCGCGGGGGCCTGTTCGAGGATCAGGTGGGCGTTGGTGCCGCTGATGCCGAAGGAGGAGACGGCGGCCCGGCGCGGGCGGCCGGTGTCCGGCCAGTCCGCGGCCTTGGTGAGGAGCCGTACGGCACCCGACTCCCAGTCGACGTGCGGGGTCGGCTCGTCCACGTGGAGGGTCTTGGGAGCCACGCCCTCGCGCAGCGCCATCACCGTCTTGATGACGCCGGCGACGCCGGCGGCGGCCTGGGTGTGGCCGAGGTTGGACTTCAGCGAGCCGAGCAGCAGCGGCCGGTCGGCGGGGCGGCCCTGCCCGTACGTCTCCAGCAGGGCCTGCGCCTCGATGGGGTCGCCGAGCCGGGTACCGGTGCCGTGCGCCTCCACCACGTCCACGTCGGCCGGGGCGAGCCCGGCGTCGGCGAGCGCCTGCCGCACGACCCGCTCCTGGGCGGGGCCGTTGGGGGCGGTGAGCCCGTTGCTGGCACCGTCCTGGTTGACGGCCGAGCCGCGGATCACGGCCAGCACCTCGCGACCGCTGCGCAGCGCGTCGGAGAGGCGCTCCAGGACGACCAGGCCGACGCCCTCGCCCCAGCTGGTGCCGTCGGCGCCGGCGGCGAAGGCCTTGCTCCGGCCGTCGGGGGCGAGTCCGCGCTGCCGCGAGAACTCAAGGAAGATCGTCGGGGTCGGCATGACGGCCGCACCGCCGACGAGGGCGAGCCCGCATTCGCCGCGGCGCAGCGCCTGCACGGCCATGTGCATGGTCACCAGGGAGGAGGAGCAGGCCGTGTCCACGGTGACCGCGGGGCCCTCCAGGCCCAGGGTGTAGGCGATCCGGCCGGAGGCCACGCTGGAGGAGCCGCCGGTGACGGCGTACCCCTCGTACTCCTCCGGCAGCTGCCCCAGCCGGGCGGTGTAGTCGTGGTACATGAGCCCGACGAAGACCCCCGCGTCGGAGCCGCGCAGCGCGGTCGGGTCGATGCCCGCCCGCTCCAGCGCCTCCCAGGAGGTCTCCAGCAGCAGCCGCTGCTGCGGGTCCATCGCCACCGCCTCGCGGGGCGAGATGCCGAAGAAGGCCGCGTCGAACTCGGCGGCGCCGTGCAGGAAGCCGCCCTCGCGGACGTACGACTTGCCGGACTTGCCGGGCTCCGGGTCGTACAGTCCCTCCACGTCCCAGCCGCGGTCGAGCGGGAAGCCGCCCATCGCGTCCGTGCCCGTGGCGACCAGCCGCCACAGGTCCTCCGGGGACTCCACGCCGCCCGGGAACCGGCACCCCATGCCCACCACGGCGATCGGCTCGTGGGCGCGCTCGTCGATCTCGCGCAGCCGCTGCCGGGTGGCGTGGAGGTCGGTGGTGACCTTCTTCAGATAGTCGCGGAGCTTGTCCTCGTTAGCCATCCGACCCAACACTCCTCATGAGATACCGAGTTCACTTTCGATGAACGTGAAGATTTCGTCGTCGCTCGCGGACGCGATGGCCGCGAGCACGGGCTCGTCCACGGCCGCCGCCGGGGCCGGGGGCGTCGCCGCCGCGGCTGCGGCGGGCGCGGGGGGCGGGTCCTGGGGCGCGAGCCGGGCCAGGATCCGCTCGGTGACCGCCGCCGGGGTGGGGCAGTCGAAGAGCAGGGTGGTCGGCAGCCGCAGTCCGGTCGCCGCGTTGAGCCGGTTGCGCAGGTCGACCGAGGTGAGCGAGTCGAACCCGAGGGCGGAGAAGGCCCGTTCGGGCTCCACCTTCTCGGCCGAGCCGTGGCCGAGGACCACGGCCGCACTGCGCCGGACCAGGTCGAGCACGGTGTGCCGGCGCTCGTCGGCGTCCAGCCCCGCCAGCTGCTCGGCCAGGCCCGGTCCGGCGGCCCGGGACTGTTCGGGCGCCGCCTGGGCCGCCCCGGTGCGCGGGGGCGTTGCGCGGACCAGGGCCCGCAGCATCGGGGGCGGGGTGGTGCCGTCGGCCGCGGCGCGGGCGCGCAGGGCCGAGACCTCCAGGGCCACGGGGACGAGCAGCGGGCTGCCGCCCTCGGCCCAGGCGGTGTCCAGCAGCCGCAGGCCGTCCTCGGAGGCGAGCGGGGCGATGCCCGCCCGCGCCATCCGGGCCAGGTCGGCGGCGGTCAGCTCCCCCGTCATGCCGCTGGCCTCCTGCCACAGGCCCCAGGCGAGGGAGACGGCGGGCAGGCCCTGGGCCCGGCGCAGGTGCGCGAGGGAGTCCAGGAAGGCGTTGGCGGCGGCGTAGTTGGCCTGCCCGCCGAGGCCGAGGACACCGGCCACGGAGGAGAAGAGGACGAAGGCGGCCAGGTCGAGGTCGCGGGTCAGCTCGTGCAGGTTCCAGGCGGCATCGGCCTTGGGCAGCATCACCCGGTCCACCCGGTCGGGGGTCAGGGCCGTGACGGTGGCGTCGACAAGCAGTCCGGCGGCGTGCACGACCGCGGTCAGCGGGTGCGCGGGGTCCACCGCGGCGAGCGCCGCCGCCAGCGCCGTACGGTCGGCGGCGTCGCAGGACACCACCTCGGCGCGGGCCCCCAGGGCGGCCAGTTCGGCCACGAGGCGGTCCGCGCCCGGCGCGGCGGGTCCCCGGCGGCTGGTCAGCAGGAGGCGCCGTACGCCGTGCCCGGTGACGAGGTGGCGGGCCACCAGCGCGCCCAGGGTGCCGGTTCCGCCCGTGACGAGCACGGTGCCGTCCGGGTCCAGCGGCCGGGAGGCGGGCCCGCCGTGGGTCTCGGGGCGGACCAGGCGCGGTACGTATCCGCGGCCGTCGCGGAGCACGAGCTGGTGCTCGCCGCGGGCGAAGGCGGCGGCCGCGGGGGCGGCCAGGTCGGCGGCCCCGGTCTCGGTCTCGGTGCCGGTCTCGGTGCCGGTGCCGGTGTCGAGCAGCAGGCACCGGTCGGGGAACTCCGTCTGCACCGAGCGGATCAGCCCCCAGGCGGCCGAGGCCGCGAGGTCCCCGATGCCCGCCTGCGGATCCGTGGCCACCGCGCCCCGGGTCACCACGACCAGGCGGCTCCCGGCGAGGCGGTCCTCGGCGAGCCACTGCTGCACGGTGGCGAGCAGGTCGCGGGTCAGCCGCCGGGCGGCGCTGCCGGGGCCGGCCCCGCCCGCGGGCCCGGTGACGGGCACGAAGAGCAGGTCGGGCACGGGGGCGCCGGCGTCCACGGCCTCCAGCAGGGCGGGGATCCCGTCGTACGGGAGGGCCCGGCCGAGGCCCGGCAGCCCGGCGCCCGTTCCGAGCACGGCCTGCGGGCCCGCCGGTGCGGTGCGCAGGTCGAGCGGGACGGGGGTCCACTCCACCGCGAACAGCGGGTCGGCGCGGCGGCCCAGGGCGGCCAGCCGCTCGGGCTCGACGGGGCGCATCACCAGGGAGTCGACGCTGACCACGGGCTGTCCCGCCACGTCGGCGGCGAAGACCGTCACGGCGTCGGTGTCCGCACCGCCGGGGTCCGCCGCGGGGGCGAGCCGCACCCGCAGCGCGGTGGCCCCGTGGGCGTGCAGCCGTACGCCGCTCCAGGCGAACGGGAGCAACGGCTTGCCGGTGTCCGCGGCGCAGCCGGGGCGGCCGAGCAGGCCGAGGGCGTGCAGCGCGGCGTCCAGGGCGGCCGGGTGGACCCCGAAGCCGGCGTCGGAGGCGTCCTGTTCGGTGAGGACGACCTCGGCGAAGACCTCCGCGCCGCGCCGCCAGGCCGCGCGCAGCCCCTGGAAGGCGGGCCCGTACGCGTAACCCTGGGCCAGCAGTTCGCCGTAGCGGCCGTCGAGGTCGACCGGCTCGGCGCCGGCGGGCGGCCAGGCGGACTCGGCCGCCGGGGCGGCCGCGGCGTCCGCCGAGAGCCAGCCCTGCGCGTGCCGGGTCCACGGGCGGCCGGCGGGGTCGCCGGCGTCGTCCTGCCCCGCCTCGGGGCGGGAGTGGACGGCGACCGGGCGGCGGCCCGACGCGTCGGCGTCGCCGATGACGACCTGCAGCTGTACCGCGCCGTCCTCGTTCAGCACCAGCGGCGCCTGGAGCACCAGCTCGTCCAGGCCGGCGTGGTCCACCGCCGCGGCGGCGTGCAGCACCAGGTCGACGAAGGCCGTGCCCGGCAGCAGGACCGTGCCGAGGACCGCGTGGTCGCGCAGCCAGCCGTGCTCGCGCAGCGCGAGGGAGCCGGTGAGGACCACCGGACCGCCGTCGGGGAGGTCGAGACGGGCGCCGAGGAAGGGGTGTCCGGCGCTGTCCAGGCCCAGCCCGGCGGGGGTGGCGGCCGGGCGCGGCTGGTCCAGCCAGTAGCGGGCGCGCTGGAAGGCGTACGTGGGCAGTTCGACGGCCGGGCCGGCCGGGCTGCCGTGCAGCGGGGTCCAGTCGACGGCGAGCCCGCGCACCCAGGCCTCGGCGGCCGAGGTGGCGAAACGGCGCAGGCCGCCGTCGTCGCGGCGCAACGAGCCGACGGCGAGCCGGGGTTCGGCGCCGGTGGCCTCCTCCACGGTCTCCTGGATGCCGGCGGTGAGCACGGGGTGGGCGCTGACCTCGACGAAGCAGTCGTGGCCTTCCTGCGCCAGCAGGGCGACGGTCTCCTGGAAGCGGACGGTGCCGCGCAGGTTGCGGTACCAGTAGCCGGCGTCGAGCGGCTCGTCGGTGATCCGGCGGGCCAGCAGCGTCGAGTAGAAGGGGATCCGCGGGGTTCGCGGCGCGATCGGGGCCAGGGCGGCGAGCACGCCGTCCTCGGTGGCCTCGACGTACTGCGAGTGGGAGGCGTAGTCGACGGGGATGAGGCGGGCCCGGGCGCCGTCGGCGGTGCAGGCCTCGACGAACGCGGCGAGCGCGGCCGGTTCGCCCGACAGGACGGTGGAGGCCGGGCTGTTGAAGGCGGCGACGCCCAGCCGTCCGCCCCAGGCGGCGATCCGTTCGCGGACGTCGGCTGCGGGCAGGGCCACCGAGGCCATGCCGCCGCGGCCGGCGAGGTGCCGCGCGATCTCCTGGCTGCGCAGGGCCACCACCCGGGCGGCGTCGTCCAGGGACAGGGCGCCCGCCACGCACGCGGCGGCGATCTCGCCCTGCGAGTGGCCCACCACGGCGGCCGGTTCGACGCCCCAGGAGCGCCACAGTCCGGCGAGCGACACCATCACGGCGAAGGAGACGGGCTGGACCACGTCCACCCGGTCCAGGCAGGGCGCTCCCTCGGCGCCGCGCAGCACCCCGGTCAGCGACCAGTCCGTGTACGGGGCGAGCGCCGCCTCGCAGGCTTCGATCTCCCGGCGGAACTCCGGTGACTGCGCCAGCAGTTCACGGCCCATCCCGGCCCACTGGGCGCCCTGGCCGGGGAAGACGAACACCGGGCCGTCCGTGGCCGGTCCGGTGGCGGTGCCCCGGACCAGGGTGCCCGACTCCCCGTCCCCGGCGAGTGCGGTCAGGCCGGACTCCAGCTCCGCCGGGTCCGCGCCCACGACCACGGCGCGGTGCTCGAAGGCGGTACGGGTCGCGGCGAGCGCGTGGCCGAGCGCGGCGGGGTCGGTGGCCGGGGCGGCGGCGAGCCGTTCGGCCAGCCGTGCGGCCTGCGCGGCCAGCGCCTCCCGGGTCCGGGCGGAGACCACCAGCGCGGCCGGGACGCCGTCGGGGCGCGGCTGCGCGGGCGCGCTGCCGCCCTGCTCGCCGGGTTCGGCGGGTTCGGCGGGTTCGGCGGGGGCCTGCTCCAGGATCAGGTGGGCGTTGGTGCCGCTGATGCCGAACGAGGAGACGGCGGCCCGGCGCGGCCGGCCCGTCTCGGGCCAGTCGGCGGCCTCGGCCAGCAGTTCCACCGCGCCGGCCGACCAGTCGACGTGCGGGGTCGGCTCGTCGAGGTGCAGGGTGCGCGGGGCGACGCCCTCGCGCAGGGCCATCACCATCTTGATGACGCCGCCGACGCCCGCGGCGGCCTGGGTGTGCCCGATGTTCGACTTCAACGAGCCGAGCAGCAAGGGCCGCCCTTCCGGCCGTCCCTGGCCGTAGGTGGCGAGCAGGGCGCGGGCCTCGATCGGGTCGCCGAGCCGGGTGCCCGTGCCGTGGGCCTCGACGACGTCGACGTCCGCGGCGGTGAGTCCCGCCTGCGCCAGGGCCTGCCTGATCACCCGTTCCTGGGCGAGGCCGTTGGGGGCGGAGAGGCCGTTGCTGGCTCCGTCCTGGTTGGTCGCGGAGCCGCGGACGACCGCGAGGACGCGGTGGCCGTTGCGTAGGGCGTCGGAGAGGCGTTCCAGGACGACCAGGCCGGCCCCTTCGCCCCAGCTGGTGCCGTCGGCCGCTGCCGAGAAGGCCTTGCTGCGGCTGTCGGGGGCGAGGCCGCGCTGCTGTCCGAACTCCACGAAGATGCCCGGCGTGGACATCACGCACACGCCGCCGGCCAGCGCGAGGGAGGTTTCGCCGCTGCGCAGGGACCGGCAGGCGGTGTGCAGGGCGACGAGGGAGGACGAGCAGGCGGTGTCGATCGTGAGGGCCGGCCCCTCCAGGCCGAGGGTGTAGGCGATCCGGCCGGATGCGACGCTGGTGGTGCTGCCGGTCAGCAGGTACCCCTCGGAGCCCTGCGCGGGCTCGTGCAGGCGGGGGCCGTAGTCCTGGGCCATGGCGCCGACGAACACGCCGGTGTCGCTGCCGCGCAGGCGGTGCGGGTCGATGCCGGCCCGCTCCAGCGCCTCCCAGGCGGTCTCCAGCAGCAGACGCTGCTGGGGGTCCATGGCGACGGCCTCGCGCGGCGAGATGCCGAAGAAGCCGGGGTCGAACTCGGCGGCGCCGTGGAGGAATCCACCTTCGCGGACGTACGAGCGGCCGGCCGTGCCGGGCTCCGGGTCGTACAGCGCCTCCAGGTCCCAGCCGCGGTCGGCGGGGAAGGCGCCGATGGCGTCGGAGCCTTCGGCGACCAGCCGCCACAGGTCCTCGGGGGATTCGACGCCGCCGGGGAAGCGGCAGCCCATGCCGACGATGACAACGGGGTCCTCCCCGGCGGCTGCCGCACCGCCGCCGTGGGCGGGCGGCGCGGGCAGCTCGGCCGGGGCGCCGGCGGGACCGTCCGCGGCGGCGTCCAGCTGCTCCAGCAGATGGTCCGCGAGCGCCTGCGGGGTGGGGCGTTCGTAGGCGAGCGTGGTGGAGAGCGTGAGGGCGGTCCGCGCCTGGAGCTTGTTGCGCAGTTCGACGGCGGTGAGGGAGCCCAGGCCCTGGTTCTTGAAGGTGACGGCGGGATCGACCTGGGCGGGCCCGTCCAGGCCGAGTACGGCGGCGGCGGTGGCGCGGACCAGGTGCAGGACGCGGCGGGCGCGTTCGGCGGGCCGGAGGGCGGCGAGCTCGCGGCGCAGCGGGTTCTCCTCGGTGTCCGCTGCGTCCCCTGCGGCTTCGCGGGCCTGGTCCGCGGACCGCCGTACGGGTGCGTGCGGCGCGGCGGCGTCCAGTTCGGGGAGCCAGTGCCGGGTCCGTTGGAAGGCGTACGTCGGCAGGTCGACGGGGTGCGCGGCCGGGAAGGCGGTGGTGAGGTCGACGGGGAGGCCCCGGGTCCAGGCCTCGGCGAGGGAGGTGAGGAAGCGGGTTGGTCCGCCGTCCCCGCGGCGCAGGGAGCCCACGGCCGCGACGGGCGTGCCGGCCCGTTCGGCGGTGTCCTGGACGGCGGGGGTCAGCAGGGGGTGGGCGCTCGGCTCGACGAAGGCGGTGTGGCCGTCGGCGAGCAGGGCCTCGACGGTGTCCTGGAAGCGGACGGTGCCGCGCAGGTTGCGGTACCAGTAGCCGGCGTCGAGCGGCTCGTCGGTGATCCGGCGGCCGAGCAGGGTGGAGTAGAAGGGGGTCCGCGGGGCCGCTGGGGCGACCGGGGCGAGGGCGGTCAGGACCTCGTCCTCGATCTCCTCGACGTAGGCGGAGTGCGAGGCGTAGTCGACCGCGATGCGGCGGACGCGGATCTCCTCGCGCTCCAGGTCGGCGGCGAGGGCGTCGAGGACGGCCGGGTCGCCGCAGACGACGGTGGCGGCGGGGCCGTTGACCACGGCGATCTCCACGCCCGCGTACGGGCCGTGCAGGCGCTCGGCCACCTGGGCGGCGGGCAGGGCGACGGAGGCCATGCCGCCGCGGCCGGCCAGCCGGCGGGCGATCACGGCGCTGCGCAGGGCCACCACGCGGGCGGCGTCGTCCAGGCTCAGGGCGCCCGCCACGTACGCGGCGGCGATCTCGCCCTGCGAGTGGCCCACGACCGCGGCCGGCTCCACGCCCCAGGAGCGCCAGAGGGCGGCCAGGGCGACCATGACGGCGAACAGGGCGGGCTGGACCACGTCGACCCGGTCGAGGTCCGGTGCGCCGGCCTCACCGCGCAGCACCCCCGTCAGCGACCAGTCGGTGTACGGGGCGAGGGCCGCCTCGCAGGCCTGGATCTCCCGGCGGAACACCTCGGAGACGTCGAGGAGTTCGCGTCCCATGCCGGCCCACTGGGCGCCCTGCCCGGGGAAGACGAAGACGGTGCCGCTCCCGGCGCCGGTGGCGGTGCCCCGGACCAGCGCGGCGGACTCCTCGCCCGCACCGAGCGCGGCCAGTCCGGCCGTCAGGCCGGCCCGGTCGGCGCCGAGCACGACGGCGCGGTGGGCGAAGGCGGTCCGGGTCGCGGCCAGCGAGTGGCCGAGGTCGGCCTCGTCGAGCGCGGTCCGGTCGCGGGTGAAGTCGCGCAGCCGCACCGCCTGGGCGCGCAGCGCCTGCTCCGAACGGCCGGACACCGGCCAGGGCATGACGGCCCCGGCGAACGGCGCCGACGCCGGTGCCTGCGCCGCGGCGGGGGCGGGGACGGCCGGGGCCTCGGCCACGATCAGGTGGCAGTTGGTCCCGCCCATGCCGAAGGAGGAGACACCCGCGAGGCGCGGGCGGTCCGCGCGGGTGGCGGGCCAGTCCGTGAGCGCGGTCGGCACCCGCAGGCCCAGCCGGTCCAGGGGGATCGCCGGGTGGGGGGTCTCGTGGTGGAGGGTGGCCGGGATGCGGCGGTGCGTGAGGCACAGGGCCGTCTTGACCAGGCCGACGATGCCCGCGGCGCCCTCCAGGTGGCCCACGTTGGTCTTGGCCGAACCGACCGCGAGCGGGGCGGCCGCGGCGACATCGGGGGCGGCGGAGTCCGTACCGCCGTTGCCCGTACCGCCGTTGCCCGTACCGCCGTTGCCCGCGCCGCCGTTGCCCGCGCCGGCGGTGCCCGTGGCGGCGGTGCGGACGGCGCCCAGCGCGGCGGCCTCGACCGGGTCGCCGACGGGCGTGCCGGTGCCGTGCAGTTCGACGTAGCCGAGCTCGCGCGCCGTGACTCCCGCGCGCCGCAGCGCGGTCCGCAGGACGTCCTCCTGCCCGGCCTGGTCCGGCGCGGTCAGGGTCGCGCCGCCGCCGTCGTTGTTGACCGCGCCGCCCCGGATCACGCAGTGGATCCGGTCGCCGTCGGCGAGCGCGTCGGCCAGCCGCTTGAGGACGACGGTGGCGCCGCCCTCCCCGCGTACGTAGCCGTTGGCGCGGGCGTCGAAGGGGCGGATGCGCCCGTCCGGGGAGAGCGCGCCCATGGACTCCATGCCCAGGGTGCTCTCGTCGGCGAGGATCAGGTTGACCCCTGCCGCGACGGCCACGTCCGTCTCGGCGCGCCGCAGGCTCTCGCAGGCCAGGTGGACCGCGACCAGCGAGGACGACTGGGCGCAGTCCACGGTCAGGCTCGGCCCGCGCAGCCCCAGCAGGTAGGACAGCCGGTTGGCGATCAGGCCGCGGTGCAGGCCCGTGGTGGTCAGGCCGGAGATCGCCGCCGGGCCGGTACGGCGGACCAGCGTGGCGTAGTCGTCGTTGATCACGCCGACGAAGACGCCGGTGCGGGTGCCGGCCAGCCGGTCCGGGACGATGCGCGCGTCCTCGAACCCCGCCCAGGCCAGTTCGAGCACCAGCCGCTGCTGCGGGTCCATGGCGGCGGCCTCGCGCGGCGAGAGTCCGAAGAAGGCCGCGTCGAACCGGTCCTTGTCCTGGACGAACCCGGCCCACTGCCCGGTCCGCTCGTCCCGGGACACCGCGCAGGTGCCGCTGCTGAGCAGCTGCCAGAACGCCTCGGGCGTATCGGCGCCCGCGACCCGGCAGGACATGCCGACGACGGCGATGGCCTCACCGTCGGCGGCGCGGTCGGGGGTGGCGGTCCCCTCGTCGGTCAGCATGTGAACTCGTGTCCCCTCGTGGTGGGCAGGGCGTGGCCGGGCGCGACGGCGCGGCGGGCTGGGCGGTGGGGCGGTGCGCCCGCGGGCGAAGCGGCGGCCGGCGAGGAAGGCGGCGGCCGGAGAGGGCGCCCCGGGCGCGGGAGGCGGGCGGCGCGGGCACCCCCGGGGGCCTGGACGGGCGGGCGGCGCGGCCGCCCCCGGGGTGCGCGAGACGGGCGCGCTCAGCTGGAGAGCACGGCCTTGAGGGTGGCTCCGCCGGCGACGTCCGCGAGGGCGGTGCCGTGCTCGGCCAGCGGGTAGGAGGTGACCAGGCTGCGCAGGTCGAACCGGGCCGTCAGGGCGGGCAGCAGCTGCACGTACTCGGTCAGGTGGGCCCCGGTGAAGGCCCAGGAGCCCACGACGTCGAGCTGGCGGTAGACGATCTGGTGCGGGTTGAGCAGGGTGTCGCCGGCGTCCGTGTACTGCCCGATGACCAGGTACGAGCCGCCGCGGCGGGCCAGGGTGAGGCCCTGCGCCACCGCCACGGGCACCCCCGCGCATTCGATGACCAGGTCGGCGCCGCGGCCGCCGGTCTCCTCGCGGACCCGCTCCAGTGCCGCCGCGGCGCCGCCCGGGCCGGTGATGTCGATGTGCACGTCGCCGATGCCGGCCTTGGCCGCGAGGTCGAGCCGGCCCTGCGGACCGCCGACCACGATCACCTTGGCGGCTCCGGCGAGCTGGGCCAGCGCGGCGGCGGCCAGCCCGACCGGTCCGGCGCCCTGCACCACCACCACCTCGCCGACCCGGACCGGGCGGCGCTCGTAGAGGGCGTGCACCACGGTGGGGCCGGCGCAGGCGAAGGCCATGGCCGCGAGCGGGTCGACGGCGTCGTCGATCCGCACCACGGTGGCGCCCTCGTGCAGCACGATGGCCTCGGCCCAGGCCCCGGCGAGCTCGGAGCCGCCGTCCAGGGGGCGGTTGACCCCGTAGGTGCGCCGGTTCTCGCACAGGGTGGGTTCGCGGTGCAGCCGGCAGGGCACGCAGGTGCCGCAGGCGATGGAGGAGGCCCACATGACGGTGTCGCCGACGCGCAGTTCACGGCCCGCGGCGTCGCGGGCCGCAGTGCCCGGTCCGAACTCCTCGACGGTGCCGAGCCCTTCGTGGCCGAGGACGAGCGGTACCGGGATGGGGAGGTGTCCCTGCGCCAGGTGCAGGTCGGTGCCGCAGACCCCGCCGTGCCGGCAGGCGACGACCATGCCGCCCGCGGGGGCTGCGGGCACCTCGAAGGTGCGCAGCGAGAGCGGCGCGCCGAACTCCTCCAGGACGACGGCTCGGGCGGTACGGCTCATGCCTGGGCTCCCTGGAGGGCTTCGAGGAACGGGGCGTCGAGGACGCGCAGCGGCTCGGTGTCGCGGCACACCACGTAGTCGGGGCGGGGCTCCCCGTCCGGGTAGCTCGGCAGATTGGCGGTGTCGTTGTAGGTCATGATCAGCAGGCGGCGCGGGAACGGCGACATGTTCGGCGCGGAGCCGTGCACGATCTCGGGCGAGAAGAGGACCACGGAGCCGGCCCGGCCCTTGGGGCTGACCATGCCGCGCTCGGCGACGAGCCCGGAGAGCTGGTGCTCGCTGAGGGCGATGTCGTCGGGGTCGAGGTGCTGGCTCGACTTGGCGGTGGCCTTGCGGCTGTCGTTGATCAGGCCGGAGCGGTGCGAGCCGGGCAGGAAGATGACCGGCCCGTTGAACTCGTCGACGTCGTCGAGGAAGACGGCCACGTTGACCTGGAGCGGGGCGGGCAGGTTGTCGGCGATCCGCCAGGCGACGTAGTCCTGGTGCCAGGACCACTTCTCGCCGCCGAAGGCCGGCTTGGCGTTGATCTTGAACTGGTAGATGTAGACGTCCTCGGTGAGCAGTTGCTGCACCGGGGCGAGCAGGCGCGGGTCGCGGACCAGGCCGGCGTACTCCGCCTGGCGCTGGTGGGAGGCGTAGACGGCGCGCACCTCGTCGCGGCCCTCCTCGGCCACGCGCTGCGGGCCGGGGACCAGGCAGTCCCGTGCGAAGGCCTCGCGCAGCCGGTCGATCTCGTCGGGGCCGAGGGCCGATTCCAGCAGCAGGAACCCGTCCTCGTGATAGCGGGTGATCTGCTCTTGGGTCAAAAGCATGCTGGGTCTCTCCATCCAGGCGTTTCGTGGGGCAGGGGGTCCGGCGCGCGCCCGCTGGCGCGGCGGGTCATCCCATGAAGTTCCCGCCGTCGACGATCAATTGCTGTCCGGTGACATAGCTGCTCTTGGCGGTCACCAGGAATTCCAGCGCGTCGGCGATGTCCTGCGCCGTTCCGATACGCCGGGAGGGAATGGAGCGCAGGATCTCCGCGCGCCGGCCGGGGTCGTCCAGTCCGTACCGTTCCACGACTTCCGGGGTGTCGGTGAATCCGGGGATCAGGGCGTTGACCCGCACCCGGGGGGCGAATTCGAGGGCCAGGCATTTCGTCAGCTGCAGCAGTCCGGCCTTGGACGCGCAGTAGTTGGCGCCGTTCGGCCGGGGCCGGATGGCCGTGGTGGCGCCGACGTTGACGATGCAGCCCGTGCCCGCTTCGAGCATCGCCGGGGCCAGTGCCCGGGTGAGGCGGAAGGGCCCGGACAGGTTGACCGCGAGCACCCGGTCCCAGTCCTCGTCGGTGAGGTCCAGGAACGGGCGGTCGCGGTTGACCCCGGCGTTGTTGACGAGGACGGCGGGGGCGCCGGAGGCGGCGAGGATCCGCTCGCAGCCCTCCGCGACCTGCTCGGGCCGCGTGACGTCCAGGCGGACCGGCTCGACCAGTCCGCCGCCCGCGGCCGCCGCCTCGTCCGCGGCCGCACCGTCCCCCTGGTAGAGGGCGTAGACGTGGTGTCCGAGGGCGGCGAGGCGCAGGCTCAGGGCGAGCCCTATGCCGCGGGTGCCGCCGCTCACCACCGCTGTGGGTCGGTCCATGGCGGTCAGGACCAGTACTGGAGGGTGCCGCCCGCGCTGACGCCCATGAAGAAGGAGAGGGCGACGCGCCGGCCGGGGCCCTCGTTGCCGCGCACGGCGTGGTAGTTGCGGGGGTCGAAGATCACCGCGTCGCCCGGGCCGGGGCGGACCACGACGCTCGGCTCCTGCTGCGCGAGCTCCTCGGCGTATCCGTACCCGTCGCGGGCCCGCTCGTCGGTGGGCAGCCAGCGGCGGCGGAAGATCTGGGTGGCGCCGCCGCCCTCCGGCATGGAGAGGTACCAGTTGAAGCCGATCTGCGCGATGACCGGGTCGTCGAGGGCGCCCGGGAGTTCCCGCGCGATCTCGTCCCAGTGCATCTTCATGCCGCCGGTGGTCTCGCGGATCATGCCGGCGTACATGGGGCGGCCGTCGCAGGAGGCCGGGGCCATGGGGCCGTCCCAGGCGGCGCGGATCCGGTCCACGGCGAGGTCGAGCGGGTCGGCGCCGTCGAGCAGGGTGGCGCGGTGCAGGGCGGACTCCTCGGCGTCCTTCCAGTACGCACCGCCGAGGCCGTGGGCGTCGTAGTGGTCGTAGGCGGCGGGGCCGAGCTTGGGAATGCGCGGGTAGACGATTTCCTCGTCGTAGGAGCTCATCGGGACGTTGTCGAGTCCGCGCAGAACGGTGCCGCATTCCTCGGGGCTGGCGAAGTTCTTGATGTGGATCGCGCCGAGGGTTCCGGCGGCCAGCCGGACGAGCTGGTCACGGGTGAGTTTCCCGGCGGATTCCACGGTCTCCACGTCGAAGAGGACGTAGATGGGTGTCTGATTGCTGCTGACGTTCTCACGCGTCGAGGCGATGGTTGTTGCCACGGTTTCTCCAGATGATCGCTCGAAGGAAGAGCGGCACGTTCCTTGCGTTTCCCTCAAGTCCGACGGTACGAGCGGGGTGGCCTGAAGCTGCACCCCTATCGGCCCCTAAGCCTTCTGGGGGCGACCCGCAGGCTCAGGCGGCGGTGAGCGCGTCGACGTGCGCGGTGACGGTGGCGAGCACGTCGCGCTGCTGCTCGGCGAGGTAGAAGTGCCCGCCGGGGAAGACCCGCAGGGCGAAGTCCCCCGCGGTGTGGTCGCGCCAGGCGGCGCCCTGTTCGGCCGAAACGCGCGGATCGCTGTCGCCGATGAGGGCGACCACGGGGCAGCCCACCCGCGCGCCCGGGGCGGGACGGTAGGTCTCCACCACGGCGAAGTCGGCCCGGATGGTGGGCACGACCAGTTGGAACAGCTCGGGATCGTCCAGCATCCGCAGGTCGGTTCCCCCGAGCTTCTTCAGCTCGTCGAGCAGGGCCCGGTCGGGGAGCCGGTGGATGCCGTCGTCCCGGCTGAGGGCGGGGGCCCGCCGGCCCGATGCGAGGAACAGGTCCGGCGTCCGTACGGCGCCGGGGCGGGCGGCGGCCAGTCGCTCCATGGCCCGGACGGTCTCGAAGCCGACGACGGCCCCCATGCTGTGGCCGAAGAAGACCAGGGGCCGGTCTGCGGGGACGGCGGCGGCCAGCTCGGCCGCCGTCGCCTCGGCGAGTTCGGCGACGCTCGCCGCGCAGGGCTCCCGGTGCCGGTCCTGGCGGCCGGGGTACTGCACGGCGATCACGTCGTACCGGCCCGAAAGCGCCTGTGACCAGGGGAAGTAGAAGCCGGCCGACCCGCCTGCGTGCGGGAGGCACACCAGGGTGGCCTCGGCCCGGGCCGGGCTGCCGTGGTAGCGGCGCAGCCACGGCCCGGGGTGTTCCAGGGGCAGGGTGCGCCCGCCGCCCGCGGCGGCGGGCACGCTCGCGACGGTCACGACGCGACGAGGTCGCCGCGCAGCAGCCCCGAGCCGGCCGGGGTCTCCGCCGGGTCGGATCCGGTGTGGCGCACCGTGTTGTGCTCGTCGACGAAGACCACGCGGGGCTCGATGCGCCGGGCCTCGGCGTCGGTGACGGTGGCGTACGCGATGATGATCACGAGGTCGCCGGGGCTGATCAGGCGGGCCGCGGCGCCGTTGATGCCGATGACCCCGGAGTCGCGCGGGCCCTCGATGACGTAGGTGGACAGCCGGTTGCCGTTGTCGATGTCGACGATGTCGACCTTCTCGCCCGGCAGCAGGTCGGCGGCCTCCATGAGTTCGGCGCTGATCGTCACGGATCCGACGTAGTGCAGGTCCGCCTGGGTGACCCGGGCTCGGTGGATCTTGGACTTGAACATGGTGCGGTACACGGCGGTCTCGTCTCCTTCAGTGGCGTGGGTCTGGTACGGGTAGGGGTGGTACGGGCATCAGCCCGCGTCGGCCATGCGGCGGCGCAGCCCGAGCGGACGCAGGTCCGTCCAGTCGGCGGCGATCCGGGTCAGGCACTCCTCGCGGGTTCCGGTGAACCCGGTGGTGTCCCAGCCGGCCGGCGGCTCCTGGTCGGCCGGCCACACGGAGCGCTGCTCCTCGTGGTTGACCACCACGTTCCAGGCCGGCGCGGCGGCGGGCGCGGTCACCGGTCACCGCCCGCGGCGGCGTCGGCGGTGGCCGGGGCGGTGGCGGGCTTGGTGCCGGAGAACATGAAGAACACCAGCATCATCGAGGCGTCCGGGCGGGCCAGGAACTCGTCCATGGCATCGGCGGTGACCTCGCAGGGCCGCTCGGCCGCGGGGTTGACGGCGACCATCGCCGCGGTGCGGGAGCGGATGTCGAGCTGCGGCGCGAGGACGTCCATGCCGACCTCCTCGCTGGAGATGGCGACGGCCTCGACCTTGATGTCGGTGAAGCCGGCCTCCCGCATCAGCCGGCCCATCTCACGGCCGATCAGGCGGTTGCCGCCGCGGCTGGCCTGGAGCTCGATGCGCAGCCGCACGACCTCGTCGAACTCGGGCAGTTCGGGCTGCGGGTGCAGCAGCCCCCACAGGGCGTCGTCGACGTCGATGACGGCGAGCCTGCCGCCGGGGCGCAGCGTGCGGTGGATCTCGGCGAGCGCGTCGGCCGTGTGCGGCACGTGCTGGAGGACCAGGCGGGCGTGGGCCAGGTCGTACGCGTCACCGGGCAGGCCGGACTCCAGGACGGAGCCCTGGACCAGCTTCAGCTGCTCCGGGCGGGCGGGGGTGAGGTGGCCACGGGCGTGCTCGATCAGGTCCTCGTTCAGCTCCAGGCAGGTCACGGACCCGTCCGGGACCTCCTCCAGGAGGCGCTCGGTGATGTAGCCGGGGCCGGAGCCGATCTCCAGGACGTCGCTGTCGGCGGTGAGGCCGAACTCGCGCAGGATCCGGGCCTCCTTGCCCCAGGAGGCGGCGACCTGCTGGCGCAGGCGGTGGATCTCGTTCTCCGGCGCGTGGTGCTCGCCCGGCTTGTAGTAGGAGGACGGGCGGGACAGGTCCGCTCCCGGCGTCTGCGCGAGGTCGGCGGCGGCGGGCTGGGTCAGGGTCGTCATGGCGGTTCGGTGTCTCCGTTGCTGGTGGTGGGTGGAGGGGAGGGGTGCGGGGCGGTTCATCGGGGCGCCGGAAGGTACCCGGAGCCGACGAAGTAGCCGAGGTAGGTGTGGAAGAGCCGGGCGTCCAGCGGCGGGCAGGAGATGCCCGTGCCGGCCAGGTGGACCCGGGTGTCCTCGTCCGAGAAGCGGACGGCCGTGAAGCCGCCGCCGGCCGGGTCGAAGAGGCTGAGCAGCGGGTAGGCCGCGTTGGCGGGGTCGCCCTTGACGAGGTCCACCCACTCGGCGAGCTCCAGCTCGGCGAGCCGGTAGCCGAAGTCCCGGACGTGGCCGAGGACGTCGGAGAGCGGTACGGGGCGGGTGTTGACCTGGTGGTGGAGCCCGCCGAGCGCCTCGGGCCGGCCGGCCACGGCCACGATGGCCCGGGCCACGTAGTCGACGGGCACCAGGTCCGCCTCGGCGGTCAGGCCCCGCGGGACCGCGCCCGCCTGGATGCAGCCCTTGATGACGCGCCACAGGAAGTCGTCGTTCTGGCAGGCGCCGGTGACCGTGTGCCCGGAGATCCGGGCGGGCCGGTGCAGGGTCACCGGTACTCCCTCGGCCCGGGCCAGGGCGATGACCTGCTCGGCCACCCACTTGCTCTGGGTGTAGCCCTGGCGCAGCAGTTCGGGCGGGCCGGTGACCGAGGTCTCGGCGAGCGCCCCGCCGTCGGCGGGCGGTCCGGCGAAGACGCCGACGGTGGAGACGTGGTGGACGGCGGCCCGGCCCGTCGCGGTGGCCAGCCGGAGGATCTCGCGGGTGCCGTCGACGGTGGCGGGGCGCAGCTCCTCGTACGGCAGGACCAGGTTGACGGCCGCGCCCGAGTGGTAGATCGCGTCGATGCGGGCGGTCAGGTCCTCGTACGCGGCGGGGTCGAGGCCGAGGCGGGGGGAGGCGAGGTCGCCGGCGACGGCGCGGATCCGGTGGGACCGGGTCGCGTCCCACAGCCCGAAGCCGGAGAGCGCCTTCTCCAGCCGGCGCTGCGCACCGGCCTCGTCCTCGGCGCGCACCAGGCAGTGCACGGTGGCCTCCGTGGCGTCCAGGAGGGCGTCGAGGAGGAAGGCGCCGAGGAAGCCGGTGGCGCCGGTGAGCAGGACGTCGTGCTCGCCGCCCGGCCGGGCGGGCGCCGGGAACCCGGCGATGCCCTCCCCGAGCACGCTGTCGGCCCGCATCGCCGAGACCGGCGCGAGCGCCGCCTGGGGGGCCTGGCCTGCGGCTTCGGCCGCGTCGAGGACGGCGGCGATGCCGGCCACGGTCGGGTCGGAGAACAGGGTGCGCAGCGGCAGGCCGGTGGCGAACTCCTCACGGAGCCGGAAGACCAGCCGGGTCGCAAGCAGCGAGTAGCCGCCGAGGTCGAAGAAGCTGTCGTGCACGCCGACCCGTTCGAGACCGAGGAGCTCGCGCCAGGCCTGGGCGACGCGCTGTTCGGTGCGGGTGCGGGGGGCGACGTAGGCGGTGGCGCTCTCCGCCCGGACCGGCTCCGGCACGGGCAGCGCCTTGCGGTCGACCTTGCCGTTGACGGTGAGCGGCAGTGCGGCCAGCACCACCACGGCGGCGGGCACCATGTAGGCGGGCAGCCGCTCGGCGAGGTGGTCGCGCAGCAGGGCGGCGGTGGCCTCGGGGCGCTCGCCGTCCCGGGCGCCGGGCTCCAGGGTGGCGTACCCGTAGAGCCGCATCTCGCCGTCGGCCGCCCGCTGCGGCACGACCACGGCGGCGTGCACGTCCGGGTGGTCGAGGAGGACGGCCTCCACCTCCCCGGTCTCGATGCGGTAGCCGCGGATCTTGACCTGGTGGTCGGCGCGGCCGACGTACTCGAACTCGCCGCGGGCGGTGAGCCGGGCCAGGTCGCCGCTCTTGTAGAGACGGGCGCCCGGGACCGGGGAGAAGGGGTGCGGGACGAACCGGTCGGCGGTCTTGCGCGGGTCGCGGAAGTAGCAGCGGGCCAGGCCCGGGCCGCCGACGTACAGCTCGCCGGTGACGCCGATCGGCACGGGCTGCAGCAGGTCGTCGAGAGCGTACAGCTCCATGTCCGGCATGGGCCGGCCGATGGGGCTGCGCCGGTTCTGCCGTACGTCCTCCGCCGTCATCTCGCGGATGGTGACGTGGATGGTCTCGGTGATGCCGTACATGTTGACCAGCCGCGGGCCCTGGTCGCCGTGGCGCTGGAACCAGGAGGCGAGGGTGCCGGACTCCAGTGCCTCGCCGCCGAAGATGATGGTGCGCAGGGGCAGCTCGGCCGGGTCGTGGCGGGCGTCGACGGCGGCGAAGTGGACGAAGGCGGACGGGGTCTGGTTGAGGACGGTGATGCCCTCCTCGCGGACCAGCGCGTAGTACGCCTCGGGGTCGCGGGCCGTCTCGGCCGGGACGACGACCAGGCGGCCGCCGTGCAGCCAGGCGCCCCACATCTCCACGACGGACACGTCGAAGGCGTAGCTGTGCAGCATCGGCCAGGCGTCGTGCTCGTCGAAGGCGAAGCTGCTCGTCGCGGTCATGGCGGCGAACATCCGGGCCACGGTGGCGTGGCTGACCTGGACGCCCTTGGGCGTGCCGGTGGAGCCGGAGGTGTAGATGACGTAGGCGGCGTTGTCGGGGGCGAGGGGAGCGCCGTCGCGTACGGGCACGGGCCGGGCCGGATCCGGGAAGGGCTCCTCGGGACGGTCGATGACGAGCAGGTGGCCGTCGTAGTCCGGCAGGGCGCCGCGGAGCGCGTCGTGGGTGATCAGGACGTGCGGGGTGGCGTCGCCGAGGATCCGGGCGAGCCGGGCGGCCGGGTACAGCGGGTCCATCGGCACGTATCCGCCGCCCGCCTTGAAGACGCCGAGGATGGCCACCGCCGTGTCCAAGCCGCGGTCGAGGAAGAGCCCGACCAGGCTCTCGCGGCCGACGCCCGCGGCGCGCAGCCGCAGCGCCAGTGCCTCGGCCCGGCGGTCGAGTTCGGCGTACGTCAGGCTCCGGCCCTCGCAGCTGACGGCGACGGCGTCGGGGCGCCGGCGCGCGTGCCGGGCGAAGGTCTCGTGCAGGCACTCGGTGACCGGGAAGTCCTGCGCCGAGCGGCCGATGTCCAGGACGCGGCGCCGCTCGGTGCCGCTGAGCAGCGGGAGCCGGGAGAGCCGGGTGTCGGGTGCGGCGACGGCGCCTTCGAGCAGGGTCAGGTAGCGGTCGAGCATCCGCTCGGCGGTGCTGCGGTCGAAGAGGTCGGTGTCGTACTCCAGGGTGGCCACCCAGCCGTCGGCGCGCTTGCCGACGATGAGCTGGAGGTCGAAGCGGGCGGTGCCGTTGTGGGTCTCGACGGCCTCGGCGCTCAGGCCCGGCAGCTCCAGGCCGGTGGTGGTGGCGTTCTGCAGGATGAACAGGGTGCGGAACAGCGGCGTGAGGTGGCTGCCGCGGTCCGGGCGGAGGTCCTCGACGATCTTCTCGAAGGGCAGGCCCTGGTGGGCGTAGGCGCCGACCGAGGTGGTCCGGACCCGGCGCACCAGGTCGCCGAAGGCCGGGTCGCCGGACAGGTCGATCCGCAGCGGCAGGGTGTTGACGAAGAGGCCGATCAGCTCCTCGGTGTCGACGTCGGAGCGGCCTGCGATGGGCGTTCCGACGATCACCTCGCTCTGTCCGGAGCAGCGCTGGAGGAGGGCGCTGTACGCGGCGAGGAGCACCATGTACGGGGTGACGCCCCGGCCGCGGGCGAGGGCGGTGACCGCGTCGAGCAGCGGCTGCGGGATCTCGCGCCGGATCCGGGCGCCGCGGTAGCCGGGTTCCTCGGGGCGGGGCCGGTCGGTGGGCAGTTCGAGTGCGGTCAGCTCGCCGGCCAGCTTCTCGCGCCAGTACGCGAGGTCCGCGGACATCGAGCCGTCGGTGAAGCGCTGGTGCTGGCGGGCCGCGAACTCGGCGTACCGGACGGCGGGTTCGGTGAGGGCCGGCTCGGCGGCGCCCCCGGCCAGTTCGGTGTAGGCGGAGTTGAACTCGCGGATCAGCACGTCCAGCGACCAGCCGTCGCAGACGAGGTGGTGCACGGTGAGGGAGAGGACGTGCTCCTCGGGGCCCAGTCGTGCCAGGCCGATCCGCAGCAGCGGCGGGCGGGCGAGGTCGAAGGGCTCGGTGGCCTGCTCGTGCAGCCAGGCGGCGAGGGTGTGGCCCTCTCCGTCGGCGTCGGCGCGGCCGAGGTCCACGACGGTGAGGTGCGGTTCGGCCTCCTCGGGCGCCAGGACGGCGTGGCCGGGGGCGCCCTGGTGGACGCCGAAGGCGGTGCGCAGGGTGTCGTGGCGGCGTACGACCGCGCGGAAGGCGCCGCGGACCGCTTCGGTGTCGAGCGGGCCGGTGAGCCGCACGGCGAGCGGGATGTTCTGCAGGGCGGTCCCGGGCACGAGTTCTTCCATGAACCACATGCGCTGCTGTGCGAAGGAGAGGGGGCGGTCCGTCGGGCGGTCCGCCGGGCGGCCCGTCGCTCCCGGTGCGTCCGGCCCCGTGCTCTTCGTCGTGGTCGTCGTGGTGATGTGGCTGGTCACTGCTCCACCGCCTCGGCAGGGTTGTCGGTCTGTGCGCGGACGGCGAGTTCGGCCATCCGCCGGACGGTCGGCTCGTCCAGGAACTCCTCCAGCGGGAGGTCGGCCCGGAAGAGCCGGTTCGCGCGGGAGACGAGCTGGGAGGCGTTGAGGGAGTCGCCGCCGAGCATGAAGAGGTCGTCGTCGGGTCCGATGTGCCGGATGCCGAGCAGCTCCCGCCAGAGGGCGGCGATCTGCTCCTGCGGGCCGTCCGGCAGGGGCGCCGGGCTCTCACGGGTGCCGGCTCCGGCCGGGTCGGCGGACGCGGCGGGGGCGGCGGGGTCGGCCGGGGCCGCCAGGGGCGGACCGGCCGGGACCGGGACGGCCGCGGTGGCCGGGGCCTCGATCCAGTGCCGCCGCCGGTCCATCGGATGCCCGGGCAGGGCCACGGTGCGGGGGCGGTCCGGGCCGTCGCCGGCGGGCGGCAGCTCCAGGGCGACGCCGTGCGCCCAGGCGTCGCCCGCCGCCTGGAGCAGGAGCCGGCGGTCCGGGCCGGCCTGGCGAGCGCCCCGTACGGTGCTGACCGTACGCAGCTGCGGGCCGCCGGTCTGGGAGGCGAACCGGCCCAGGGCCCGGCCGGGGCCCAGCTCCAGCAGCACCGGGTCGGGCTCGGCGGCCAGCAGCTCGGCCACCCCGTCGGCGAAGCGTACGGCGGCCCGTGCCTGGCCCGCCCAGTAGCGCGGGTCGGTGGCCTGGGCGTCGGTGATCCAGGTGCCGGTGACGTTGGACAGGAAGGGGATCTGCGGGGTGCGCAGCCGCACCCCGGCGACCAGCTCGGCGAACGGCTCCACCATCGGGTCGAGCAGCGGCGAGTGGAAGGCGTGCGAGGTGACCAGCCGCTTCGCGGCCACCCCGCGGGCGGCCAGTCCGGCCTCTGCGGCGGCCACGGCCGCCTCGGTGCCGGACAGCACGCAGCGGGCGGGCGCGTTCAACGCGGCGACGGTCAGACCGGGCCCTTCCAGCCGGCGCGCCTCGGCCTCGGGGAGCTCCACGGCGAGCATCGCCCCGCGCGGGCAGTCCCCCATCATCCGGCCGCGGGCGGCGACCAGGCGGACGGCGTCCTCCAGGGTGAGCACCCCGGCCACGGCGGCCGCGGTCCACTCCCCCAGGCTGTGGCCGAGCAGTGCGGCCGGGCGCACTCCGCGCGCCGTCCACCACTGCGCCAGCGCGTACTCGACGGAGAACAGGGCGGGCTGGGCGAGCCGGGTGGCGGTCAGCGCATCGTCCGCGCCGGCCGGGGCCGGGCTGCTCAGCAGGGCCAGCAGGTCGGTCCCGGTGTGCGGGGCGAACAGCTCGGCGCACTCGGTGAGGTGCCGGGCGAACTCCGGCTCGGCGGCGAGGAGTCCGGCGGTCATGCCCTGGTACTGGGTGCCCTGGCCGGGGAAGAGGAACACGGCCGGGGCGTCACCGCCCGCCCGCACACCGGCCGTACGCCGCAGCGCGGCAGCGGCGGCGACCGGGTCGGCGGCTGCCACCGCGGTCCGGTGGGGGAAGCGCCTGCGGCCGTTGGCCAGGGTGTGCGCGATGTCGGGCAGGGCCTCGGCGGGCGCGGTGTCGAGCACGTCCGCCAGCCGCTCGGCGGCCTCGGCGAGCGCGCCGGAGGTGCGGGCCGAGAGGGTGATCAGCTGCTCGCGCGCGGGGGCGGCGGCGGTCCGGACAGGGGCCGCGGGCGGCTGCTCCAGCACCACGTGGACGTTGGTGCCGCCCACGCCGAAGGAGCTGACCCCGGCCCGGCGCGGCCCCTGCCCGGCCGGCCAGGCCCGGCGCCGGTCGTTGACCACGAACGGGGACTTCTCGCTGGTCCGCGGGTTGCGGTTGCGGTAGTGGAGGCTCGGCGGCAGCTCGCCCTCGCGGACCGCCAGCACGGCCTTGATCAGGCCGACGACTCCGGAGGCGGCGTTGAGGTGGCCGATGTTGGTCTTGACCGAGCCGATGGCGACCGTGCCGGGAGCGGCCCCGTCGGCCTCGAACACCTCGTCCAGGGCGGCCAGTTCGATGGGGTCGCCGACGGCCGTGCCGGTTCCGTGCGCCTCGACGTAGCCGACCGAGGCGGGGCTCACCCCGGCCGCGAAGTAGGCGTCGGTGAGGACGTCGGCCTGTCCGTCCACGCTCGGCGCGGTGTAACCGCTCTTGCGGGCGCCGTCGTTGTTGACGGCCGAGCCGAGGATCACGGCGTGGATCCGGTCGCCGTCGGCGAGGGCGTCGGAGAGCCGCTTGAGGGCGACCACGCCCGCGCCGCTGCCGAAGACCGTGCCGGAGGCCTCGGCGTCGAAGGCACGGCAGTGGCCGTCCGGCGACTGGATGCCGCCGGTCTCGTACACGTAGCCCCAGTCCTGCGGGAGCTTGATCGAGGCGCCGCCGGCCAGCGCCATGTCGCACTGGTAGTCCAGCAGCGCGCGGGCGGCCTCGGCGACCGCGACCAGCGAGGTGGAGCAGGCGGTCTGGACGGTGACGGCGGGCCCGGTCAGTCCGAGCCGGTGGGCGACCCGGCTGGTCAGGTAGTCCTTGTCGTTGCCGTGCAGCAGGGCCGCCGGGTACTCGCCGAGCAGCCCCTCGCGGGAGCGGCCCGGCAGCACGTTGAGGACCAGGTACGTGTTGAACGAGGTGCCGCCCCAGACGCCGATCCGGCCACGGGCCCGCTCGGGGTCGCAGCCCGCGTCCTCCAGCGCGGCCCAGCACTGCTCCAGGAACAGCCGCTGCTGCGGGTCGGCGAGCTCCGCCTCCCGCGGCGTCATGCCGAAGAACTCCGCGTCGAAGTCCTCCACGCCCGTGATCCGCGCGACGGCGGGCACGTAGCCCTCCGGGGCGTCGGCGGGCGGCTCCAGGCGCTCGATGGACTCGACGCCCTCGACCAGGTTGTGCCAGAACCCGTCCGGGTCCTGCGCCCCCGGCACCCGGCAGGCCAGTCCGACGACGGCGATCCGCTCCGGCTCGTCCAGCCCGTCCATGCCGTCCGTCCCGTCGGTCCGCTGGTTGTGTTCGGCCACGGCCTCAGACATCCCCCTGTCCCCTTCTCATCCGGCGCCGCCGGTCGGCGGCCCGTCGTGCGCGTTCTGCGGCCTCTTCGCGGGCGGCCGCCGGCCGGCCCGTGCCCTGCCCGGAGCCGGCGGAGGTCCCGCCGGCGAGTGCGTCCACGTGGCGGGCGAGCGCCGCGACGGTCGGGTGCCGGAGCAGGTCCAGCACCGGTACGTCCACGCCCAGTTCCTCCCGCAGCCGCAGCTGGAGCGGGACCAGCTGGAGGGAGTGGCCGCCGCGCCCGAAGAACGTGTCGTCCCGGCCGATGTCCTCGGCGCCGAGCAGCTCCTGCCACAGGGCGCGGACCTTCTCCTCGGTCCGCGTGGCGGGCGTACGGACCGCCCCGGCCGCCCCGGCGCTGCGGCGCCACGCCCGCAGCCGGGCGGTGTCCACCTTGCCGTTCGCGGTGAGCGGGAAGGCCTCGACCACGTCGAGGGTCGCGGGCACCATCGCCGCGGGCAGCCGGCCCAGCAGGTGGGCGCGGAGCGCGGCGGCGTCGGCGCTGCCGTCCGTGGTGGCCCAGGCGGCGAGGCCGAGCTCGCCGCCGGCGTCGGCCACCGGGGCGACCACCGCGGCCGTGACCGCCGGGTGGCCGCGCAGGGCGTGCTCGACGCCGGAGAGGTCCACCCGGTGGCCGCGGACCTTCACCTGGCGATCGGCGCGGCCCGCGAACACCACGGCGCCGTCGGGCCGGTGCCGGCCGAGGTCTCCCGTGCGGTAGAGCCGCTCGCCGTGCGCGCCGCCCGCCGGGTCGGGGCGGAAACGATCCGCCTCGTCCGGGCCGAGGTAGCCCTCGGCCAGGTGCGGGGTGCGGACGGCGATCTCGCCGAGCTCGCCCACCGAGGCGGGCCGCTCGCCGCGCAGGACCAGCAGCTGCGCACCGTCGATGCCGGTGCCCAGCGGTACCTGCTCGTCGGCCGCGTGCTCGCCGACCGGGTGCCAGGCCGGGGCCTGGGGGGTCTCGGTGGCGCCGTAGAAGTTCACCAGGCGTGCGCCGGGGGCCAGTCTGCGCAGGGTGGCGGCCTCCCGGCCGGTGAGCGCGTCACCGCCGAAGGCGACCAGGCGCAGGGACGGCAGGCAGCCGTCGGGCAGTCCGCTCATGAACCGTGCCATCGGCGGGGTCAGGTGGAGCACCGTGATCCCTTCGTCGGCCAGCCAGCGGGCGTACGCCTCCGGGGCGGCGAGCCGTCCGGGCTCGGGGACGTGCAGCCGGGCGCCGACCGCAAGCGGTACGAACAGGTCGCGCAGCAGGGGGTCGTGGCTCAGGCCCGAGGTGAGGGCGAAGCGGTCCCCGACCCCGATGGCGAAGGTGCGGGTGTACCAGTCCACGAAGTGCGCCAGGGGCGCGTGGCTGCCGACGACCCCCTTGGGCGCGCCCGTGGTCCCGGACGTGAAGGCGATGTAGGCGGTGTCGCCGGGACGCGCGGGGCGCGCCGCCGGGGCCGCCGGCTCCGCGCCGGCCGGGGCATCGCCCGGGGCGTCCGCCGTGACGCCGACGCTCCGCGCGAACCCGACCGCGGGCCCGAGGACCTCGGGCAGGGCGCTGCCGGTCTCCAGCCAGGCCCCCGCGCCCAGCACCCGGGCGATCTGCTCGCGCCGCTCGGCCGGGTGGGCCCGGTCGAGGAGGGCGAAGGCGGCTCCGGCGCGCAGCGCGGCCAGTACGGCGACCACCAGGGCGGGGTTGCGTTCCGCGTGGACGGCGGCCACGCCGCCGGGTCCGGTGCCGGCGCGGGCCAGTTCGGCCGCCAGGGCGGCGCTCGCGCGGTCCAGTTCGCCGTACGTCAGTTCCCGGCCGCCGTGGCTGAGCGCGACGGCGTCGGGCCGGGCCGCGGCGGTCGCGGCGAACCGCTCGTGCACGGCCGCGGTCCACGGTGCGGCCGGCAGCGGCAGGGCGGGGTCCGGCAGGGCGGCCGGCCGCGGCAGGGCCAGCTCGGCCACGGGGACGGCCGGTTCGGCGGCGGCCTCGGCGAGCAGCGCCTCGAACTGGTCGAGGAAGGCCGCGACCGTCCCGGCGTCGAACAGCGAGGAGTCGTAGACGAGGTCGAGTCCGAGCGAGCCGTCCGCGTCCGGTGTGACGTACAGGGTCAGGTCGAAGCGGGCACTGAGGTCCTCGGTCCCGGCCAGCCGCGTCCGCACGCCCGGGACGGGCGGGTGGGAGCCGTCCAGGTTGAGCATGTTGAACAGCACCTGGAAGACCGGGGTGCGCGTGATGTCCCGGTCCGGGGCGAGCCGGTCCACGACCCGCTCGAAGGGCACGTCCTGGTGGGCGTCGGCGTCGAGGGCCGCCTCCCGGACCCGGCCCAGCAGCTCGCGGAACCCGGGCCGGCCCGAGGTGTCGGTGCGCACGGCGACGGTGTTCACGTAGAGGCCGACGCTCTGTTCCAGGTCCGGCCGGCTCCGGCCCGCCACGGGCATGCCCACGACGATGTCCTCCTGGCCCGACCAGCGCGACAGCAGCGCCGAGTAGCCGGTGAGCAGGGCCATGGAGAGCGAGGCGTTCTCCTGGCCGGCGAGGGTGCGCAGCCGGCCGGCGAGGTCCGCGCCGAGGGTCCGCCGCTCGCGGGCCGCCGGCCGGTCGGCCAGGTCGCGGCGCGGCCGGTCGGTGGGCAGTTCCAGGTGGGCGGGGGCGCCCGCCAGGGTGGCCGCCCAGTGGGCCAGTTCGGCCTCGCCCGCCTCGCCGGCCTGGCGTTCGCGCTGCCAGTGGGCGAAGTCCGGGTACTGCACGGCCGGTTCGGGCAGGTCCGCCGCACTGCCCGTCGCGTACGCCGTGTAGAGCGCGGTCAGTTCGCGGACGACGAGTCGTACGGACCAGCCGTCGGCGGCGATGTGGTGCACCGAGAGCTGCACGACGTGCCGGTCCTCGGCGAGCCTGAGCAGCTGGGTGTGCAGCGGCGAGCGGGTGAGGTCGAAGGGCCGCTCGAAGAAGCTCCGGGTCCGCTCGGCGCGGGCCGCCTCGCGCTCCTCGGGGCCGAGGCCGCTGAGGTCCGCCACGGGCAGGATCCCGTCGGCGGCGGCCTCGGTGACGATCTGCCGCGGCTCCCCGGCGAAGACGGTGTACACGGTGCGCAGCGCCTCGTGGCGGCGTACCACCTCGGCCATCGCCGCGCGCAGGGCGGCGGGGTCGAGCGGGCCGTCGAGGTGCAGCTCGCCCGCGATGCGGTACGCGAGGCCGCCCGGCCGCAGCTGCTCCGTGAACCAGAGCCGCTGCTGGGCGGAGGAGAGCGGCAGGCCCTCCGGTCCGCGCGGCAGCCTGGGCAGCGCCGGCTCGGCGGCGGCCTGCGGGTCCCGGGGTGCGCCGGCCCGCAGCTCGTCGATCCGGGCGGCGACGGCGCACAGCACGGGGGCGTCGAAGAGGTCGCGCAGGGGCAGGTCCACGCCGGTGTGCTCGCGCAGCCGGGCGGCCGCCTGGATGGCCAGCAGGGAGTGGCCGCCCAGTTCGAAGAAGTGGGCGTCGGCGCCGATCCGCTCGATGCCGAGCAGCTCGCTCCACACCTCGGCCACGGCCCGTTCGGCGGGGGTGGCGGGCGGGGCCGAGGTACCGCCGTCCTCGGGCAGTTGCTCGGGGGCGGGCAGCAGGGCGCGGTCGACCTTGCCGTTGGGGTTCAGCGGGAAGGCGTCCATGACGAACAGGTGCGAGGGGATCATCGCCGAGGTGAGCCGCTCCGCCAGGTGCGCCCGCAGGGCGGTGACGGTGGGAGCCTGCGCCTCGGGCTCGCGCAGGACATATCCGGCGAGGACGAGGCGGCCGTCGCGGCCGGGACGGGCCATGACCACGGCCTCGCGCACGCCGGGGTGCGAGTCGAGGGCGTCCTGTACCTCGCCGGGTTCGATGCGCACGCCGCGGATCTTGACCTGGTGGTCGGCGCGGCCCAGGTAGTGCAGGGTCCCCTGCCGGTCGAAGCGGACGCGGTCGCCGGTGCGGTAGAGCCGGGCACCGGGCTCGTCGGTGAAGGGGTGCGGCACGTAGCGGTCGGCGGTGAGGTCGGGCCGGTTCTGGTAGCCGCGGGTGACGCCCGTACCGCCGAGGAACAGCTCGCCCACGACACCGGCCGGGACCGGCCGCAGCCCGGCGTCCAGGACGTAGAGCTCGGTGCCCGGCAGGGCGCGCCCGATGGGCGGGACGCTGCCGTCCGGCACGCAGACCTCGGTGGTGCAGAAGACGGTGATCTCGGTGGGGCCGTACGCGTTCACGATGCGCCGCCCGGGCGACCACGCGCGGACGAGGTCGGCGGAGACGGCCTCGCCGACCGAGGTGAGCTCGGTGACGGTGGGCAGGTCGGCCGGGTCCATGGTGGCGAGGACGGACGGGGTGGCGCTGAGGGTGGTGATGCGCTCGCGCCGGATGGTGTCGATGAGCGGCGGCCCGGGGCGCAGCTCCTCGCGCGGGGCGACCACCAGGGTGCCCCCGGTGGTGAGCGCCATCATCCATTCCCAGGTGCTGACGTCGAAGCTGATGGAGGCGTTCTGCAGGACCCGGCGGCCCGGGCCGGCCGGCATGGACTCGCGGTGTGCGAGGTCGAAGTCGACGAGGCCAGCGTGCTCGACCATCACGCCCTTGGGGCGGCCGGTGGAGCCGGAGGTGTAGATGACGTAGGCGAGCCGGCCGCCGTCGGAGGCGGGCAGTTCGGGCGCCGGTGAGGGCGGTTCGTGGAGGTCGTCGAGGTACAGCACCGGGGTGCCGTCGGGGACGGGCAGCCGGCCGGCGATGCTGCGCTGGGCGAGCAGCAGGGCGACCGAGGAGTCCTCGATCATGTATTCCAGCCGCTTGACCGGGTAGGTGGGGTCGAGCGGGATGTACGCGCCGCCCGCCATCAGGATCGCGAGCAGGCCGACGAAGAGCCGGGGGGTTCCGTCGCCGCTGAGGCCGACCTTGACCTCGGGGCCGACACCGTGGGAGCGCAGCACCAGCGCCAGCGCACGGGCCTGCTCGGCGAGTTCGGCGTAGCTGAGGCTCTCCTCGCCGGCCGATACGGCGGTGGCCGCGGGGGTACGGGCGGCCTGTTCCAGCACCAGCTCGTGCACGCCCCGTCCGGCGAGGGCCGCGGGGTCGCCGGGCCGGCTCCACTCGGTCAGCACCTGGCGCCGGTCGGCGTCCGAGAGCATCGGCAGCTGTCCGTGCGGGGCGTCGGGGCGGGCGGCGCAGGCGGCGGCCAGCGCCTGGAAGTGGCGGCCCAGGCCCTCGGCGGTCTCGGCGTCGAAGAGGTCGGTGGCGTAGCGCAGGGAGCAGCTGACGCGGCCGTCGACCTCCTCGGCGAAGACGGTCAGGTCCTGTTCGCTGCCCTGGACGGACAGCGGGTACGGCTCCAGGTGGAGGTCCCCGATGGCGAGGCGGGCGCCGGCGGCTCCGGTGGCGAAGAGCGAGAGGCCCTGCTCCGAGCTGTAGGAGGCGGACTCGTAGAAGAACGCGACGTCGAACAGCCCGCTTCCCGCGCCGCCCTGGGTGACCTGTTCGGCGACCAGCGGGTACGGGTAGTCCTGGTGCTCCATCGCGTCGAGCGCGGTCTCGCGGACCTGCTCCAGCAGGGTGCGGAAGGTGTGCCCCGGGGTGATGCGGGTGCGCAGCACCATCAGGTTGGCGAAGTATCCGACGATGTCCTCGTAGGCGGCCTTGCCCCGGCCGGTGGAGACCGAGCCGAGCCAGATGTCGTCCTGGCCGGTGTACCGGTGCATCAGCAGGTTGAAGACGGTGAGGGTGGCCGTGTAGAGGGTCCCGCCCGTCTCCCGGGCGATGCGGCGCAGCCCTTCGGTGACCTCGGGGTCGAGGCTGAAGGTGTGCACGGCCGTGCGGTGGCTGGGCCGGGGTGGCCGGCGCCGGTCGGCCGGCAGCTCCAGCCGCGGGACCTCGCCGGACAGCTGCTCCCGCCAGAAGGCGGCGCTCGCCTGGCCGCGGGCCCCGGCGACCAGCTCGCGCTGCCGGCGGACGTACGCCGGGTAGTCGGCGGCGGGAGCGGGCAGTGCGGCGGGGCGGCCGGCCCGCACGGCCGGGTAGGCCAGCTGGAGGTCGCGCAGCATCAGCGAGAAGGCCCACAGGTCGGCCGCGATGTGGTGGGTGCCGAGCAGCAGGACCGCGCGTCCGGCGGCCAGGCGCAGTACCTGCGCGCGCAGGAAGGCGCCCGCCGCCAGGTCGTAGGGGCGCTCGGCGAAGGCGGTGGCGGCGGCTTCGGCGGCGGCGGACGGGTCCGGCCGGCCGGTGAGGTCGAGCTCGGAGAACTCCACCCGGGCGTCCGGGCGGATCCGCTGGACGAGTTCGCCATTCTCCCGGAGCACGGCGGTACGGAGCACCGGGTGGTGGTCGAGCAGGGTCTGCAGGGCGCTGCGCAGGGCGTCGGTGTCCAGCGGGCCGGTGACCGTGGCCGCGAAGCACAGCCGGTACGCGGGGCTGTCCGGGTGCATCTGCTCGAACAGCCAGAGGGCGCGCTGGCCTTCCGAGACGGGGTGGACGGCGGGCGCCTCGGGCGCGACGGGCACTGCGGCGGCGGCAGCGGCGGCTGCCGGGCGGGCGGCGGCGCGGCGCAGCAGTTCGGCGCGCAGCAGGGCGCGCCGCTCGTCGCCGGTGGCGGTGGAGGGGGCGGCGGACGCCGCGGTGGCGTCCGCGGTCCGGTCGGCGGCGGGCCCCGTCAGGGGCGCGGCAGGGTGTGTGGTCATAGCTCGCCCGCCGCGTCACCGGCCAGTCGGCCGAGCAGCGAGTCCACCTCCTCCGGGGAGAGCGCGTCGAGGTCGGCCAGGAGCCGTTCAAGGTCCGCGGGGTCGTCGAGATCGGGCAGGCCTGCGGCGGCCTGGGCGGGGTCGGGGTGTGCGGCCGGAGCCTGCTGCGGGGCCGGTTCCTGCGGCTGTGCGGCGAGCTGCTCGGCCAGGTCGGCGGCCACGTCGGCGGCCAGGTCGGCGGGGGTGGCCCCGCGCAGGACGGTCACCAGGCCGATCTCCACGCCGAAGTCCGCCTCCAGGCGGCGGCGCAGCTCCAGGCCCATGACGGAGTCCATGCCGAGGGCGTTCAGCGGCCGGTCGGCCGGGACCCGGTCGATGCCGGTCCGCAGGATCACCGCGGCGGCCCGGCGGATCCGCTCGGTGAGCAGCGCGGCCCGCTCGCCGGGTTCGGCGGCCAGCACCGCGGCCAGGTCGGCCGCACCGTCCGCGCCGGGGTGGGCGGGCGGGGCCGGCGGGGTGGCGGGGACCGGTGCCGGGGCGTGGTCCGCGGCGGGTGCCTGCCGCCACGCGGAGGCGGCGATCCGCAGCAGGGGCCGGCCGGTCGCGGCGAGCACCGCGACCGCGGGCCCGGCGGGTGCCTCGGCGGATGCGGCTCCCCCGTCCCCCGGTGCGGCGTGGGCGACGTGCACCCAGCGCGGGGCTTCGCCCGTGGCCGACTGCTCGATCCCGTGCAGGGCGTCGGGCGCGTGCGCGCCGAGGACGGCCGCGGTCACGCGCAGGGCCAGGTCCAGCAGTTCGCGCGGGGCGACGGCGGAGCCGGCCGCCGGGCGCAGCCGTACCAGGGTGCCGTCCGCCCCGTCCCAGGCCGCTTCGACCGCGGGGTCCGCGACCGTACGGGGCAGGGTGCGGGGAGCGGTCGGCACGTCCGCGTCGGGCGGCGCCGGCAGCGGGTCGGGTTCCGTGCGGGCGGTGGCCAGCCGGGTCCAGCCGCTCCCGGGGGTGCGGCCGTACACGGCAACGGCCGAGGCGCCGGGGGCTACGGGGGCCGCCACCACGGTCGCCTCACCGGGCGCGAGCTCGGCGTTCTCCTCCCACACCACGCGGGCCGTAAGGGACCCGGTGCGGGACGGCGCGCCCCCCTCGGCCCGCTCCAGCGCCTCCAGGGCGGTGGCGGCGACGGAGGCGGCGAACTGGGCTGCCCGGCCGCGCAGCGCGGGCCGCGGGGTGTCACGGGTGACGGCGGTGAGGAAGCGCACCTCGCGTACGGCGCCGGCCGGGGCCGGGACGGCCCGCACGGCGCCGGCCGCGCGCAGCTCCCACACGGTGCGCAGGACGTTCTCCTGGCCGTCCTCTCCGCGCCGCAGGGTGGGCAGGACGACCGGTTCGACGCCCCGGGCCGCGCAGCAGTCGGCCAGCGAGGGCGCGAGGGTGGGGTGCGCGCCGATCTCGACGAAGGTGCGGCAGCCGAGGCCGACGAGGGTGTCGACGGCCTGGACGAAGCGGACCGGGCGGCGCAGGTTGTCCGCCCAGTAGGCGGGGCCGAGGTCGGTGCCGGCGACCACGGCGCCGGTGACGGTGGACACCAGCGGGGCGGTGGTCGGGCCGGGCAGCACACCGTGCGCCGCCTGCTCGAACTCGGCGCGCAAGGGCTCCAGGAAACGGCTGTGGAAGGCGATGTCCCCGGGCAGCACCCGGGCGAAGACCTCCCGCGCCGCGAGCTCGTCCACCACGGCCTGCACGGTCGCGGCGTCCCCGGCCACCAGGGTGGAGCCCGGGGCGTTCCACGCCGCCACGTCGGCCGCGCCGCCGTGCCGCTCGATGCGCGCGGCCGCCTCCTCGGCGTCCACGCCCAGGAGCGCGGTGCGTCCGGTGCCCACGGCCCGGCGCATCAGCTCGCCGCGCAGCCGGGCCAGCCGGAGCGCGTCCGCGAGGCCGAGGGCCCCGGCGGCGGCCGCGGCCGCGATCTCACCGAGGCTGTGCCCGGTGAACGCGTCCGCGACCACGCCGCGTTCGGCCAGCAGCCGGGCCACGGCGATCTGCAGGGCGACCAGGGCCGGCTGGAGGACCGCCGGGTCCGACAGCCGCGACTCCCCGGGGGACGCGGCCAGTTCGCCGAGCAGCGACCATCCACCGGGCTCGCGGAGGACGGCGTCCGCCTCCTCCAGCGTCTGCCGTACGGACGGTTCCAGGGCCATCAGGTCCCGGCCCATGCCCGGCCACTGGTTGCCCTGTCCGGAGAAGACGAAGGCGGTGCGGCCCCGGTGGTGGCCGCCGGCCGGATCGGCCGCCGCCGTCGCGCGGCCCGCGGCCCAAGTCGATGTCGTCACTGGTGCGCCCCCCTGGCCCCTCAGTCGCCGTCGATGACGGAGAGGGCCTGCTGCGGGTCCCAGTAGTTCTGCGCCTGGTAGATCTTCCCGTCCTTGAAGCGGGTCTTGCCGGTGTAGGTGAGGGTGAAGGTCTTGCCCGTGGGCTCGCGGTCGAAGATGTAGCCCTGGTGCGTGACGGTGGTCTTCCAGGCCAGGTGGGCGATGTCGCCCTCCCAGCGGACCACTTCGGCGCTGTAGTGGGGGGCCAGCTTCTCGCGGACCTCGATCAGGCCGGCCTTGATGCCTTCGAGATCGGTCCCGTCGTTTTCGAGGGCGAGGGCGCTCTCGTCGGTGAAGTGGCGGAATTCGGGGTGGATGAATTCCTCGACGAGGCTGTCGTCGTGACCGTTGAGCAGCTCGTCGATGTAGCGGCGCAGGACGTTTTCCAGCTCTTCCTGGACCTGGGTCATCTGATTCCCTTTCGCATGGGCTCCTACGTCGAAAAAGCTATGGGGTGGCTCGAAAGGAGGGCACCCCTAACCCGCCCCTACCGGCGCCCCCGGCACCCCGGTCCCGGGCCCCGGCACCCCCACCCCGCAACGGCGCAGAGCCGCCCGCGCGACGGGGTTCGCGCGGGCGGCTCTGTGGGGGGCGGAAAATGGTCGAGGGGTCAGACGGTGCTCTTCCCGGCAGGGCGGGCGGGGGCCTCGGCCACCACGGCCGCATCCCCCTCCGCCTCGGCCTCGCCGGGGGCCCGTACCGTCTGGGGCAGCAGGACCGCGGCGGCCACGGCGCCCAGCACCACCACGCCGGCGCAGACCGCCGCCGAGGCCGAGAAGGACTGTGCGAACGCCGACTTGGCCGCCTCCACGGTGGCCTTCCCGGCCGCCTGCGGCAGGCTCCGGGCGGCTTCCAGCGCCTGGTCGAGGGAGCGGGTGGCGGGTGCGGCCGGGTCCCGGGGGTCGTACGTCGCGGCGTACCTGGCTGCCAGCACACTGCCCACCACCGCCACGCCGAAGGCGGCCCCCATCTCCTGCACGGTGTCGTTCATCGAGGAGAGCAGCCCGGACTGCTCGGGCGGACCGGCCGTCATCAGCACGTCGTTGACCAGCGGCTGGGACAGGCCCATGCCGGTGCCGACGAGCGCCATCGCGACCACCATCGCGCCGTAGCCGTAGTCCTCGGTGAAGACGGCGTACACGGCGTACCCGGCGGCGAGCACCAGCAGGGACAGCACCACGGTGTTGCGCACGCCGATCGCCTTGGCGACCACCGGCGACAGCGGGGAGCAGACCATCAGCGCGACCGCGACCGGCAGGATCGCGGCGCCGGAGAGGAGCGGCGAGTAGCCGAGCACCAGCTGGAACTGCTGGGTCAGGACGAACAGGCTGCCGGTGAGGGCGAACATCAGCACGGCCATGGTGCCGCTGGAGCCGAGGAAGCGGCGGTTGCGGACCACCGTCAGGTCGATCATCGGGTGGCGTGCGGTCGCCTGCCGGACGAAGAACAGCACCATCACCACGGCGCCGCCGATGAGCCCGGTCAGCACCTTGGAGGAGGACCAGCCGAACCGGGGCTGTTCGATCACCCCGTAGACCAGGGCGGTGACGCCGACGATGGAGAGCACCGTGCTGGGCAGGTCGAGCGGACGGGCCGCCGGGTCGGTGGACTCGGGCACCAGGGCCGCCGCTCCGAGCACGGCGGCGGCGACCACGACCACGTTGATCAGGTAGAGCGAGCCCCACCAGAAGTGCTCCAGCAGCACCCCGCCGATCAGCGGGCCGGTGACCGCGCCGAGCGCCGTCACCGCACCCCAGATGCCGATGGCCTTCGGCCGCTCCTCGTCGGAGAAGACGTGGACGAGGATGGAGAGGGTGCCGGGCATGAAGGCCGAGGCACCCGCGCCCATCGCGGCGCGGGCGGCGATCAGCTGCCAGGACTCGGTGGAGAAGGCGGCGGCCACGGAGGCCGCGCCGAACAGCACCAGGCCGATCAGCAGCAGCTTCTTCCGGCCGAACCGGTCCGAAAGACTTCCCGCCATCAACAGGAGACCCGCGAGGACGACGGAATAGGCGTCGACCATCCATTGCAGTTCGCCGGTGCCGGCGTCCAATTCCCTGCCCAGCGTGGGAAGGGCCACATTGAGGACGGTCGAATCGATCGAGACGACGAAGACTGCCACGGCGAGCACAGCCAGAATGGCCCACCTGCGCGGGTGCTCCTTGTTTTCCACCACAACTCCTCGCGCGGCAGTGCAGTGCCGCTCAACGACGAAAGCAACGATCCGACGGTAGGGACCGCTTGGAGCGGCCCGCAAGGAACCGGAGGCAGGTTAGGGGACCCCTAGGTCCTGCTCTTTTCCGATCACGCCGGATCCGGCCGGTAGGCGCGCAGCAGTGCCACGGCGGCCGCCGTGGCCAGTACGGGGACCACGGCCATCCCGGCCAGCACGCCCAGCCGCGCCAGGGAAGTCTGCTCGGCCGCCTGCCCGCTGTCGGAGGAGAGGTAGCCGAAGGCCTGGAGCACCACGGCGTACAGGAAGGGGCCGAGCGCCAGCCCGACCGCCTCCCCGGTGGAGAACAGCCCCGCCAGGACGCCCCCTCGGCGGGTCCCGGTGCGGGCCGTCTCCCGCACGATGCAGTCGGGCAGCAGCGCGTACAGGAAGAGCAGCTGGCCGGCGTGCCCGGCTCCGGCGAGGGCCATGGTGGCCAGGACCGCGGCGGGCGGCAGCAGCGGTGCGGCGAGGAAGAGCAGGCAGCCGGCGCCGAACAGGGCGCAGGCCGCGGTGTAGGCGCGGCGCGGGCCGAGCCGGGCGCCGAGCCGTGACCACAGCGGGGTGGAGAACAGGTTGGGTGCGACGAACACGGCGACCAGGGCGCCGGCCCAGCCGGGACCGGGCAGCACCTGCGCCGCCGCGTACGGGGTCCCGGCCAGCAGCACGCCCGTGGCGACGGTCTGCACGGTGGCCGCGCGCAGCAGCGCCATGAACGGGCGGTTGCCGCGGGCCTCGGCCAGTTGCAGGCGCACGCTCGGCTCGCTGGGCAGCGGCGGGCCGGCCGGCGCCGACCGGGTGCCGAGGAACGCCCCGAGCGTGCCGACCGCGATGACGGCGCCGCCGAACAGGCCGGCCCAGCGGTGGCCCGGCACTCCCCCGCCGCCCGCCCCGATCAGCGCGGGCGCCACGGCTCCGGCGGTCAGCGCGGCCAGCCCGAGCGCGACGACCCGCCCGCCGACGAGCCGGACCTGGTCGCGTCCGTGCGGGGCCAGTTCGGCGGGGAGGGCGGCGTAGGGGATCTGGAAGCAGGCGAAGGCGGTGGCCGTGAGCAGGAATCCGGCCTCCGTGATCCAGGCTCCGGCGGCGCCGCGGGCCAGGCCCGCGAACATCAGGGCGAAGGCCACGGCCATGGCCAGTCCCCCGCCCAGCACCCAGGGGCCGCGGGCTCCCCAGCGGGAGCGGGTGCGGTCGCTGAGCCGGCCCACCACCGGGTTGACGAGCGCCACCCAGGCCTTCGGGACCAGCACGGCGACTCCGGCGAGGGCGGCGCCGACGCCCAGCGTGTCGGTGAGGTAGGGCAGCAGCAGGAGCCCGGGGAGGGTGGTGAAGGTGCCGGAGGCGAGGGCGCCCGAGGCGTAGCCGGCGCGGACCCGCGCGGAGAGGACGGCCGGTGGTGGTGCCAGGCCGGCCGGGGCGGTCTGCGCGGTACCGGTGTCCGGCACGGGAACAGTGGTCGTCATGGTGGGTCGCCGCCTTTCGGGCCGTTCAGCCGACTGCGGACCGGCCCCGGCGGCCGGGGGACGGACGCACCGGGGCCGGCCCGCGCACCCACGCTCGCGCGCGCACCCTGTATTTCGCTAAACCGGGTGGCCCGGACGACCGGCAGCAGTAACGGACGTGCAACTAGCTGCCACCGGCCCGAAGTGGCATGCGGACCACGGGTTTTCGCAAGCTTGGCCGTCCGGGGGCGTATGCGATGCAGCACGAGGGGGACGGGATGACGAAGGCGACCACGGTGGACGGGCCACGCGCGGCTGCGCCGGCCGCGGGCGGCGAGCACGCCCGGCGGTTCGGTCCGGCCCGCCACCTGATCCACTGCCCGGTGTCCTGGGACCACTGCCTGGACGGACCGAGCCTGGGCGAGGAGCACTTCGTCATCGCGGACCGGCTGCCGGGCGCCCCGGCCCCCTTCCACGGCGGCGGGGCGCACTTCCACGACACCCGGGCGGTCACCGAAGCGGTCCAGGAGGTGGGCGAGTTCGTCGGCCACCGGTACTTCGGGGTTCCCGAGGAGCGGCCCGGCCTGTTCTTCCGGTTCGACCTGCGGCTCACCGACCTGTCGGCCTGGCGCACCGGTCCGCAGGGCGGCTCCCGGCTCGCCACCCGGCTCCGGGCCCTGCCCGCCCACGTGGTCAACGGGGTGCCGCGCGGGCTCGACTTCGAGGTCGAGGTGAGCATCGACGGCACGCCCTGCGCCGCCGGTTCGGCCGGCCTGGTCTTCCTGATGCCGGGCGTGTACGGCAGCCATCTCGCGCGGGCGCGGCGCACGGCCCGCGCGGCCGCGGCCGCAGGCACGGGCGGTGCCGGTGCGGCCGGCGACACCGGTGCCGAGGAGGCCCCCGACCGCCCGGTGGTGCCCGCGGACCCCGGCTCGGTCGGGCGCGAGGATCCCGCCGACGTCGTGGTGGGCCACCCGGAGCCGCTGTCCTCCGGCCGCTGGTCGGCCTGGGTGCTGACCGACGGGGCCCGGCCGCCGGCCGCCGACGCGGACGGCCGGCTGACGGGGGCGCGCGTCCTGGAGTCGCTGCGCCAGACCGCGCTGCTCGCCGCCGGGCGCAGCCACGGGCTGGCGGCCTCGCGCAGCACCCTGGCGGCTTCGCGGGTGCACTTCCGCGGGCCCGCCGAGGCCGGACTGCCGATGCGGTGCACGGCCCTGCCGGGCCGGCTGGAACGGGACGCGCAGGGGCGCCCGTCGGTCCCCGTGACGCTGACGCTCACCCAGTGCCGCAGGCCCGTGGCCGAGGCCCGCGCCGTCGTGGTCCAGGATTTCTGATTCTTGAGAGGTCGTCCCAGATGAGGTTCCGGATCCTGGGTCCGCTGGAGGTCGCGGGAGACCCGGACCCGGCCTCCGCCGGTCTGCACACCCCCGGCCCCGCCAAGCTGCGGGTGGTGCTGGGCACCCTGCTCGTGCGGGCCAACGAAGTGGTGTCCGTGGACGCCCTCGTCGACGAGCTGTGGCGCGACGCCCCGCCGCGCACCGCGATGACCACGCTGCACGTGTACGTGTCCCAGATCCGCAAGGCGCTGCGTTCGGCGAGCGCCCGGCACGGCGAGGGCATCCTGCTCACCCGGCGGCCCGGATACGTCCTGCGGGCCGCCTCCGACGAGCTGGACCTCGCCGTCTTCGAGGACCTGCGGGAGCGCGGGCGCAAGGCGCTCGCCGAACACGACCACGAGCGGGCCGCCGTGCTGCTGCGGCAGGCGCAGGACCTGTGGCGCGGGCCGCTGCTGTCCGGAGTCCCGTACGGGCCGCTGCTGGAGAGCGCGGCCGCACGCCTGGCGGAGGCGCGGCTGGAGGCGCTGGAGCAGCGGGTCCACGCGGACCTGCTGCTCGGCCGCGCAGGTGAACTCGTCGCGGAGCTGCGCGCCCTGGTCACCACGTACCCGCTGCGCGAGGAGCTGCACGCCCACCTGATGACGGCGCTCTTCCGCAGCGGCCGGCTGGCGGAGGCGCTCCAGGCGTACGCGGCGGTGCGCCGCACCCTGATCGAGGAGCTCGGCGTCGAGCCCGGCGCCCGGCTGCGCCGGCTGCACGAGGACCTGCTGCGTGCCGACGGCGACCCGCTCCCCGCCGTCCCGGCCGCGCCGGTGGCCCTCACGGCCGCCCCGGCGGCCGCGGGCAACACGGACTGGCTGCCGCCGGACGAGGGCCCGCTCGCCGGTCGCGACGCGGAGCGCGCCGAGCTGGGCGCCCGCTTGCGCAGTGCCCGGCCCGGCGCCTGGACCGCGGTCACGGGGCTGCCCGGCTCCGGCAAGACCGCCCTCGCCGTCGCCGCGGCCCGCGATGCGGCCACCGCCTTCCCCGACGGCGTCCTGTTCCTCGACCTCGCCCCGGACGGGGGCCCCGCCCTCGCCCCGGCGGAAGCCGCCGTACGGCTGCTGCGCCGGGCGCGGGCGGTGGCCGGGGAGGCGTGCTGCACCCCGGAGCGGGAGGGTGATCCGCTGGAGGCGCTGCGGACCTTCACCGCCGGGCGACGGCTGCTCTTCGTCCTCGACGACGCCCGTTCCGTGGCGCAGGTACGGCCGCTGCTGCCGACCACCCCCGGCAGCAGCGCGCTCGTCACCGGCCGCCTGCTGCCCGCCGGGGCCGCCGGCCTGCACGTGCTCCGGCTCGGCCATCTCGGCCGCAAGGCCGCCGCCGGCGTGCTCGCCGCCGCGGGGCCGGGCGCCGCGGAGGAGATCGCGGCGCTCTGCGGCCGGCTGCCGCTCGCGCTGCGCGCCGCGGCCGTACAGCTCGACGCCCGCCCGCACTGGACCGGCGAGGTCCTCGCCGCGCGGCTGCGCGACGAGACGTCCCGCCTGGACGCGCTGCGGATCGGCGAGTTCGACGTACGGGCGCGGCTGACGGCCGCCTGCGAGGAACTCCCCGCGGCCGAGCGGCGGGCCTTCCGGCTGCTCGGCCTGCTGCCCGCGGCCGGCTTCCCGCTGGCCGCCGGCGCCGCCGTACTCGGCCTGGCGGCGTCGGAGGCCGCGCCGCTCGTGGAGTCCCTGGTGGACCGGCACCTGCTGCTGGCCCTGGGCCCGGACACCTATGTCCTGCCCGAGCTGCTGCGCGTCCTGGCCGCGGAGCAGCTCGCCGCGCAGGAGCCGGCCGACGCCGTCCGGGCGGCCACCTCCCGGATGTGCGCGGCCTACGCGGCCGCCGCCGGGGAGCCGGGCGGCGGCCCCACGGGCAGTGACGGCCCGGGGCTGTACGCGGCGCTGGTCCGTACGGCGCACGGCGCCGGGCTGTGGGAGCAGACCGTGCAGCTCGCCGATGCCGTGACCGGGTCCCTGGAGCGCGCCGCCGCCTGGGACGACTGGGAGAGCACCCACACCCTCGCCCTGGACGCCGCCCGGCGGGCCGGCGACGGCCGTGCCGAGGCCCGGATGCTCCGCTCGCTGGGCGATCTGGCCTGGCAGCAGCGGACGGCCGAACGGGCCGCCGAGCGCTATGCGCAGGCGGCCCGGGCGGCGACCGCGGCCGGTGCACCCGCCGAGGCGGCCCGGGCCCTGGCGGGGCTCGCCGAACTCCGCCTGGACAGCGGGCTCGTCGCCGAGGCGGACGCCCTGCTCACCTCGGCGCGCCGCGCCCTCGCCACCGGCCCCGGGCGTCCCGCCGCAGGACGCTTCGAGGTGCGGCGGGTGGAGGCCCTGCTCGCCCTGGAAACCGGAGCGGGCGCGGAGGCCGCCGGGGCGCTGGCGGACTGCGTGGCGCTCGCCCGGGCACTCGGCGACCGCCGTCGCGAGGCCTATGCCCGCCGCACCCTGCGCACGGGCCCGGCGGGAGCCGGTGCCGCGGCCGGCCGGGCGGTCGAAGTGCGGCCCGGAATCTGGCGCCTGCGGTGCGGGACACCGCGCTGACCAAGGGGGAACACATGTCCACACACCAAGCGGAGCGGTCGGCGACGCCAACGCCAACGCCCCTTCCCGTTCCGGCCTCCGGGCCGGCATCCGGGCTGGTCCCACCGGCGCCCGGGCCGGCGTACGCCCCCCTGGGGCCGGCGCCGGCGGTCGCCCACCGGTTCGCCGCGGCGGACGGGCTGGTCGGGCGGGAGGCCGAACTGGACGCCCTGGAGGGGAGGCTGGCCGATCCCCGCGCCCGTCTGGTCACCGTGACGGGGCCCGCCGGGGTCGGCAAGAGCCGGCTGGTCGCCGTCGCGGCCGAGCGCCTGGCGGGTGCCTTCGACGAGGTACGGACCGACGCTCGGACCGGCTCTCAGGGGCTCGACGGCACGGCCGGCGCCGGGCGGCGCACCCTGCTCGTGCTGGACGGCGCCGAGGCCTGCGCCGACGAGGTGGCCGCGCTGCTGGCCCGGGTCCCCGGCCTCACCGTGCTGGCCACCGGCCTGCAGCCGGTAGGGGTGTACGGCGAGCAGCTGGTGCCGCTCGCGCCGCTGCCGCTGCCGCGTCCCGCCGACGCCGGCGATCCGCACGCGCTGGCCCGTGTCCCCTCGGTGGAGCTGTTCGTCCGTCGGGCCGCCGAGGCCTGCCCCGGTTTCGCCCTGACGGCCGACAACGCCCGGGACACCGCCGCGCTGTGCACCCTGCTGGAAGGGCTGCCGCTGGCCCTGGAGCTGGCCGCCGGGCGGATGCGGCTCTATCCGCCCGGCGTGCTGCTGGCCCGGCTCGGCGGCCGGCCGTGCACGCTGTCCGGCGGTCCGGCCTCCGCCCCGGCCCGGCACCGTTCCCTCGACGCGCTCGCCGAGTGGAGCTGCCGCTCCCTGGACGCCCAGGCACGCGCGCTGCTGGAACGGCTGGCCGGGTACGAGCCCGGTTTCGGCGCCGTGGCACTCGGCCGCTCCGACGGCCCGGCCCTCGACACCCTGCTCGACCGCGGCCTGCTGCGGCTGGTCGGCGAGGACCACGCCGACGCCAGGTACGCCGTACCGGAACCGGTCCGCTCGCACCTGCGCGGCGTCCAGGAGGACGCGGGCCGGGCCGGGACCGCGGCGGACGACCACGCGGACCGCTACGCCCGCCTCGCGGCCTCGGCCGCGAGCCGGCTCACCGGCACGGACCAGGCCCGCTGGCTGGCGGTCCACTCCGCCGAGGCGCCGAACGTGCAGGCCGCCCTGGACCGGCTGTGGACCCGGGGTGACCGGGCGGGCGCCGCCGCGATGGCGGTGGCCTGCGGTGAACCGTGGCTGGCCCAGGGCAGGCTGCGGCCGGGGCTCGGCTGGTGCGACCGGCTGCTGGAGGCCGGCGGCCTGCCCGATCCGGTGGCGGCCCGGCTGGCCGACCTGTCCGGAGTGCTGGCGGCGGCCCTCGGCGATGCCCCCGATGCGGTACGCCGCCACCGCTCGGCCCTCGCCCTGTGCAAACCCCTCGGCGACCGCCGGCACACCGCGCAGGTCACCGCCCACCTCGGAGCGGCCCTGCTCGCCGCCGGTGATCCGCAGGGCGCACTGGCCGCCCTGGAGCCCGCCGCGGCCGCGCTGGAAGCCGTCGGCGCCGCCGGCCCCGCGGCCCGGGCCGGCACGGCGCTGGCCGCGACCCTGCACGCCCTCGGCCGCGACCGCCGGGCGGCCCAGGCGCTGGAGGGCGCAGTGGGCGCGCTGCGCTGGGTCGGGGACGACCGTGGCCTGGCCGAGGCGCTGCGGCTGTCGGCCGCGCTCACCGGCGGGGACGACCCGGACGCGGCGGACGCGCTGCTGCGGGAGGGCCTGCGGCGGTGCCGGGAGATCGGCGAGCGCACCGTACTCCCGCTGGTGCTGGAGGAGTTCGCATTGCACGTCCTGCGGGTGACCCCGGCCCAGCAGCCGCGGGTCGTACGGCTGCTGGCCGCGTCGGCCGCGCTCCGCGAGGGCCTCGGCGCCCGGGCCCCGCAGGAGCACGAGTCCGCCGTGGAGCAGGCACGCAAGGGTGTGCTCTCCCGGCTGGGCTGGACCGCGTACTCCACGGCGTGGGCGGAGGGGTGGGCGCTGGGTCCGGCCGAAGCTGTACTGGAGGCGCTGTCCTCCCCCGCGCCGGCCGCCCGTACGGACAGCAGTGCGGCGCGGGCGTCCGGCGAGGCGCCGCGGACGCTGACCCCGCGCCAGGTGCAGGTCGCGATGCTGGTCGCGGAGGGCCTGACGAACCGGCAGATCGCGGAGCGGCTGGGCCTGTCCGAGTGGACCGTGGTCAACCACGTGCGGCAGATCATGCGGCGGCTCGGCTGCTCCTCCCGCATCCAGGTCGCCTGGGCGATCGGGCAGTGGTCGTGAGCCGGGACGAGGGGACGGCGGCCCGTCCTGCCGAGGAACCCGACGTGGCCGGGGCACTGGCCGCGATCGCCCCGCCGCCCGAGGTGGCCGCCGCCTTCCGCGCGCAGGGCTGGTGGCGTACGGACACCTTCGTCGACGACCTGCGCCGGACGGCGGCCCGCCATCCCCGCCGGACCGCCCTGGTCTCCCGCCGCCTGCACCGCCCCGCCGGGCGGCCGGACGTCGTACTGGACTACGCCCAACTGGCGGCGTACGTCGAGAGGTTCGCGGCCGCCCTGGCCGCCCTCGGCGTCCGGGAGGGCGATCCCGTCGCCTACCAGCTCCCCGACCGCTGGGAGACGGCGGCGCTCACCCTGGCCTGCATGCGGCTGGGCGCGGTGGCGGTGCCGGTGCTGCCGACCGTACGGGCCCGCGGCCTGGCCCGGATCCTGACGGCCTCGCAGGCCCGGGTGTGCATCGTGCCGGACGTCTGGGACGGGTACCCGCACGCCGAGGCGCTGGCGCAGCTCGCGGCCGGACTGCCCTGGCTGCGCCACCGGGTCGTGGCCGCCGGCGCCGGAACGGAGCGGACGGGCGGGGCGGCGCACCCGTACGGGGCCGACGGCGCGGACACCGCCGTCGACTTCCGCGCGCACTTCCTGCACACGGCGCACGAACGCGGCCCGTACGGCCGGCGCCCGCCGCCCGCCCCGGGAGCGGCGGACCGCATCTGCCTGATGGTGACCGTGATGGGCGTGCGCGAGGACGGGTACACCACGACCCTGCACACGCCGAACACCCTGTACGCCAACATCAGCGGCCAGGACGACCGCACGGGGCCGGGTCGCCGGACGGGCGAGGTGTTCTACTCGGCCCTCCCGCTGACCTCGCTCGCCTCGATCCTGTACGCCGTCTGCTGGCCGCTGGCGGTCGGCGGAAGCGGGGTGTACCAGGAGCTCTGGACCCCCGACGGCTGCCTGGACCTGCTGGAGACGGCGGGGGTCCACCAGGCGTACGCCGCCCCGGCCCACTGGTCCGAGGTGCTGGCGGCCCAGCGCCGGCGGCCGCGCACGCTGGACTCCCTGCGCCTGGTGCTGTCCGGCGGCCGCACCGGCACGGCGGCCCCGCTGCCGGCGGAACTGGCGGACACGCTGGGCGGCGCGGCGGTGCGCCTGGTGTGGGGTGCGCCCGAGCTCGGCATGGGCACCCTCACCCGGGGTGACACCCCGGCCGAACGGGACGGCGCCAGCGACGGGGTGCCGTTGGCCGGCCTGGAGGTGTCCCCGCTGCTGCGCGAGCACGGCGCCGACCCGGCCGCCCCCGTCCCGCTGCGGGTCAGGGGCCCCTCGGTCTGCCTGGCGACCTGGGCGCACGGGGCTCCCGCCCCCGTCGCCACCTGGGAGCAGGCCGGGGGCTGGCTGGACACCGGGGACCGAGGCCGGCCCGACGGCCTCGGCGGGATCCAGGTGACGGCCCGGGCCACGGCCCGTACCGGCGGCCTGTTCCTGGTCCCGGTGGACCGGATCGAGCGCGAGCTGCGGGCCCACCCGGGCGTGCGCCAGGCGGTGGTCCTGGGCCATGCGGATCCGGACCTGGGCGAACGCCCCTGCGCGGTGGTGGTGCCGGAGGCCGAGGACGCCCCGCCGGGCCTGCTGGAACTGCGCGAGCACCTCACGGCCCGGGGCATCGGCGAGGGCTTCCTGCCCATCCGGCTGGAGCTGGTGGGCTCCCTTCCGACGGACGACCGCGGAGAGCCGCTCCGGGACGGGCTGCGCGCCTGGCTGGAACGCCTCCGCCCGGGCACCCCCCGCCTCGGCCCGCGCCCGGGGGCCTGACCACTTCGTGGCTGCAGGCGGTGTCACGGCGGCCAAGGCGCCACAGCGCCCCGCGGCGGACTCGACGCGAGCGTGTCGGAGGGGCGGCGCCCACGGGCAGTACCGGGACGTGGTCCCCCACCTCACCCCGGCCCCGTACGGGTGTGCGACGATCGCTCGTCGCACACCACCCTGGGGGGTTCATGCCAACGGCATCGGCGTCCGCAAGACGCCCGTTTTCCACCGCGCTGACGTGTCTGCTCGCCGTCCTCGCCACACTTCTGCTGCCGGTGGGCGCCGCTCAGGCGGCGCCGGCCGTCCAGGACTGCTTCGGCGTCACCGAGGGGCGGTACGCGGGCACCTTCACCACGGCCGGGCAGACGCACTGCCTGGAGCTGCCGAGCCCGCAGGGCGCCCGGATCGCCGCCCTCACCTCGCTCGGCGGCGCGGGGGTGACCGTCCAGGTCGAGGTGGTCGACAGGAACGGCACCGCACAGTGCACCGCCGACGAGCTCCCCCGGGGCGGCTGTGCCCTGACCGGAACGGCACCCTTCCGTGCACTGGTGCGCGCCGCTGACGCCACCGAGACCGGTCCGTACGGTGTCCACTTCGTCCGTACCGACGTGCTCCAGAACGGCTGTCAGGTCCTGCCCGCCGGGAGCTTCGCCGACGACGCGGCGGCCGTGCGGCTGGACACCGGCAACGGCGTGTTCTCGCACTGCCTGACCATCCCGGCCGACGCGCATTCCACCGCCGAACTCCTGCGCATCCGCTACGGCTTCCCGGACGACTCGGATCTGTTCCCGCGGTACAGGATCAGCCTGATCGGCACCGACGGCAGCGGGCCTTCCTGCTACGACCACCCGGCCCCGGGCCAGCAGCTCCGGACCGACGGCCTCACCAGCTGCTCGTTCACCGCGGGCAAGGCGTACACCGTCCTCCTTCAGGGCCAGGACGCCCCGCGCAGCCACACCCTGGACCGCCGGGACGTCACCGGCACGGCCAAGGGCTGCGCGCTGTCCGCCGCGACGGCGGTCGGCGCCCCGGCCACGACCGGAGCGTCCGGCCAGAACGGCACCCTGCGCTGCCACCGGATCACCACGGCCGCCGCCGCGGACCGGCTGCGCGTCAACGCCCGTGACGCGCAGGACTCCACGCACATCCTGGTCATGGACGGCGCCGGCGCCCTCGCCTGCCACCAGCAGACCTGGGCGTGCACGGTCACCGGCTCCACCGGCTACCAGGTCGTCACCCAGGTCCCGCAGGACTGGTCCCTGCCCGCCTCCTACCGGCTCGACGCCTGGCGGATCGCCACGGCCGCCGGGCCCGCTCCCGAGTGCACCCGCGCCGGATCCGTCGCGTACGGGTACGGCCCGCTCACCGGCACGCTCTCCGAGGACCACACCGGCGTGTGCGCCGTTCTTCCGAGCGTTTCGGGTGACCTGTTCAGGGCCGAGGTCACCGCCACGGACGGCGGGGCGTCCGCTCCGGAGCCCGCGCTGTACAGCACCACCGGGCGCGACCTCTGCACGGGCAGCTCGTCCCCGTACACCTGTCAGGGCACCGACCAGACCACGTTCGTCCTCGCGCTGCCGGACAGGACGGACCGGACGGAGTACCGCGCCCAGCTCGTCTGCACCACCGCGCCCTGCGGCTCCGAGAACGTGTCCGTCGGGACGGTCACGCCGACCACCGCGCAGAGCGGTACGGTCGCCACCCTCACCGTGCAGGGCACCGCGCTGGGCATGAACACCACCGTCCGGCTGACCGGCGGCCCGGCGCCGCTGACGGCCACGACCGTCTCGGTTTCGCAAGACGCGCGGACACTGAAGGCGACGGTGGACCTGCGCTCGGCGCCCGCCGGCAACTGGAACGTCAGCGTCGTCGCCCTGGGCTCCGAGTACCCGCGCGGCACGCTGACGGTGACGCCGCCCGCGGTCACCGGCCTGGGTACGTACAAGCCGATCACACCCACGCGGCTGATGGACACCCGCATCGGACACGGCGTACCGAAGGCGAAGGTCGGCCAGGGCGGCACCGTGACCCTCCAGGTCACCGGCACGGCAGGCATCCCCGCCACCGGAGTCACCGCCGTCGTCCTCAACGTCACCGCCACCGAACCCACCACCGCCAGCCACGTATCCGTCTACCCCGACGGCACCACCCGCACCAGCGCCTCCAACCTC
>NZ_JBEXRC010000015.1:0-83745 GCF_040612915.1 Streptomyces sp. NPDC006326 | reverse complement strand
CCTGGTCGTCGTCCCCGTCGTCAACGGCAAAGTCAGCTTCTACAACAACGCCGGATCCGTCGACCTCATCGCCGACGTGGCCGGCTACTACACCACGTAACCCCAGGAGCGCCTTGCGCCGGCCGGCCCTGCGTCAGTCGGCGCATTCGGTCAACGTCCCGATGTGCACGATGAGTTCGCTGCGCCACTGGTCGGTCAGGGGTGCGCCGGCCAGGGCGTGGGCGGCCGCCGCGGCCAGTTCGGCGATCCGGCGTTCGGCGCCGGTGCGGCTGTGCGCGTCGAAGAGCACGTCGCGCAGCAGGGCCGCCTCGTCGCCGAACTCCGGGCCTCCCGCGAGGAAGCCCCGCAGCCTCCAGGCCGCATGCAGCCACGCGGCGAACTCTCCGTAGAACCGCTCCAGTTCCGGACCTCCGGCGAGCGCGGCGCCGAGCAGCAGCGGGTGCCGTACGGCGTACCAGCCGGCCGCGCAGCCCCGTGGGCAGCCTCCGGTCAGGCATGGGCCCGGCCATGGGTCGTCCTGGTAGGCCGCTCCGGCGGCGGCGGCCGCATGGGTGCCGAGCACCCGTTCGACGCGGAGCCGGTCCCAGACCCGCCGGGCCTCTTCCGGCAGCCCGGCGGCGAGCCGGTCCGCGTAGGACAGTGCGAGGTCCCCGGCGAGTACCGCGGTGCCCTCGCCGAAGCGGCGGGACTCCCCGCGCCAGCCGCTGCGTTCGTGCTCGGCGGCGTGGCTGACGTGCAGGGTGGGCAGGCCGCGCCGCAGCGCCGTGCCCTCCCGGGTGTCGGTGCGGATGGACAGGCCCGCGTCGAGGAATTCGAGTGCGGCCGCGGCATCGACGGCGTGGCCCGATTCCGGGTCGCCGCCCGCCGCCAGGTAGCCGGTCAGGAAGAGGGCCGGGCGGACCCGGTCCCCGGCCGTACGGACCACGGCCGCGATATCGCTCACCAGGGCCGCCGCGTGGCGGTCCTCGACGGCCCACTGGCCGTGCTCGTCGGCCAGCAGGCCGCCGATCCGGGCCTCGGCCCGCTCCAGTACGCGTTCGCGCAGCGCCGCGGGGGTCGCGGTGGGCCGCGCGGGCCGGTCGTTCGTCATGGTGTGCCCCCTCGGTGGGTTGCGCCTCTGACCGAGCCTGCGGGACCGGGCCCCGGATCGCGGGGGCGGCCGGCCGTCCCGCACCGGACCCGGGGGCCTGACGCCCGTACGACGGCTGACCCCTGCCGTCCGGTACGGCGCACCCGGCCGCCCCTGCCATGGGCCTGCCATACTCCTGCGGCAGCCCTGGCGGCCCCGGCGGCCCTGGCGCTCCCGGCGGCCCGGCGGCCCGGCGTGCGGGGACTCCCTCCGGGCCGCTACATCTCGGCACCGATGAGCTGGAGCTCGACCGGCAGCTCCAGCCGCCGCGTGATGCCGAGTTTGCGGTACGCGCGGGTGAGGTGCTGCTCCACGGTGCTGACCGTGACGCACAGCTTCTCGGCGATCTCCCGGTTGGTGTCCCCGCGCACGGCGAGCGCGGCGACCCGCCGCTCCGAATCGCTGAGCCGGTCGACCAGTTCGGCGTACGAGGTCACCGGCGCGGGGGGCACCTCCGGGGCCGGCTGCGGACCGGGCCGGGTGATGGTGTTGCGCAGCGGCTGCGCCCCGCACTCGTCCGCCAGGTGCCACGCGGTCCGGCCGACCATGACGGAGCGGCTGGTCTCCCCGCAGTCCTGGAGCACCCGCGCGAACTCGGCCAGGGTCCGGGCGAGCTCGTAGCGGTCGCCGGAGCGGCGCAGGGCCTCGGCGGACCGGGCCAGCATGACCTGCCGTTTGCGCGGCTCCTGATGGGCGGCCCGGGCGCGCAGGGAGATGCCCTCCACCCACGGGTCGGCCATGTCCGGCATGGCGAGCTGGTCCGCGACGAAGCGCTCGGCCTGGCGCGACTCGCCGAGCCGGTGCAGGGCCTCCGCCGCGTCCGTGCGCCAGGGCAGGACCACCGGGCGGTCCAGGCCCCAGCGCCGCATGCGCCGCCCGATCTCCAGGAAGTCGCCGAGTGCGGCGTGATGGCGGCTGGCGGCCAGATGGAACTGGCCGCGCGCCCGCAGGTACTCCAGACCGGGCACCGAGGCGAAGACCGAGTCCGGTACGGGCCTGGCCAGTTCCTCCGCCGCCTCGTCGGTCCGGCCCAGCGCCAGCCGGGCCCGTACGAGCGTGCCGGAGGCGGCGCTCATCAGGGCGCTGCCGGTGCCCCGCGGCACCGAGCCGAGGGCCGCAAGGGCCTCCTGCTCGGCTCCCGCCAGATCACCCTGGCGCAGCAGGACCATGGCGTGGACGGTGCGCAGCAGGGCCGACCAGGCGGGCGCGCCGCGGCGGTCGGCCTCGGCGGCGGTGTGCCGGCACCAGTGGAGGGCGTGCTGGGCGCCCCCGAGGTAGAGCAGCGTACGCAGGGCCTGCACGGTGGGTTCGACGGCTGCGCAGCCGGGCGAGACTCCGCGCAGGAAGTCGTCGGCGGCCACCACCGCGGCGGCCGGCCTGCCCTCGGGCAGGTGCCACAGGGCCGTCGGGGCGCCGCCCGGCTCGTCCGTGCCGTGGCCGTACCCGGGGAGCCGGCCCTCGTCCCGGCGCGCCCGGCCCTCGCCGCGCGGTACCGGGATCCTGCGGGGGAAGGCGCAGAGCCCGTCGAGCGGGTCGGGTTCGTAACCGCCGGCCCGGCCCTGCGTCCGGGGCCGGGCGTGGCTGCCGTACGCGGCGCGCTCGCCGGGGGCGGGCCCGGCGGCGGCGCGCAGGGTCAGTACCTCGGCGGCCTCGTCGAGCCGGCCCTGGCTGGTGAGCGTCCGGGCGAGCGCACCGAGTGCGGACGGGCCCAGCCGTCCCGCCCGGGCCGCCGCCAGGGGCGCACCGAGGCGGAGTTCGGCGAGGGCGGGGTCCAGCCGGGCGGCGACGGCGGCGGCCCGCAGTTGCACGTGGGCCAGTTCCTCGGGTTCGGTGAGGTGCGCGGCGGCCGCTTCGAGGCAGGCGAGGGCGCGTTCGGCGCGGCCCGCGGAGAGCAGCTGGACGGCGGCCCCCTCCAGCACGGGCACCCCCCAGTCGGGCGCCGGACCGCCGGCGGCGAGCAGGTGTGCGGCGACGGCGGGAGCCTCGGCCCCGGCGTCGTGGAGCACGGCCGCCGCCCGCGCGTGCAGGGCGGCGAGACCGGCGGCGGGAGTCGCATCGAGCACGGCCCGGCGGGCCACCGGGTGGCGGAACCGGCTGCCGTCGAGCAGGCCGGCCTCGCCGAGGGTCGCGACGGTGCGCTCGACGGCGGCCGCGGGCAGGTCCAGCAGGGCGGCGGCGGTGCCGGGCGAGGCGAGCCCCCCGAGCACGGCCAGGGCGCGGGCGAGTTCGACGGTTCCGGCACCGTTGCGCTCCAGGCAGGCCAGGACGGCCTGGCCGAAGGCCCCGTGCGGCTCAGGATCCGGCTCAGGCCGCGGCTCCGGCTCCGGCCGCGGCTCCGGCTCCGCCCCTTCGGCGCCGGCGGCGCCGGCCGAGGCGTAAGCGGGCCCGAGCTCCTCGAAGAGGGCGCGCAGCAGCAGCGGGTTGCCACCGCTGATCCCGCACAGCCGCGCACTGTCCCGTGCGGCCCCGGGCAGGGCTGCGGAGCCGGCCAGTTCGGCGGCGCCGGCCGCGCTCAGCGGAGCGGGACGCAGCCGGACCAGCTGGGGCAGCCGGATGAGGTCGGTGGCGGGCAGCGGGTCGCCGGGGCGCCCGTCCAGGGTCCGGCCGAGGACCAGCAGGACGCCCGATGCCCGCGACGTATGGGCGAGGTGGAGCAGGTAGGAGCGGGAGAGGTCGTCGGCGTGCTGCCAGTCGTCGACGCAGATCACCACAGGGGTGCCCGGGGTCGCGAGGCGGCGTACGGAGGCGCTGAAGAGCTCCATCGACTCCGCCTGGCTCCCGTGCGCCGTCCGCCGGGTCGAGCTGAGCAGTCCGGTGCGGCTGCCGGCCGCGAGCTGGCCCAGCACCCCCAGCGGGAGCCGCCGTTCGGCAGCCGAGCCGGTGGCGCGCAGCACCAGGGCGCCGACCGCGATGCCGAGCTGGACCACGAAAGTGATCAGTTCGGTCTTGCCGCAGCCGACGGGGCCTTCGATCAGAACGGTGGCGCTCTCTCCCCCCACACAGGACGCGAGAACCGTTTCCAGTCTTTTCAGCTCACCTGCTCGTTCCACGAGCCTCATGCGATGCCCCCCTGAAAGCACATATTCCGTTTCCCGGCACCCGGATTTCTTCTCAAAAAGCCCTCCGTGGCGCGCGTCCCCGCACCCGTGAATTCCCTATCCGAGTCCGAGGGGGCTTTTGTGCGCGGCGCAATCCACCCGTAAGGGCGGGAGCGCGCAGCCGGCCCTATGGCAAGCGCATGGCAAACCCGGGTGCCGGGTCTGACCCCCGTACGGCGGTGCCCGTCGGGCCGGGTGCCGCACATGGCAGCAAGGTGGCGGATCCGCCCCGTCCGGGCGGACACCTCGGGGAGCCCGGCCCTGCGTACCCGGCGGCGGCGGCCGGCGGCGGGGACGGTGGAGATCCGCCCGTCAGACCTTCCGAGAGCCACAGGGGCCGCCATGCTTTCCGCTCTGCTGCCACCCGACGTCGTCGCCGTCGAGGTGCGCTCCGATCCCGTGGGCGCCGCGCTCTTCCCCGAGGAGGCCGAGCTGGTCCGTGACGCGGTACCCAAGCGCCGGGAGGAGTTCACGGCCGTCCGCTGGTGCGCGCGGGTGGCAATGGCCCGGCTGGGCCTGCCGCCCGCCCCGGTGCTGCCCGGCGGTCGCGGGGCGCCGACCTGGGATCCTTCGGTGACCGGCAGCATGACGCACTGCACGGGGTACCGGGCGGCGGCGCTGGCACCGCGCTCGCGGATCGCCTCCCTGGGGATCGACGCCGAGCCCGACGAGCCCCTGCCCGAGGGGATCCTGGACGTGATCGCCCTGGGTCCGGAGCGCCGGCAGGTGGCGGCGCTGCTGGCCGCGCGCCCGGAACTGTCCTGGGACAGGCTGCTCTTCAGCATCAAGGAGTCCGTCTTCAAAACGTGGTATCCCCTGACGGGACGGGAGCTCGGCTTCCACGAGGCGCTGGTGGCGCTGGATCCGGACCGGGCCGCGTTCCACGTGCGGCTGCTGACCGGTCCCGTGGCGTGCGGCCTCGCGCCGCGGGAGCTGCGCGGCCGCTGGGCGGCCGAGGACGGCCTCCTGGTCAGCGCCATCGCCCACACCGCCGCATCCGCCGCTTCCGCCGATTCCGCACGTCCCGCCGCCCGCGTCCCGGCCGCCGCATGACGCAGGCCCCCCAAGCGACGTGCGTGGAGGGCCTCGTCGGCACTTCGATGCCGGTGGTCAGCCGGGCATCAGTTCCAGCGGTCGTCTTCCGGGATCGTGACCGATCCCACGACCGAGCCGAGCGCCGCCCCCAGGCCGACCTGGACGTGCACGCCCGGCCCGTCGGCCAGAGAAGGGCCGGCGGCCTGCGCGCCGCCCGTCACGGAAAGGCACAGCGCAAGAGCGAGGGCGGCCACCGCGAACGCGCCGACCCGTGCACTCCCCACAGAGCTTCCCATTTCTCGTCCCCCAAACAGTAAAGATTCACCAAAGAGGCCTTGATGAATGGTTTCGCTTTGAACCTTCATCGGCTGCCCCCGCCTGTCCCCCACAGACTGCCTGCGATCATCGACGCAGACCAAACCCATCACGGTGGCGTAATGTTGCATGACAACAAATGCGCCGGAGTTCGGGGGAGCGGCACGGATGATAGGGAGCGAATACACCGCTTCGGGTTTCGCGGAGCTGGACGACACGAGCGCGTCCGCCTACGGGCAGGCCGTCCGCATGGGCCGGTTCGACCGGGAGGCCGTGGCCGAGGAGCTGCGGCTGTGTCCCCAGGACATCGAACGCACCGAACAGGTGCTGCGCCACCTCAAGTTGCTCCAGCCGATGCCGGGTGACCCGTCCGTCCTGGTGCCGGTGGGCCCCGACGCCGCGGCCGCCGACCTGGTGGGCGCCGCCGAGCGGCAGATCCGCGACCTCCAGGCCGCCGTCACCGACGTCCGGTCCAAACTCCTGTCCCTGACCCCCCTTTACTTCGAGGGCCGCCGGGAGCGGAACCGGGTCGAGGCCTTCGACCTGATCACGGACGCCGCCCTGGTGCAGTCCACCATCGACGAGCGCCGCCAGATGTGCCGCAGCGAGCTGCTGATCATCCAGCCGGGCGGCCCCCGCCCGGCCGAGATCCTCCCCGCCGCCCGCGAGTCCGCCCTGGAACTCCTCGGCCGCGGCGTACAGATGAAGACCCTCTACCAGCACACCGCGCGCAGTGATCTGCCCACCCGGGCCTACGTCCGCGAGGTGACCGCGGCCGGCGGGGAGGTGCGCACCGCCGACGAGCTGATCGACCGCCTGTTCATCTACGACCGCGAGATCGCCTTCCTGCCGGAGCGCGCCGCCTGTCCCGGCCGGCCCCCGGGCGCGGCGATCGTCCGCGAACCGACCCTGGTGTCCTTCCTCTGCTCCGTCTTCGACCACCTCTGGGACGGGGCGACGCCGTTCGCGCCGGAGACCAACAAGGCCACCGCCACGGCGGACGACGTCAAGCACTCGATCATGCGGCTGATGTCGAAGGGCTTCAAGGACGAGATGGTGGCCCGCCGCCTCGGCATGTCCGTGCGGACCTGCCGGCGCCACATCGCCGAGATCACCGAGGAGCTGGAGGCGACCAGCCGCTTCCAGGCCGGCTTCAACGTCGCGATGTCCGGGATCCTCGACACCCCGCAGGACGAACTGCTCTGACCCCGCTCCCTCTCAGATCCTGCGCAGGACGTCGCTGATGGTGTCCACGCAGTCCTGGTCCAGCATCGTGGTGATGTCGGTGTCCGGTGAGGAACCGAAGCCCGCGTCGTACACGGCGCCGCTGACGCAGTACTCGTCGTCGATCACGAAGGTGCGGAAGGACCACTCGTCGCCCGCCCCGGGGGTGCCGTCCGGGCGCTGCACCTGGACCGGCCTGCCGTCCGGCCCGAAGCCGAACTCGGTGAACCGGAAGTTCATCCCCTGGCCGATCGCCTTGCTGTAGGCCTCCTTCAGCGTCCACAGCCGTACGAGCGACGGGTTGCGCTCCCGCTCGTCCAGCGCGGCCAGGGTGATCAGCTCGTACGGTGTGCAGACGTGCCGGCCGAGCCCGTCCCGGTACATCGGGCGGTCCGTCCGCTCGGCGTCCACCCCGATCAGGCCGCGGGTGGTCAGCCCGACCAGCAGCAGATCGCCCGTGTGGCTGAGGCTGATGTCGATCTGGTCGTAGCCGCGCAGGTACGGCCGTCCCGTCGGCCCGTACGTCAGCTCCAGCTGGGCGGGATCGCTGCGCAGCACCGCGCCCGCCGCGCACTTGAGCAGCAGCCGGGAAGCCGCGTAGCGGCTGCGTACGTCGTCGTGGGCCAGTTCGAAGTAGCGCGACCAGTCACGGCCGAGCAGTTCGCGCAGCGCGTCTCCCTGCGGGAGCTGCTCCCCCAGCTCGGACATCCGGGCCCACAGCAGCGCGGAGCCCGTCTCCCGCAGGTCCTCGCGGACCTGGATCCAGGCCGCGTCCGAGCAGTCGGCGACCTCGACCGGGGTGGAGAGCGGCGGTCCCACGGCCGTGCTTCGGGGGGCCGTCATTCTTGCTCCTTCACTAAAGCATGGATGTCTTCGATCGTTGCGGCTTCGAGGATGGGCCGGACCGGAAGCCGCCGTCCTGTCTGTTCTTCTATGAGGGTGATGAGTTGCAGCAGGAGCACCGAGTCCCATTGCGGCAGGTCGGCCAGCCGGATGCCCGGCCCGTGCGCCCTCAGATCAAGATTGAACTCATCATGGAGCAATCGGTGGAAATCGTCGAGGCTTCCAAGATTCACTTGTATCCTTTCCGGCCGAAATCATGTGCAGCAAGATGTGGTCGGGAGCGACTTGAATCTCTGTCAAGTCGTGCTGGAATAGCGTGCCTTCGGGCGCGTCGGCCAGTCGGGTGAAGCCGAGCGAGGGGTAGAATCCGGCGGCCCGGGCATTCGCCCGGTTCTCCGTGTAGCGGGCGGTCACCACGGAGCAGCCGTCGGTGCGCGCACGTTCCAGCAGGGCGCGGACAATGGCCTGTTCGATGCCCCGGCCCAGCACCCGGCAGCTGAGCCAGACGTTCTCGATCTCCAGCGCTTCCCCGGCCCGCCGCGCCAGCACCGCTCCCACCGTGCCGTGCTCGCCGAACCGGTCGGCCGAGCGGGCGGCCAGCAGCATCCGGCCGCCGGTCCCGGCCGCGGCCGACGCCACCTCCTGCTCGGTCAGCCGCAGTCCGGTCAGGTTGAACCGATTTGTGCGCTGCGTGAGTTGGGCGACACGGGCCCATGCGTGCGGTGCGGGCCGGCCGAGGTCCACGGTGATGCCGAGGTCCCGCAGGAACCCCTCCGCCGTTGCGGCCTGTCGGCGGGCTGCGGCGCGCTGCGATTCGGCTCGGTACCGACCGGCCCGGTCCCGGTCGTCCTCGGTGAGGGTCGGTGTGTCGAACCAGCCGTCGCGCAGCAGGCGGGTGATGTGCAGGGCCGGCTCGTCGTCGAGGCGGACCACGGCGGCCTCCGGCACCGCGGCCCGGACCCGTGCGCACTCGGCCGAGGAGTCGTCGACGAAGACCAGTGCGCCGGTGCCGATGCCCAGCCGGCCGGCGATGTCCCGCACATGGGTGTCCTTCGGCTCCCAGTCGGCGCGGATCTCCGCGAAGTCCCCCTCGCGCAGGACCAGGTCGGGGTGGCCGGAGAGCGCGTCCACCACCTCCCGGCGGTCGTTCTTGCTGCTGACGGCGAGCAGGACGCCTTGCGCGGCGAGCTGGGCGATCACCTGCTGGAACGCCCCGAAGGCCGCGGGGCGGCCCTCGCCCGCCGCGGCGATGCCGTCCGCCCCGCCCTCGGCGAGCACCCCGTCCCACAGGGTGTGGTCGAGGTCGAGCACCAGGCACTTGCGCGTCAGCCCGTGCCGGGCCCGGGCCAGGTGGGCGGCTTCCCGGGCGACCGAGGCCAGCAGGGGTGCGCCCAGGCGGGCCCGGGCGTAGTGGGCGAGGCGCACGTCGCGCACCGGTCCGCCCTCGGCGATCAGCGGGTCGAGGTCGAGCACCACCAGGCCGGCGCAGCGCGTACCGAGCCGCAGCAGTCTGCTGTTGAACTCGCGCCACACCGCTCCGAGTTCGGCCCGCGAGCGGTGGTCGATCAGCTGGTGGCTGCGCTCCCGGGGCAGCGGGACGGTGTTGAGGACCAGGGTGCCCCGGCCCGCGGCCGCGTGCCCGGCGGCCAGTGCGGCGAGCAGCTCCAGGGCCTCCCCCGCGGCGCGTTCCACGTCCTGCGGCCGCCATACGGGGGGCACGCGGCCGAAGACGGTCTCGTCGTCGAGCAGGCACAGGACCAGTTCCGCGGCGCCGAACGGGCCGCCGGCCCCGGCGAGGTCCTGGACGTAGGCCCCGTGGTCCCCCAGGACCGGGTTCAACAGCATCCCGTGCCGGGCGAATTCGGCCGTCAGCGGGTCCACCACGGGTGCGACGGTGGACTGCCCGGTGATTCCGACCGTCACCACGGGGGTGCCGGGGTGCAGATCCCGTACGCGCTGCCGGTCCACCCCGGCCAGCAACCGCCCGACCCGGCGCAGCAGGGCCGGATCGTCCTCCGCCTCGTCCCGGGCCAGCAGGGCGGCGACCGTGTCGTACTCCTCCTCCAGCCTGTCCTCGGCGCGCAGGGCGCGCAGCCGGTCCAGTACTCCCGTCCTCGCCGTCACTCCCGTCCGGGCCGTCGCTGCCACCGGCGCCGCCTCGGACACCGCAGTGCTCCTCACCCCTGTTCCCACGGCCGCCTCAGACCCTTTCCAGGCCGAGTCCGGCCTTGATCCATTTGCTGGACTCGATGGACAGGACCAGCGCCCGTTCGCCCTGCACCATGTGGTCGAGCAGTCCCTCGATCTGCAGGAAGGGCAGGGCGTTCCCGGTGTTCCCGGTGTCGGCGACGCAGCTGATCTCCCGCGCGGACGGCAGGGCCAGCCGCTGCGCGATCCGTTCGGTCATCCGCCGGGAGAGCTGCGGCGGCAGCAGGTAGTGGACCTCCTCGGGCCGCCAGCCGGTCTCGTCCAGTAGTGCCCACAGCAGCTCCGCCGCCATGTCCGGCACCTGCTCCTCGATCGCCTTGTAGTCCTCGGCCAGCATCGGCCGGTCCGAGTCCCGGTCGCTGGTGCCGTACCAGTCCAGGAGCTGTCCGGGTTCCCGGCCGAGGCCGGTGAGCCGGTGGACCACGCGCCGTACGGCCACCCGCTCGCCGGCCGGCTCCGCCGTCAGCACGGCCGCACCGGCGCCGTCCCCGAAGAGGACGTAGTTGACGAGCTCCCGGCCGGGAAGCCGGCCCGCACCGGGCCGCAGGTCGAGGTGTCGGTGGGTGACGTCCCCGCCGATCACCAGTCCCGCACCGGCGCCGGCGCCGAGCAGCGCCGCGCCGAGCTCCACCGCCTGGAGCGCCCCGGAGCAGCCGGACTGCAGCTGGTAGACCGGCAGGTGGTCGAGCCCGAGCCGGTCGGCGACCTGCGCGGCCGTGGTGGGCAGCAGGTGGTCGGGGGTGGCGGTGGCCAGGACCAGGAACTCGATGTCCGCGGCGTCCAGGCCCGCGGCGGCGAGCGCCTGGGCGCCCGCCTCGGCGCACAGGTCGGCCAGGGTGGCGCGGACCTCGCCGGTGGCGAGGTCCCGGGCGAAGTGCCGGGTCCGGGTGCCCACGAACACGTCGATCCACTCGTCGCTGACGCCGAGGGCCCGGCCGAGGGTGCTGTTGGAGACGGGCGGCCCGGGCAGGGCGCTGCCAGTGGCGGCGATGAATGCGGTGGTGGGGTGCAGGGTGTGCTCCTTCATGCGGCCGGGACCGCCTTCGCGGTGAGCTGGTGGCCGAGGTGGTCTGCGAGGGAGGCGACCGAGCGCAGGGCCGGCAGCATGTGCGGGACGGACACCTCGCCCAGTCGGGGCAGCCGCGCCTCGATCCGGTCCTTGAGCTGCATGATCATGACGGAGTCGAAGCCGAGGTCCTCGTAGAACCGGACGGCGGGCCCGATCTCCCCGGCCGGGTAGCCGCCGACCTCCGTCACGGCGGCGATCACGGCTGCCAGGACCTCCCGGTCCGCGCGGTTCCCCTCCGGGGCCGCCGCGAGGGCCGCCGCGGAGGCCATGGCGGGCGCCGGGACCGCCGGGACTGCCGGGACCGCCGGGACCGCCGGGACCGCCGGGACCGCCGTACCGGCCGGGGTCGTCGCCGTCGGGTCCGCCCGGCGGCCGTTGCGGAACCGGCTCCCGGTGCTGAAGACGTACGGCGCCAGCGGCTCGTCCCTGCGGTCCCCGGGCTCGTACAGGGCCGACCAGTCGGGGTCGAGGCCCGCCCGGTACAGCGCCGCGGCCACCTCGGCCAGCTCCCGGCCGCCCGACTCGGGCCCCGGGCAGGGGTGCAGGAAGTCCCGCCCGTGGGCCGCGTCGGCCCGGCCGGCCAGCGGCAGCAGCTGCGGGCGCGGCCCGAGTTCCAGCAGGTGCGTCGGCGCGGTCTCCCGTACGAGTGCTTCGAGCGCGTCGGCGAACAGGACCGGTTCGGCGGCCTGTCCGGCCCAGTAGGCGCCGTCCAGCGGCTCCTCGCGCAGCATCCGGCCGTACCGGGTGGAGGCGAAGGGCACCTGCGGGCGCACCGCGGCGATCCGCTCGGCGCGCTCCCTGAGCCGGTCGAGGACCGGCTCCAGCGCGGGCGAGTGGAAGGCGAGGGCGACGTCCAGGCGGCGGACCCGCACCTGGTCCGCGAGCAGCGCCCGTTCGATCCGGTCCAGCACGGCGGCCGGCCCCGACAGGGTGACGTCGCCGGGACCGTTGACGGCGGCGAGCGCGGCCTCCGGCTCGGCGGCGAGCAGCGCGGCAACCCGGTCCCGTCCGGCACGGACGGCCAGCATGCCGCCGCCCGCCGGGAGTTCGTCCATGAGCGCCCCCCGGACGGCGACCAGCTCGGCCGCCTCCGCCAAGGTGAGCGCCCCGGCGGTCACCGCCGCCGCGAACTCGCCGACGCTGTGGCCCAGTACGCCCACGGGCCGCACCCCGAGCCCGTCGAGGGTGGCGGCCAGCGCGTACCCGACGGCGAACAGGGCGGGCTGGGCGCATCCGGTCCGCCCCACCCGCGGATCGGCGCCGAGCAGCAGCTCCCGTACGGAGAAGCCGGTGTGCGCGCCGAGCGCCGCGTCGGCCTCGTCGAGGTGGCGCCGGTAGGCGGCCGACTCCCGGTAGAGGCCCGCGGTCATCCCCGCGTACTCGCTGCCCTGGCCGGTGAAGAGGAAGGCGACGGCCGGCCGGGACCAGGAGGGGGCCCGGCGGGTCCCGACGACGGCGTCCGGGCCGGCCTCGGCGGCCCGCCGCAGTGCGGCGGCGAGTTCGCCGGTGTCCCGGGCGGTGGTGGCGAAGCGGTACGGCAGCCCGGTCTTGACCCGGTTGCTGGACCGGCACAGGGCGGCGGCCGCGCCGCGCGGCCGGGCGGCCACCGCGGCGGCCTGCACGGCCAGGTTGCGGCGCAGCCCCTCGGGGCTGTCCGCGGTCAGGGTGAACACCCCGGCGGCAGCCTCGGCACGGCCGGACGCCCGCCCCCGGGCCGGCGCCCCGCCCGCGCCACCCGCAGCACTGCCGCGGCCGTGGGCGGGAGCGCCCGCCCCGAAGGGGCGGGGCGCCGTCGCGAGCACCGCGTGCACGTTGGTCCCGCCCATCCCGAAGCTGCTGACGCCCGCAACGGTCTCCCCGCGCGGCAGCCGCAGCGGGGACTTGAGCAGCCGCAGCCCGCGCTCGGCGAGCCGCAGCCGGGGATTCTCCCGGTCCGCGAAGCGGCTGGCCGGCACGAGGCGGTGGTGCAGCGCGAGCGCCGTCTTGATCAGCCCGGCGAGTCCCGCCGCGCCCTCGGTGTGGCCCACGTTGCCCTTGACCGACCCGAGCGCGCACGGCTCACTGCGGTCCACGCCGTGCACCGCGCCGAGCGCCGCGCACTCGATGGCGTCGCCCAGCACCGTCCCGGTGCCGTGGGCCTCGACGAACCGCACCTGGTCGGCGGTGACACCGGCCCGGCGGTACGCGGCCTCCAGCACCTTCTGCTGGGCCCACCGGCTGGGGGCGGTCACCCCGTTGCTGCGCCCGTCCTGGTTGACCGCCGTACCGCGGATCACGGCGTACACCCGGCTGCCGTCCGCCAGCGCGTCCTCCAGCCGGCGCAGCACCACGACCGCGACGCCGTCGCTGCGCCCGATGCCGTCGGCCTCGGCGCTGAAGGGCTTGCAGCGGCCGTCGGGCGCGGCCAGCCCGAGCTGCTCGTAGACCAGCCCCAGGGACGGCGACAGGACCAGGTTGACGCCCGCCGCGAGGGCCGTCGACGTCTCGCCCGACAGCAGCGAATTGACCGCCAGGTGGACGGCGACCAGCGAGGACGAGCAGGCGGTGTCGACGGTGAGCGAGGGCCCCGCCAGGTTGAGGTGGTACGACACCCTGTTCGCGGTCATCCCGGCGCTGCCGCCCGCTCCGAGCTGCGGGGTGACCCGGCGGTGGTCGGCCATGGTCAGGCGGCCCCACTCGCCGCCCATCATCCCGACGAAGACCCCCGTGTCGGTGCCGGCCAGCTCCGGGGGCGCCGTACCGGAGTCCTCGACCGCCCGCCACGCGCACTGGAGCAGCATCCGCTGGTGCGGGTCCATGGCGGCGGCCTCGCGCGGCGAGACGGAGAAGAAGGCGTGGTCGAAGCTGTCGGTGCCCTCCGCGAAGCCGCCCCGCGAGACGGCCGGGAAGTCGGCGGCGCTCCACCGCTCGTCCGGCACCTCGCCGATCGCGTCACCGGAGCGCAGCAGCAGCTCCCAGTAGGCGTCGGTGCCGTGCGCGCCCGGGAAGAGGCAGTCGATGCCGACCACCGCGATGCCGCCCCTCACCGGTACCGCCCGTCGGACGCCGCCATCGCGGACGCGGTCCTGGCGGCGGCCGCGGCCGGGGCACCGTGGCCCGGCAGCACCGTGAGCAGGTGGGCGAGCAGGCTCTCCACGGTCGGGTGGTCCCACAGCAGGGTCGGTTCGGCTTCCAGGCCGAACTCGTCCTCCAGGTCGCCGCAGAGGCTCAGGGCCATCACCGAGTCCATGCCGTACTCGGCCAGCGACACGGCGGGGTCGATGGTGGACGCCGGCCGGCGCAGGTACAGGGCGACCCGGTCCAGCAGCCAGGCGGGGGAAAAGGGGGTGGGGGCGGTCATCGCGTGCACTCCTTCGGTGTGCGGCGGCGTACGCACGGCGCCGGGGCCGGCGGTCAGCCGCACACGGGTGTGTTGTAGAGGTCGTAGCTGTGTTGGGCGCCGTATCTGATCTGCGTCTCGTGCCGGATCCGGGCCTCGCAGCCGGGCGGCAGGGCGGGCACCCGTGCGCCCAGCCGCCGCGCCACCCGGTGCAGGGCGGCCGCCGCCCAGGACGCGTCGGCGAGGAAGGGGTCCCCGCCGTCGGCCGCGTGCCGCCAGACCCCGACCACGGCGGCCGCGGCCAGCAGCAGCGCGTACCGGTCGACCAGCGCGAAGCCGGCCGCGGTGGGCAGGGGGCGGGAGCCGTCGCGGTCGGCGGCCCGGACCCGGTCGCGCAGGTCGCGCAGCTCCCCGGTGAGTACGCCGGCCAGCCCGGCCAGCGCCTGGACGGCGGGGTCGGTGCCGGTGATGTCGGCGCCGATCAGCGGCAGGCAGGCGCTGAGGGCGTCCCGGCCCGAGGCAAGGCTGAGCAGGCCGGCGGACGGCAGCGGCGGCAGCGGGTCCCAGGGCCGGAACAGCGCCGCGGGCGGCTCCGCCTCCCGGAACCAGGAGTCCCCGGCGAGCCGGGACAGCTGCGGGATGACCGTGGCCTGGCAGGCGGCGGAGCCGGCGTGGCCGAGACTGAGCACCGGTACGTCCCGGACGTGCTTCTGGAAGATGCCGAGCGTGCCCTCGCAGGTGTAGATGGCCGAGCCGAGCACCGTCGAGAGGTCGTACATCGTCTCGGTGAGCACCTTGGGCAGCAGGTACTTGAGCGCGGCCGAGTAGACGCTGGTCTGCTCGGGCAGCAGGTGCAGCGCACGCAGCGCCACCACCGCGAGGCTGTCGTAGAGCAGCAGGTTGACGAAGGCGCCGGTGGTGGCGGCGAAGGCCCGGTCGGTGTCCGGTCCGTGCGTGCTGAAGGCCATGGAGCGCTGTGCCTGGAAGCCGACGGCCGTACGCAGCACGGTGTCGACGGCTCCGACCGCGAGGGCGGAGATGACCGTACGGCTGAGCTGGAAGGAGCGCAGCGCGGTGGTGACCCCGCTGCCGAGCGGGCCGAGCAGCGCGGAGGAGGGCACCGGGCAGGAGTCGAACTCCACCCCGGCGAACCGGCAGCCGCGCAGGCCCACGGCGAGGTGGCGGGGCAGCAGGGTGACCCGGTCCGCGGGGAGGGCGGCCGGGTCGAGCAGCAGCGCCGAGTGGCTGCCGCTCCCGGGTTCCGGGTCGGTGCGGCAGAACAGCACCAGCGCACGGGCCCGTTCGAGGTTGTTGATGACGGGTTTGGCCCCGCCGAGCAGCAGTCCGCCGTCCGGGCCGGGGCGGGCCGAGACCTGGCTGCGTACGTAGTCGTTGCTGTGCGCGGTCTCGTGCTGGGCGATGGCGGCCTTGCCGCCATCCAGGAGCAGCGCGGCCAGCTGGGTGCGCTGCTGCTCGGTGCCCGCCATCCACACGTCGGAGGCGGCCATCCAGCTCATGACCCCGTAGCCCATGCCGAGGCCCACGTCCCGGCGGAAGACCGGCCGCAGGACGGCGACGAGGTCCTCGTACGAGGCGAGGCGCCCCCCGAGGGAGACGGGCACGAACTCGGCGGACACCCGGTGCGCGTCGAGCAGTTCCTCGCCGGGGGTGAAGCGCTCGGCGGCCCGGTCGGCGGCGACCAGCCGGGCGTACCCGAGGGGGTTGGCCGGGTCCCCGGGGTCGCCGAAGGCCGCCTCCAGCCCGGCCGCCCGGGCCCGGGCGGGAAGCCCGGCCGGGGCGGGGGTACGGGCCGGAGCGGGGGCGGGGTCGGCGGCGGGGGTACGGGCCGGAGCGGGGACGGCCCGGTCGGCGCGGGCGAGCAGGCGGTTCACCACCGGCCGCCGCCCCCCGCGGGCTCCGGCCGCAGCAGGTCCTCGCCGAGCGCCGCGCCGCGGGAGCGGACCAGGGCGGCCACGGCGGGGTCGAGCACCTCGTGGTCGGCGTGCAGCGCGCCCTGGAGGAAGAGCGTCCGCATCAGGGTGCGCTGGATCTTGCCGCTCGTCGTACGGGCGATGGCCCCGGCCCGGACCAGCAGCACATTGCCCACGGGAATGCCGAACTCCGCCGCGACCCGGTCCTGGATCCGCCGCACCAGCGTCCGCAGGCCGGCGGCGTCGCTGTCGGACGCCCTGACCTCGTGGACGACGACGAGCTGCTCGGAGCCCCCGGTGTCCACGGAGAAGGCCGCGCCGACGCCGCCGCCGAGGGCGGGGGCCGTACCGCGCACGGTCCACTCGACGTCCTGCGGGTAGATGTTGCGGCCGCTGAGGATGATCAGCTCCTTGAGCCGGCCGGTGACGTACAGCCGCCCGTCCTCCAGGGCGCCGAGGTCGCCGGTGCGCAGGAAACCGGTCTCGCCGGTGGCGAGCGTGGCCCGGAAGGTGCGCTCGGTCTCGGCGGGGCGCCGCCAGTAGCCCCGGGCGACGCTGTCGCCGCGCAGCCAGATCTCGCCGACGGCGCCGGGCGGCAGCTCGCTGCGGCTCTCGGGGTCGACGATCCGCAGGTCGTACCCGGTGGCGGGGCCGCAGGCGGTCAGCGTGCGCGCGTACGCGGACGGCACCGGACCCGCGGGGGCGAACCGGCCCTCGTCCAGGGCGGCCGCATCGACGGCGCTCGCCGTGTAGAGCGCCCCGGGGGCCCCGGCGGAGACCAGCAGGGTCGCCTCGGCCAGCCCGTAGCAGGGGTAGGGCGCCTCGGCACGCAGCCCGGCGGGGGCGAAGCGGCGGGTGAAGGCGTCCATGGTGCTCGCGCGCACCGGCTCGGCCCCGTTGAGGGCGAGGCGCCAGCGGGAGAGGTCGAGCCGGGCGACGTCCTCGTCGGAGATCCGCTCGACGCACAGGTCGTAGCAGAAGTTGGGCCCGCCGCCCACGCTCACCCCGTACTCCTCGATCGCCTGGAGCCAGCGCAGCGGACGCTTCACGAAGGCGGTGGCGGACATCTGGACGGAGAAGCTGCCGAGCAGGAGGGGGTGCAGCAGGTGGGCGATGAAACCCATGTCGTGGAAGTGCGGGAGCCAGCTGCCGAACCGGTCCTCGGCGGTGGTCCGCAGCACCTGCCGCAGCAGCCGCTGGTTGTCCATCACGTTCCGGTGGCTGACCATCACCCCGCGCGGATCGGAGACCGACCCGGAGGTGTACTGGAGGAAGGCCAGGTCCTCCGGTCTGGTGCGCACCGGCCGCCAGGCCTCGGCGTCGCCCAGCCCGGGCAGGTCGGTGGCCAGGCAGGACACCCCCTCGGTCAGCGAGTCGGCGAGCCACCGGGACACCTCCGGCGCGGCGGCGGCCTCGGTCAGCACCCACCGTGCGCCGGTGTCCCGGAGCACCGCACTGACCCGGTCGCTGCGCCGCCCCCGCGGCCCCGCCCCGGGCAACGGCGCGGGCACGGCGACGGCCCCCGCGTACAGGCAGCCCGCGTAGGCGGTGAGGAAGTCGGTGGTGGAGCCGTACAACAGCAGCACGGGCGCACCCCCGGCCCCGCGTTCTTGCAGCAGGGAGGCGATCCTGCGCGCCTGCCGGTCCAGCTCGCCGTAGGTCAGCCGGCGCGGTGAACTCCCCGCCCGCTCCCCGATCTCGACGTGCGCAACGGCCTCCCCCAGCCGTCCCGCCTGCTCACGCAGGGCCTCGGTGAAGGAAGGCAGTTCGAACACATCGGTCAACTCCGGCATCGCGTCCCCCTCGCGCCGCTAACAGAACCCGACCGATCCTCGACCGCCCCTCTAAAGAACCGCTTGTACAGCGCACCTCGCCCCGGCCGCGCCGGCGCACCCGGCGGATCAGGCAGCCGAACACCAGGGGCCGACACCATCGCGTGAGCGAACGACCACGCCGTGTGGAGGGCATCAGGGCTGATGAGGGAGGAGCGGTACTGTCCTTCAGTGGCAAACCTCGCGCTGTTCAGCACCGACGACCTCTCCTTTCCCGCGTCTCTCCAGGAGGCCGTGGAACACGGCGAGGTGTTCACGCGTGCCTGGGTGGTCGAGCTCATCCTGGATCTCCTCGGCTACACCTCGGACAAGGACCTCTGCGATCTGAGGCTCGTGGAGCCGGCGTGTGGCGGTGGCGCGTTCCTGACCGTCATCGCGTCCCGGATCAGTGCGTCGTGCCGGGCGCACCGGCGCCCCGTCACGGATGCGGTCGACGCCGTCCGCGCCTTCGATCTGCTGAGCCGCAATGTGGAAGACAGCCGGGCGCTGGTCACGGCGACACTGAAGCAAGAGGGCTGGGAGCCGGAGCATGCGCAGAGGATCGCCACCGCATGGGTGCAGCAGGGCGACTACCTGCTGCAGCCTGACGCCGAGCACCGCGCCGACTACGTCGTCGGCAACCCTCCGTACATCCGGCTCGAAGACGTACCCGACGACCGGATGGCGGCGTACCGCCGCGCCTGTTCGACGATGGGTGGCCGCGCCGACATCTACATCGGGTTCTACGAGGTGGCCCTGCGCAGCCTCAACCGGGGCGGCCGGCTGGGCTTCATCTGCGCCGACCGCTGGATGCGGAACCAGTACGGCCGGCGGCTGCGGCAGCTGGTGACCGGGCACTTCAGCATGGACCTCGCCCTCGTCATGCACGACGTCGACGCCTTCGACGATCAGGTTGCGGCCTATCCCGCGATCACCGTCATCTCGAACGGGCCCCAGGCCACAGCGGTGGTCGCGGACGCGAACCGGTCCTTCGGGGCGGAGCAGGCGCGGGACTTCGCCCACTGGTACGCGGACGGGCGGCAGCCGGCGGTCACCACGGATTCCTTCCAGGCTGCCCGCATGCCCCAGTGGTTCCCGGAGGAGGACTCCTGGCCGGCCGCCTCACCGGCGAGGCTCGCCGTCCTCGAGGACCTCACCGAACGCTTCCGGCCCCTGGAGGACACCCGGACGGGAACCAAGGTCGGCATCGGCATCGCCACCGGCGCCGACAAGATCTTCCTCACCAGGGACGAGGACCTGGTCGAGGAGGACCGGCTGCTCCCCATGGCCATGGTCCGCGACACCACCAGCGGAACGATCGACTGGGACGGCACCCGCCTGGTCAACCCGTGGACGGCCGGCGGCGAACTGGTCGATCTCGATGCCTATCCGCGCCTGGCCGCCTACTTCCGCCGGCACGGTGAGGCCCTGCGCAAGCGCTACGTCGCGGTCAAACAGCCGCACCGCTGGTACAAGACCATCGACAAGGTCGACCACCAACTGACCCGTCGCCACAAACTGCTGTTCCCGGACATGAAGCTGAGGATCCATCCGGTCCTCGACGAGGGTGGCCTGTACCCTCACCACAACCTGTACTTCATCGTCTCGGACGTCTGGGACATGCGCGTACTCGGTGGCCTGTTGCTGTCCAAGGTCGCGGAGGCATTCGTGGAGGCGTACGCGGTCAAGATGCGTGGGGGCACCCTCCGCTTCCAGGCGCAGTACCTCCGGAAGATCCGCGTCCCGGACCCGGGGTCCATCGGCGAGAGCGACCGGGCCGCTCTGGCCGAGGCCTTCGCCGAGCGGGACGTGGAGGCTGCCACCGAGGCCGCCTTGCGTGTCTACGGGCTCGCCGAGCTGCCTGACTAGGAGGACGGATCGTGACGGTCACCCGCCAGGACTTCGAGGACGCCATCGCGGCGTACTGGGGGGCCAGGGACCTCCAGAGGGAGCAGTCGGCGATCAGGGCCGCCGTGGGTGCAGGCACGGCAGGTTCCGTACGCGGCGGCAAGCACTTCGACTCCATCGCCGTCCTGCTGTCGAAGTTCTTCCTCGACGCCGGCTACCCGCCGGAAAGCATCCGCGTCACCAAGTCCCAGGGCCTCGAACTGCCCGGCTACTACCGGCCGCAGAAGCAGTGGGACCTCGTCGTCGTCCACCAGGACACCCTCGTCGCCGCCTTCGAGCTGAAGGCCCTCGGCGGCCCGTCGTTCGGCAACAACTACAACAACCGCGTCGAGGAAGCACTGGGCAGCGCCGTCGACCTGCGCCACGCGGCCCTGGCCGAGCTGTACCCGGGCGAGGAACCCTGGCTCGGCTACTTCTTCATCATGCAGGACGAGCCGGGCTCCCGCAGGCCGGTCAAGCCGTCCCGCGGCGCCCTGCCGGTGGAGGGGATCTGGCACGGCATGTCGTACCAGGAGCGCTTCGGCGTCTTCTGCCAGCGGCTCCTGTCCGAGCGCCTCTACGACGCGGCCTGCTACATCACCTCGTCCCCCGCCGACCCGAAGCCGCACGAACCCGTCACCAAGCTCGACTGGCGCCACTTCTCGGCAGCCATAACCGCCCGCCTCACCTACCTCAAGGCCCTGGGCTTCCCGGGCTGACCCCCACGCACCGGCCCCCCGACGCGCAGGTCAGGCGTCCTGGATCAGAATGGCACTCCCCGAGACGCACCCGCGCTGGATGGCCAGCACCATCCGCCGGCGGAGGCTGGCGGCGATGTAGAGGAATCCCGTTGCAGGAGACGGACAGCGTGGTGGCGCCGGGTATGAAGACCTGACTGGTTACAGGGGTGCGGGACAGATCGGGCAGCACAGGAGGGTCTGGAAGCGCGTGAGCTCGCTGGGCTTCTCCCCCGACGTCCACCTGCGCGAGCACCTGGCTCGGATCCTGGCCGTGCCTACCTCGCCGAGGGGCACACCGGCTGCCCCTCCCAGGCAGCACCCGGGGATGGCAGCCCGGCCCCCTGCCGCCCGGGGAACCTCCTGTCGGCACGGACGTTACCTGACCCCTCATCACCTATGATGCGAAGGAGACTTCGCACACCGGCAGGGGGCGGGTCCGTCACGACGATCCCAGTCGCCCCGGGCCAGCACGTAGGGGGAAGTTCATGCGCATTCTTCTGAGTATCGAGGGCGGTCTGGCCGACGAACTGGGCACTCTGGAACGGGCGGTGAAGGACGACCTGAGGCATCAGGGCGTGCGCACGGTCCGCACCACCGGCGGGGTCGAGCAGGGCGCTCTGGGCGCCGTCGAGGTTCTGCAGTTCCTTGGGGAGAACGTCGCGCTGCCGGTGGTGCTCGCGATCCTCCAGCAGTACGTGACCGACCGCCTGCGCGGCCCGCGGCGCGGCGGGCTCAAGTTCGAGGTGGTCCGGACGGATCTCCCGGACGGTACCCGCCGCACCGAACTCACCGTGGAGGGGGAGCCGAAGGACGTCGCCGCCGCCCTGAAGGAACTGCAGTGAGCAGGGTCCAGGGAAATCCGGACGAGGAGAAGGTCACTCCCTCCCTGTCCAGCGCTCTGCTCCTCGGTGGTGTTACCTACCCCCGGAGCCAGTTCGCCCCGGTGCCCGCCGCGGCCACCAACATCGAGCGGCTGGGGCAGCTGTTCGCGGACACCGCCGTCTGGGGTCTGGGTGGCCTGCGGCTGAACGCCAAGAAGGACATGACCCGCGCCGAGATGCTGGATGCCATCGGCGCCAGTTACATGATCAGCAAGCCGGACGGGCTCTACGTCCTCTACTTCGCGGGCCACGGCCACTACGACCGCCGCACCGAGACGCTCTATCTGGCACCGCACGACACCGGCGACGTGCTGGCCCCGCAGAACTCCATGGTGTCGGTCCCCGACATATTCCGTACCGTCGCCGAGCAGGAACTGCGGGCCGAACGCAAACTCCTCATCCTGGACTGCTGCTTCTCCGGCGGCGCCATCGAATCCGTGCCGGCTGAGGCATCGAACGCCGACGCCGAGCGGGGCTGGTTCGTGATGTCCGCCTCCGCGAAGTACCAGACGGCACTCGGCGACTCCGGCAAGGAGACCACCTTCTTCACCGGCGCGCTGCTCACCGCTCTCGAAGGGGTCGCGGAGAACCGTCCGAGCCTGTCCGCCCAGTGGGTCTTCGACACGGTCGGCGGCATTCTGAAGGACTCCCCCGACGCCGACGGCGCCACCCTCCAGCAGCCCCAGCAGTCCGCCGCCACCTGGGCGGACCGCCCCTGGCTTCGCAACCGCAGGCACGTGGCGCCGCCGCCCGTCCCGCACGTCTACACGTCTCCGGCCGGCCGGCCAGGCTCCGCGCAGGGCTCGGCGGCGGTTCCGCGCCCGGACGGCTTCCGCGCGTGGCCCACCGCCGTGCCGGACTTCACAGGACGGGACCTGGAACTCGACGATGCCCGCCGGAGGTTCGGACAGCGGGTGGTGCTGCCCGTGCACGGTCCGCGGTACGCGGGCAAGTCGGCGTTCGTCCGCCAGTTACTCTCTTCGCCCGGCATCGAGGAGGCCGCACCGCCCGGACAGCCCTGGCTGCTGATGGAGATGATCATCCCCAACCCCAGCGCCGAGTCCCCGGTCCTCGGTGCTCTCGCCGATGCGCTCCAGGTCAGCCTGCAGGACGTCGACCACGCTGCGGCCGGGGCCGCCGACCCGCGTCGTCAACTGGTCATCGACCGGTTGCGGGAGCACGCCCGCGGCCACACCCTGCTCCTGGTCATCGACTGCGGCCGCCTCGGCTACGACTCCGAGCGAATCAGCGACGAACTCGACGGGCTCCTCGCCCACCCCTATTTCCGCGACACGGCGAACATCGTCATCTCGCGGGTGCCCGTCGAGGTCGAGGGAGAGCAACAACTGACCCAGAAGGCCCCGATTCCGCTGGCCGAGCTGACGGACGACGAGGCAGGCGAATTCCTCACCAAGCTCCTGGCCTCGGAGCAGGTCACCGTTGACGGCGCGAGCGTTCTCCGTCATATCGAGGATGGACGGCTGCGGCTGCCGGGTGAGCTCTACCGCGGCGCCAACGGGTACCGCACCACAAAGGATTCCGTCACCGGATCCGCATCCGGCACCCCGACTCCCGACCCGGAGACCGTGGCCACCGCACTGGTGGAGGGCACCACCCCGAACCTGGCCCTCATCCTCTCGGAACTGGGCTGCTCCTTCGCTCCGCCCGGCGAGCAGCCGGTCACGCCGGAACCGCTCGCCCTGCTCGCGGTGTGGAGCCTCGCCGACCGGCTGTCACTGCCTCGCCAGGTGCTGGAGGACCCGGCGGTCGCCTTCCCGAGCAGGATCCTGAAGATGCTCTTGGACTCCCGGGTTCTGTCCGCCGACACCTCGGGCTCCCTCACCATCGGCCAGGCGAGCGAACATGCCCTGAGGACCTTGCTCCTGACGGCGCTCACCGGCCCCGACTATGATCCGTTCACACGTCCTGTGCTCGCCCGGAAACGCGTGAAGCTCCTGATCCCACCGGGGCTGACCGAGACTGGCGATCTCGACCGCCGCCTCGCCGCTGCGGCGAGCGTCCTCTTCCCCACCGCCGCCACCGCGCTTGACAAGGATGACGAACAGGCCGACAGCGTCTTCCAGGCCCGACTGCGCACCGCCCTGGGCTGGATCGAGGACGACGCCGAGAAGCGGCTGCCGGCGCTGCACGAAGTGGTCTGCGATCTGGTCGTCGCCCCCAAGGGTGACGCGCTGTACCTGCCCGGCTCGAAGGAGGCCCCGCTCCCCGAGCAGGAGGAGACCACCGAGGGCACCCCCACCAAGTCCGCCGAGCCCCGGCCCACGCCCGCCGCCGAGCCGGTCCCGCCCACGGCCGAGGACCCCGCCCCCACGCTCCACCCGCTCTTCCAGCTCTACCACTCGGTGGCCACCCTCACCTTCGCCGCCCGTCTGGAGGGCGCGGTCGCCGAGCGGGGTGAAAGGTTCATGGCGGCCGCCGAGGAGGTCGCCACCGCCCTGGCCGCCTGTCGGCCGGGGCAAATCCCGCACACCCTGCTGCGTTCCGTCGACACCTCGCTCGAGTTCACCGGCAAGCGGCTCGGCCTGACGGTCCGGCTCCTCGCGGTACGGATGCGGGCCACCGACCTGGTGTACGACGGCGCCCTGGAGCGGGGCCCCGGGCAGGCCGGCCGGGTCACCCTGGCCGTCTCCTGGCTGCTCAACACCGCCGAGGCGCTGATCGACGCCAACCGGCTCGATGAGGCCGAGAACCTCGTCGACCGGGTGCACCTGCTGGTGACCGAGACGCTCCGGCAGGACGACAACCCGCGCAACATCCAGGCGCACCTGCAGATGAACAGCCGTGTCTCCCGCGCCCGTAGCCGCCTGCTGACCGACCCGGCGGAGTGCCGCCGGGAGCTGGTCCAGGTGGTGAGGAACGCGATCGCCGGGCTGCGGATCACCCACGAGCAGCACGAGCCGCTCTCCCTGTGGTCGATGCGCCTGCTCGATGCGGCCGTGCTCCTGCTGCACCAGAGCACCGACGACGAGGAGCTCGACGAGACCCGCTCCCTGGTGATGGACGCCCTGGACGCGTGCTGGGGCGACCGGCGGACCTGGCCGCCCACCCTCTGTGTGGCCGTGGCACGCTTCCTGCGGAAGGTCCACGCCTGGTACTCGGATCCGGAGACCACACGGCGTGGTGCCCAAGAGGCGGTGACCCTCCTGGAGCGGCTCCCCCTGCTCGACCGGTACGATCTCGGCGACCGCACCCCCCGCGAACTGCCCGCCCCGCGCGATCCGGACGCCCCGCAGCCCTCCCTGCACGACCAGGACACCGCGGCCGTCCTGAGCGCGCTGGCCCAGTGCTACGGCTTCCTGGCGCGCGCCCTGCGTGACAGTCAGAAGCACGGCGCCGCGCGCGCCCGGCAGACCAGGGCGGCGGACCGTGCCCTGGCCGCCGTCGAGCTGGCGCCCAGCCCGTTCGCCTACTCGGTGTGGCTGTGGCAGGTCATGGACATCTGGGGGACCACGGCGCGGACCGGTGAGGCCGGCGAGGCGGCGGAGCGGCGCCGCAAGATGTGCGTCCGGGCCGTCCGTAGCTGGTTGTCGCAGGAGAACGACCACTCCCGCCCCCACGGCATGCTCGACCTGGCCTGCCTGGATTCCGACTGGTCCTCCCAGGGCAGCCTGCGTGGCGCCGCCCAGGCACCCGGCAAGGACTTGCTGATGGCGCCGCCGGAGACCCAGCAGCGGGAGATCGAGCGGATCTACGGCGAGCGCAGCCGCAAGCTGCGGGACCACCGCCACCGCTACGGTCCGTCGATCGAGCTGTGCGTGATGGAGACCCGGCTGGAGCGCGAATACCGCCGCTGGACGGGCATCTTGGAGTACAACGTCGCCCGGCAGCAGCGCAAGGAGGGCAGAGGCCCTGGGCCGCGCACCAAGGTGCCCGTCGTCGACAACAGCCCCGTTCTCGCCCTCTTCAAGGACGCGTCCCGCCTCTGGCCCGGCAACGCGCAGCTGATCTCGGCTGAGGCAGCCTTCCACCGGTACGTTTGGAGCTACGAGAAGGCGATCGAGCTCTACGAGCACCTGGCCCGCACCGCCCCCAACGGCGAGGTCCGCCGGATGGCCCGGCTGTCCGCGGCCGAGGCCATGCTGGCGGAGGTCACGTACGCCACGAACCGTAGCTCCGCTCAGGCGCAGGACCGGCTCGCGGCGGCCCACGAGCACCTCAACTCCGTCATGGGCCGCGACAGCCGCTTCAGCCTGGCCGCGGTCCTCGGAGCGCGGGTCGCGCTGCAGCTCAACCAGCCGGTGCTGTGGCAGCCCATCGACGAAGCGTTCGAGTCGGTGGTCGGCGGAGACTACGCCGGCACCATCGGCCGTTTCCTGGACCGCCGCCATTACGGGGAGGAACACAGCCCTTCTCGGCTGAGCGACCTGGTGCGCATCACTGTCAAGGGCGGCGACTCCGGGGACAACTCACTTTCCAGCCTCTTCACCGACTACCTCGGGAACGAGAACGAGGCACCGGCCGCCCCGGAGTCCGCCGAGACAGCCACTGACATGGATTCCCCGGCCCCCGCCACCCCCGCCGACCAGGACATGGGGCAGTACAGCTCGGAGTTCGTCGGCGAGCTGCTGCTCACCGACTTCACCAGCGTCCAGCTGCTGGACGGCCTGGGCAAGCTCTACCTGGACCGGGCACGTGACGTGGTGGAGCGGTGGGAGCAGGGCGAGGGAAGGCCCCTCGACCCCACCTCCGACACCGCCCGGACGGCCGCCGCGCACGCCCGCCGCGCCTACGACTGCTTCGACGCCTGCCGCCTGCTGCAGGAGGCCCACGGCAACGAGTCCATCGTGATCAAGTTCGAGCGGGGCCGCGCCGTCACCCTGGCCGCCCGCTACGTGCACAACGCCAACCCGTTCCCCCGCACCCTGATGCGCGGCCGAAGGGATCAGATCCTCCAGGCGGCCAACCTCCTACTGACCGTCCGCGGGCACAGCGTGGGCGGCTTCAACCGGGTCTGCTCCCGCGCGGTCGGCGACAACTATGACGTGCAAACCCGCCTCGGCCTGCGCAAGCCCCCCGCGCCAAGGCCGAAGTCCGGGTCCCAGCCGTGAAGCCGCGTAGGGCCCTTTCCCTTGGGAGGGCCCCACGCCCGAAACGGGTCTGTGCGCCGGCACGCCACCGGCAGCGCCACTTCAATGTCGGGGAGGAGAGGGGTGCATGTGTTCGGCGGCGATTGATTTAACGATTCTTCCGCCAACGTGTCACGGGCGGGCGCAGGCTGGCGGTGCCGGGGTGCGGCAGCGTGCGTTGCAGAAAGGTGGATGCTGCTCGCGCCAGGCATCGACACCAGCCGAGGGGTGTTGCCGCACCACGGCGAATCACCGGCGAAACAGATGCGGACCGCCGCCGCGCTGGAACGCAGCCTCCGGCCCACGGCATGACAGTGTCGTCAGTTACCCACATCAACCCCTCGGCGGTGATCGACACCCGTCCAGAGGCACTGATCGAACGGATCGTCAGCGCGGTCCGCGACGGACAGGGACGAGCTCGCCACGGCCAAGGCATGCATCGCCGGACGAGACGAAGTCGGTCGCCCTCGGGGCACCACCACCCTGCCGGCGCCACAGACTCCCCGTGGCCCACCCAGCAGATCAACGTCAGTCCGCGCCAGAGAAGGTGAGCCGCGGCGGCAAACTTCTGGCCTGCACAACGGCTGACTAAGACTGTCTTCGGCGCGTGCCGATCAGATACTCGTCCACGCGTCGAGAAAGGCCTCTCGCCGTGCCGGATCCGCTGATTTGTGGTCCGCGTGCAGGACCCGCCAGGCGGTGAGTTCGAGGTCCCGGAGCCATAGCTCGCCGATGACCTGCGTTTTGAGGTCGGGGAGGTGGTCGGACTCGGAGAGCGCCTGGCCGATGACCTCCCCCGCTGCGATGCGCTGGGGCGGGGTCATCTCGTCGACGGCCGAGAGGATCTGTCCGGCCAGACCAGTGCCTTCGCCTGCCAGCGAACTCAGGACATGGTCCTTGATGTTGGCGGGCAGCAGGTAGAGGGACCCCGAAGACCTCCACAAGTCCGACCAGAAGTGCTCCCCTGCCTCGGTGGGAGCGGGGAGCGCGGCCAGGAGTCCGAGGAGATGCGCGGTGGCCGCGTACCCGTCGGAGTGAGCCGATGCGACGACGGCGATGTCCGCGACACGCTCCACGTCGATTCGGCCGGCCTCGAGGCGGGGGTCCAGTCCCAGCCGCTGTTCCAGCTGATGGGAAAGGGGGGCGGACGCGTGGGAGCTGAACTCGGGAAGCATCGGCGGTCCTTGAGCGTAGGAGAGCGGAGAGGCTCATTCGGAAGCTCTGATCGTTCCCATGGCCCGCCGAATTACACGAGTTCCACGGCCCCGGTTTGGCGGAAGACAACGGGGACGGAACCATGAGGCGGTTGAAGCAGCCGCGCCCGACAGTTCCCGGCGAGCTGCAGCAGACCTCCGGCAATGCCTCTCCGGGCAGGCTCCTAGCATGAGCACGTGGTTGCCAGTGATGCCCAGCAGTTCGAGTCAGGAAGAGAAGCAGTGTCCCGAGACGACGCCCGATCCGGCCGCGTTTCGTCCGCACCAACGGTTGTCGGACGCGAGAACTCCCATCCGGTTGCCGAGTTGGTCGAACGGGCGGCCGACCTGGCGGAGCCGATCAAGCCGAAGCTTCGAGGCTGGCTTCACGCCGGGATGGTCCCCGCATCGCTGGCTGCGGGCATCGTCCTCATCTGCCAGGCAGGCACACCCCAGACAGCCTTGGCTTGCACCGTGTACGGCTTCACCGCCTGGCTGCTGTTCGGGACGAGCGCCGTCTACCACCTCGGCACGTGGGGCCCCCTCGGCGAGGCCGTTCTGCGCCGCCTCGACCACGCCAACATCTTTCTGATCATCGCCGGCACCTGCACCCCGCTAGCCGTGCTCCTCCTCTCCTCTGACCAGCGATCCGTGCTCCTATGGATCGTGTGGATGGGCGCTCTGGCAGGTATCGCCTTCCGTGTCCTGTGGGTCGGAGCTCCCCGCTGGCTGTACACCCCCTGCTACCTGGCCCTGGGCTGGGCACCGGTGCGTTACTTGTCTGACTTCCTGCACCGCGGCGGGGTGGCCGTACTCACCTTGATCGTGACCGGCGGGCTCCTCTACAGCGCGGGCGCGGTCGTCTACGCTCTCCAGCGCCCCGACCCATCACCCCGCTGGTTCGGCTACCACGAGGTGTTTCACGCCCTGACTGTGGCGGCCTTCACCACGCATTACATCGCCATCGCGCTCGCAGCCCACTGACCACGACCATCTGCTGAGGCCCGCCCGTCCGCTGTACCGGGCGGGCGAGCTGCCGACCGGCTTCGGGTCACGGTGCGAGCGGGTGGCGCAGTGAGAGGTAGGAGTTGCCGACCGCGGACAGGTAGCGGTGGTCGGCTGTTTCGCTGTCGGTGGTGAACCGGGGAGCGGCATTGATCTCTTCCCGGGTCGGTGCGACTTTCACCGTCCCGGCCTCGGTGTCGATGGCGGTGACGGCGCCGGCCGGGATCAGGATGCTCTTTCCGAACACCCACACGCCGGTGTCGACCACCAGGTGCTGCATGCCGGGCTGATCTTGCCGGCGGTCCACGTGCCCCGCCGGCCCCCTCCTCGCGGTACGAGCTCGACACGAGTCTGGGCTGCACAGCTGTTGCTGTGCAGCCCAGACTCGTGGGTGCCTCAGATCCTGCCGAGATCCGCGACGAGTTCAGCGGCGACGGCCACCGGGACGCCGAGCACCGCGGAGGCCTGTTGGAGCGGTCTGAGGTGATGCGTGGAGACCGTGTCCTCCCGCTGCTCGCGGCAGGTGAAGCCGAGCTGGGTCATGGCTCGCGTGACTTCGACAGCACTGAAATCGCGGCGGTCCTGGCGGGTGACCACCTGCCCGACCTGCTTGACCGGGTACGTGCGGCGGCCTACGATCACCGACGCTCCGAGGGCCTTCTCAGGCTTGACGCCCTTCATCGTTTCCAAGACGCCGCTCTTGGTGAGTTCGAACGGGAAGCGGGCGATGACACAGCGCATGAGGCCTCACATGGAGAAATGGACGGGGAGCGGTGGCGCCGCGGTGAGGCGGTGAGGCGGTTCAGCGTGCGAGCACGAGGATGCCCAGAGCGCTTCCCTGATCGTCGACGACGGGCAGGGCGTCGAGGCCGCGGTAGCGCATGGCGTGTTGGGCCTCGGCCATCGTGGTCCTGGTCGAGGTGAACGGCCCGCGGTCCCCGAGGACAGCGCGCAGACGGACGTGGTCCGTGTATGCGGCGGTGTCCCGGAGGGCGGTGAGCTGGGCCTGGGTGACCAGCCCGCTACAGAGGCCGTCCTCGTCGCAGACGAGCAGAAGGTCCGTGCGGGCACTGGACATGACGGCCAGGGCCACTTCGACCGTCATGTCGTCACAGACCTGCGGAGCGGCCGCCTCCATCGCGGTGTCCACCGTACGGGGCGCGGGATTGGCGTTCGTCGGGCGGGGCTGCATCTGGACCAGCGTCAACACGTGCCTCCTGCAGAGGTGGGTCAGTTTCCGAATCAATGGGCTCTCAGGCCGCCGCATCGAAGGCGGACTGTCGCACCGCTACGCGCCGGGCGCCGGAGGCGGGGCTGCGTCGGCCGCGGGAGGGGGCGCTGCGTGCGCGCCGTTCGGCGACCGGTGTGGTGATGACGACCGGGATGCCGGAGGGAGTCTGGGCGCCGGTGATCCGGTTCAGGGCTTCCTCGCCGGAGCGGACCTGGGTGGTGAGCGCGGTGATGCCCGCGGCCGCCATCAGACGCGTCATCTCTCGACGCTGATGGGACATGACCAGGGTGACGACGCTGCCGGACTCGCCCGCCCGGGCGGTGCGGCCGCCGCGGTGCAGGTAGTCCTTGTGGTCGGTCGGCGGGTCGACGTTGACGACGAGGTCGAGGTTGTCGACGTGGATGCCGCGCGCGGCGACGTTGGTCGCGACCAGCACGGTGACGTGGCCGGTTTTGAACTGGGTCAGGGTGCGGGTCCGCTGGGGCTGAGACTTGCCGCCGTGCAGCGCGGCGGCCCGTACGCCGTTGCTGAGCAGGTGTTCTGTCAGGCGGTCGACTGCGTGCTTGGTGTCGAGGAACATGATCACGCGGCCGTCGCGCGCCGCGATCTCCGTCGCTATCCGCTGTTTGTCGGCGCCGTGGATGTGCAGGACGTGGTGCTCCATCGTCGTGACCGCGCCGGCCGAGGGGTCGACGGAGTGGACGACGGGGTCGGTGAGGTAGCGGCGGACCAGCAGGTCCACATTCCGGTCCAGGGTGGCGGAGAACAGCATCCGCTGCCCCTCGGGCCGTACCTGGTCCAGCAGGGCCGTGACCTGCGGCATGAAGCCCATGTCGGCCATCTGGTCGGCCTCGTCCAGGACGGTGATCGCGACCTGATTCAGGCGGCAGTCACCACGGTCGATGAGGTCCTTCAGCCGGCCGGGGGTGGCGACGACGACCTCCGCAGCGTTCCTCAGCGCGTTGGCCTGGCGGCCGATGGGCATACCGCCCACCACCGTCGCCAGGCGCAGCTTCACCGCGCGGGCGTAGGGGGTCAGCGCCGTAGTGACCTGCTGGGCGAGCTCGCGGGTGGGAACGAGGATGAGGGCCAGCGGCTGCCCGGGCTCGGCTCGCTGCCCCGCCGTACGGGCCAGCAGGGCCAGACCGAAGGCGAGGGTCTTGCCGGAGCCGGTGCGGCCGCGGCCCAGGACATCGCGGCCGGCGAGGGTGTTGGGCAGGGTCGCGCCCTGGATCGGGAACGGGACCTTCATCCCTTCGGTGTCCAGAGCGGCCAGCAGCGGGGCGGGCATGTCCAGGTCCGCGAAGGCCTCGACCGCGGGCAGCGCCGGAGTGATCGTCTTCGGCAGGGCGAACTCGCCCTGCACCGCGGCGGGACGGCGGCCGCCATAGCCCGAACGGGCGGAGAAGCCGGAACGGGCGGGAGCGCCGGTACGGCCCGTGCGGGGGGAACCGCTCTGGCCGCCGGTGCGGGTGTGGGAATAGCGGTCGTTCGTGCGAGTGCTGCGGTCCATGGGGAACCTTCCTCGATGCGGCACGTATCGAGGAATTCCCATGACGGGTATTCGCGAGAACGGCCGAAGAAAGACGGGTGCAGAGCCGTGCCGCGAGAAGAGCGGACAGGGCTTGCGGAGATAGTGCCGCACAGTGCGTCAAGGAGGCCGGGTGAGCGGCGGACGACTTACAGGCGACAGGGGCGGGGCGGGCGCTGTGTGAGAACGGATCCGCCGGGCCGGACGGTGGAGCGGGTCGGCGCGAGGCGCCGCTGCCCGCCGCTCACGCTGAAACGTCGGGATGCGACGTGGAGTGTGAGGGGGAAAAGCAACGAGCTGGGGCCCGCACCCCAAGGTGCGGGCCCCAGCTACGTATACGCGTCAGCGTCAGGCGGGAACGATGTTCTCGGCCTGCGGGCCCTTCTGGCCCTGCGTGACGTCGAAGTTCACCTTCTGGCCTTCCTGAAGCTCGCGGAAGCCGGAGGAGGCGATGTTCGAGTAGTGAGCGAAGACGTCAGCGCCGCCGCCCTCCTGCTCGATGAAGCCGAAGCCCTTTTCCGCGTTGAACCACTTCACGGTGCCAGATGCCATATTGATCTCCTTTGGGGCAGTGCCCGGAATGCACTGTGCAGTTCCGGAGTCGCCGCGATGATTGCCCCGACCGGAATATCGGCGGAAATACAGAGCGCATCCGGCGGGCGAGAACGCCACAAGGGAAGCGCTTGAATTTTTGCGAACCAAGACTGCAACTGAGATCGACAGTAGCACGCCGGATCGACCCCCGCACGTAAGGTTATTCTACTCAGTCCCCGGCGATAAAAACCCTCAGCTTTATGCGCGGCAAATCCTCACCTAGCGGCCACAGATTTTCCCCGCACGGAACGAATGCACGAGACCGAACCAGCCGAGCTCTCGCCGTAGAGGCGCGGTTGAGCGGATCACCGTTCGGGACTGGTCCCTGAGGTTGCCGGGAGTGAGGCGTCGGTGAGGGTGGCGCCGGCGGCGGCGCCCCGCTGGGTCGGGGCCGTGCCGTGCCAGTCCAGGCACATGACGGTCGCGTCGTCCTCCAGATGCCCGTCACCGACATCGACGATCGCCCCGACGAGGGTGCGCTCGGCTTCCCGGGGATGACAGACGCCAGTCGGTCGCCGGGCCGCAGGTCCAGTGACTGCACCCGATAGTCACGCGGCTGAGGATGCCGAACGGCAAATCGATTTCCGGACCGTCGCGCATCCGCAGCGGCCAGGGGTGCCCGGCGTTGATGAACTCGGTGGCGCCGTCGAGCAGGCTGATCCGCAGCAGCTGACCGGTCACATACCCCTCGCGGCCGTGCTCGCGCATGGCCAGGTCGGCCTGTCGGGCCCGTTCTTGGAGGCTCTCGCCCGCCCGCCGGACCCGGCGCAGGGCGCCCACCACGAGGGTGGCCAGCAAGGAGGCGGCGACGTCGTGGCCCATGGCATCGCTGACGGACAGCCGGACGGTGTCCCGGTCGACCACGTAGTCGAAGGGCCGGGCCGCCGAGCTGCTCGGCACCATCGTGTACGCGGGGACAGATTGTCGTCGTCGTCCAAGTGACCGCCGGGCGGGCCGGCGGGGCGGCTGCTGTCGTTTCACCTCTCCGCGGAACGCGTGGAGGGGCCCGGGAGCATGTGGCTCCCGGGCCCCGAAGGAACTGCTACACCATCTGCCGGCCCTGGTACTGCGCCGGCCTTCTGTTTCCGCCGACCCGACTGACACGCTGTCGGGAGTGCGGGATCGCGGATGCGTGACCGGAGACCACCTCACTATCGATGCCCTGCGGCACCCGGACTCGCGTGGCGTCCGGGCGATCCTGATGGCGCCTTGTTCCTCCGTTCTTCCCTCTGGATCAATCACTACCAAACGGGAACTGCGAACTGCTGTAACGCGGGTACTGCTCTCACTGCTGGTACTGCGAACTGCACTTACTGGGTACTGCCACTGCGTCAACTGCGGTACTGCTCACGGCGGCCCCTGATCACTGCGGGCCACCCGGTCCGGTCGTCAGTCCCGTCGCCGTCCTGCAACTGCCCTGGCTTCGACACTCCACCACCGCACCGTCCTGCGCACTGCAACTACGGGTACTGCTGCCCGGCAGTTCGTCTCTGCCAGGCCCTGCGGTCTCTCTGCGTTACGAGAGAAACCATAACCACCACGCTGCTGAATGTCTACTTCAGCCGAGATAGATTTCCGCACGTTCGACCAAGAGGTAACGACCTCGAACAGCGGGGTAACCGGACAGACACCGCAGGGTGAACACCCCGACTCGGGGCACAAGGGTCGACAGGGCAAGGCCGGCATGTACGGCTCAGAGCAGCCAGAGGGACCCCATGGGCGCACTCGGCATCGAGGTTCCGATCGCACCTGCGGACACCATGCGCATCACCGTCTCGACAGCCCCCTCCACGGCCTCCACAGGCGACGCCCGAGCGAGCGCCCGGCCTTTCCTGGGCTGTCTGCGGCCCCCAGTCTCGGAAGAGGCATGCGACAACGTGGTCCTGGTCGTCTCTGAGCTCGTCACCAACACAGTCCCAGCAGGTCCACGGCCCGCCATCTACCACCTCATCGCCCGGGCCCGCCCGAAGCGTGGCAGCGTCCGTCCGCCGACCCCGGCGCGAAGGCGGGACGCCTCGACGGCTGGCCCGCCGCAGCATCGCCAAACCGGACGCGACCTCGTGGACCTCACCCCGGCGGAAGTCCGTCGTCGGCCGGCAGGTGAACCCCACAGCCGGCCTTCACCACGCGCGCGTCGCGGTGAACTGGTCGAGGTGGCGCCGCCGCCACCAAGCACACGCCCGGAACTGTCACTACATGCGGCGTGGGCCTTCCCGGGACGGTCCGCGAAGACAGCCCCGCACCCCAGCCCACCAAACTCCCCCCACGCAAGCCGTTGACCATCGGTAATGGAGAACGGCGGCTGGAGTACCAGGCGCGGACGATCCAGGCAGTGCCGGAAGTTGCGACTGCCCTGCTCGCGGACGCGGTCGTGGACGGCCCAAGAACGCGTCAGCTGACCCGAAGGCCGACCGCGAGCGTCAGTTCAAGGACCCGGTGCGGCGACCCGAGATCCGGAAACAGCTCCCGCAGTTGCGACATCCGGTACCGGACGGTCTGGGGGTGGACGAACAACGACGCCGCCATCTCGCTCCGCCTGCCCTGGTGCAGCAGCCACGCCCGCAACGTCTCCTCGAGCCGTCGCGCGGTCGCGACAGGCAGGCTCTGCAACGGTGCGAGGGCTCGGGCACGCAGGTCTGCGAACGCGTCCGCGTCGGCGCTCAGAACCAGCTCGGGCAGGTGTTCCTCGGTGTCGCGAATATCAGGGGAGAGGGAGCGCGCGCGCACGGCTCGTGCGTACGAGGCGGACGCGCGCGTCCATGGCCGGGCCGGGCCGACCACGGCGGTGCGGTCGGGCAGCTGCCTCAGGAGATGTGCTCGGTCGGCGTCGGGGACGAGCAGCACGCCGGAGGCGTCCGGCAGATCGTCGAGGACAAGGGTGCCCGGGTCGAGCGCGCGGTAGGCCGGCCGGGCCTGGGCGGCGGGCAGCAGGACCGCGGTCAGCGAAGCCGGCGGCTGCCACCCGGCCCGTTGCGCAGAGACGAGCAGCACGTCCGGGCTCGCGCCGGCGAGGAGGTCGCGGGCCAGTTGTTCCAGGTGACGCTCGTGTGCCCGGCCCCGGGCGGCCAGTTCGTCGGCGTGGCCCGCGGCGCTCGCGGCGGAGAGCTCGTCGATGTAGGCGAAGGTCAGCTCGGCGAACTTGGCGACCTCGGCAGCGGGCAGACCTGCGGGTACGGCACCCGCTGCCAGGCATCGCCAGGCCACGCGGGCGCCGACGCGGTAGGCGCTGAGCAGGGCGTCCATCGAACGGCCGTCACGGACCTCGCCGCGGCCCAGCTCGTAGGCCGCGTCACCGCCGTCGCCGCCTGAGGCGTTCCCGCTCGCGAGGTCCAGGTAGTGCCCCAGGGCGGTGCGGACGGCTCGGCGGATGGTGCCACCCATGCTGCCCGAGAGGGCGTTGGCATAGGGAGGGACCTCGTCGATGATCCCTGGACGACCTCGTCGGCGGTGGTCTTCAGCGCGGCCCGAAGCGCGGTGACCGTCGTCTCATCCAGGACCAGTTCGCCGGCCCTCCGGACTGCATGCCCCACTTTTTGTTCCTCGCGAACAATCCAGCCGATCATTTTCACGTCCTGCGGACAGGACTTTACCCTCTGAAGCGCAGCAAGCTGGGGTCATGACGAGTACAGCCCTCCGCAGCAGGGCGTGGAAACTGCTGGAGATGGTGACGACGCCGCTGCTGCCGTCGGACTACCTCGACCTGGTCAGCCCGCTGCGTGCGGGCGCTGACCTGCGTGGGCGCATCGAGGCCGTGCACCCCGAGACGGGTGACGCCGCGACTATCGTGATCAGGCCGGGACGGGGCTGGCGCGGTCACACGGCCGGTCAGTACGTGCGGATCGGGGTCGACGTCGACGGGGTGCGACTGTGGCGTGCCTACTCGCTCACCTCGCCGACGAACCGCCGGGACGGCCGCGTCACGATCACCGTGAAGGCGATCCCGGACGGCAAGGTCAGCAACCACCTGGTCCGCAGGGCGAAGCCGGGCACACTGATCCAGCTCGACCAGGCGACCGGTGACTTCGTGCTGCCGGAGGCCAAGCCCGCCAAGGTGCTCTTCCTGACGGCCGGCAGCGGCATCACGCCCGTGATGGGCATGCTGCGCGACACCGAGTTCGACGACGTCGTCCTGGTCCACTCCGCGCCACGGCCGCACGACGTGATCTTCCGCAAGGATCTGCACGACCTGGTCGCGGACAGGAAGCTGCGGCTCACCGAGCTGCACACCGACACGGACGGCATGCTCGACATCGCGCGGCTCGGCGAACTCGTGCCCGACTGGGCCGAGCGCGAGACCTGGGCTTGCGGGCCCGCGGGCCTGCTCGACGCCGCCGAAGATCACTGGCGCGAGCACGGCGTCCCGGAGCGCCTGCACACCGAACGCTTCCGCCCCAGCGTCGTCGTCGCCGGCGACGGCGACGGCGGCGAGGTCACGTTCAGCACCACCGGCAAGACCGTCGACGCGGACGGCGCCACGCCGTTGCTGGACGTCGGCGAGGAGGCCGGCGTACTCATGCCGTCCGGGTGCCGCATGGGCATCTGCTTCGGCTGCGTCACGCCGCTCAAGGCGGGCGCCGTACGCGACCTGCGCACCGGTGAGATCACCGAAGCCGAGCCGGGCGTCCTCATCCAGACCTGCGTGTCCGCCGCGGCGGGCCCCTGCGACATCGAACGGTAGGAGCACATTGACCGCCATCGACCCCACCGCCCACCTGACCGCGGAGCAGATCGAGGAACTCGGCCGCGAGCTGGACGCGATCCGCGAGGAGGTGATCGCCAGCCGGGGCGAGAAGGACGCCGCCTACATCCGCAAGGTCATCGCGGCGCAGCGCAAGCTCGAACTGGTCAGCAGGGGCGTACTGCTGTTCTCGATCTTCCCGCCCGCGTGGCTGATCGGCACCGCCGGTCTGTCCGTGGCGAAGATCATGGACAACATGGAGATCGGCCACAACATCCTGCACGGCCAGTGGGACTGGATGCGGGACCCGAAGATCCACTCCACCACCTGGGACTGGGACCACGTCTCGCCGGCTGAGCAGTGGAAGCACTCGCACAATGAGCTGCACCACACGTACACCAACGTGATCGGCAAGGACAACGACCTCGGCTACGGCATCATGCGAGTAGACGAAGACCAGAAGTGGCACCCGTTCCACATCGGCCAGCCGCTGTGGAACTTCATCAACGCCTGCTTCTTCGAGTACGGCATCGCCGCCTACGACCTGGAACTCGGCAAGAACCTGCCCAAGCGCCGCCGCAAGAACCCGGAGTTCCGCGCGCGGGCCAGGGCCGTGGGGCGCAAGATCCGCAAGCAGGTGCTCAAGGACTACGTGATCCACCCGCTGCTGTCGGGTCCGTCGTTCCTCCCCACGCTCGCCGCCACGTTCACCGCGAACCTGGTCCGCAACATCTGGTCCCACTCGGTGATCATGTGCGGACACTTCCCCGAGGGCGTACAGGTTTTCGAGCGCCGGTCGATCAAGGACGAGACGCGCGGCCAGTGGTACCTGCGCCAGATGATGGGCTCGGCGAACATCAGCGGCAGCAAGGCCATGCACTTCATGACCGGCAACCTGTCGCACCAGATCGAACACCACCTGTTCCCCGACCTGCCGAGCAACCGGTACGCCGAGGTCGCGGTGAAGGTGCGCGCGCTGTTCGAGAAGTACGAGCTGGAGTACGTCACCGGACCGCTGCCCAAGCAGGTGTTCTCCGCGTGGCACAAGGTCTTCCGGCTCTCGCTGCCGAACAAGAAGCCCAAGGTCAAGACGCCGGACCGCGAACGGGAACTCGTCGCGGCCTGATTCCCGTTTGGTTCAGGTCTTTCGGCCGTACCGGCGGCACCGCCGGTTTCAGTGAGATCCGTTGCGGACCGTGGGCCACCGCGACGGCAGACCGTACGAGACGGGATCCGGGGCAGCCCGGTGTCCGGCTGCGCTACTACCTGGACGTGCGCCAGGAGCTGAGCTCACAGCCCCAGGCAAGCGCGCCAGGCGAGATGCCAGAGATCGCTGACAGCGTGCGTCAGACATGCGTCAAGACATCGCCCGTAACGCACGTAATGCACACTCTACAAAAGTGCAGGTCAGGCGCCCTTTGCCGCCGGTTCAAGGATGGCGACGCACTCCATGTGGTGGGTCATCGGGAAGAGGTCGAAGACGCGGAGGGTGCGGGGCTTGTAGCCGGCCTCGCGGAAGTAGCCCAAGTCGCGGGCCAGGGCCGCCGGGTCGCAGGCCACGTAGGCGATGCGGCGGGCCGAGAGGCCGGCGATGTGGCGGACCGTCTGCTTGCCCGCGCCCGCGCGCGGGGGGTCCAGGACGACCAGGTCGCATTCCGTGATGCCGGTCCGGGGGAGGACCGATTCGACCTTTCCCTGTTCGATGCGGACCCGGGGGAAGTCCGCCAGGTTGTGCCGGGCGTCCTCGACCGCGCGCTTCGTCGACTCGATGCCGAGCACCGCGCCCGTCTCGCCCAGGCGTTCCGCCAGCGCGCCGGCGAAGATGCCGACGCCGCAGTAGAGGTCGAGGGCCATCTCGCCCTTGCGCGGCATCAGGCCCTGCATGACGGCCTTGATCAGGGTGTCGGCGGCCTGGGGGTGGACCTGCCAGAAGCCGCCCATGCCGACGCGGTACGTACGGCCGTCGGCGCGCTCGCGGACGAAGGGGCGGCCGTGGACGCGGTGGACGCCGCCGTCCTTCTCCTCGACGCGGAGGACCGACACCGGCTTGTCCAGTTCCACCAGGGGCAGGCGGCCGCCCGGGCGCGGGGTCAGGACGACCTGGCGGTCGCCGGAGCCGGAGGCGGCGATGGCCTCGACCGTGGCCATCTGGGGCCAGTCCTGCTTCTCGATGCCGAGCTCGCTCACGCCCTGCGCCGCGATCATGCAGTGGTCGATCAGCTCGACGTCGTGCGAGCGGTGCTTGCGCAGGCCCACGCGGCCGGCCTCGTCCACCGCGTACTGCACGCGGGTGCGCCACTGCGGGACCTGCCCCGCCGGGAGCTTGTCACCCTCGGCCGGCATGACGGTGCCGTCCCAGCCGGCCTCCTCCGGGGTCAGTCCGGCGAGCCGCTTCAGCTGCTCGGCGACGACCTCGCCCTTGAGCCGGCGCTGGGCGCCCGGCTTCGCGTGCTGCCAGTCGCAGCCGCCGCACTTGCCGGGGCCGGCGTAGGGGCAGGGGGCCTGGACGCGGTCCTTCGAGGCCTCCAGGACCGTGACCGCGTCGGCGCGCAGGAAGCGCGAGTCCGTCTCGCCCTCCGTCACCCGGGCGACGACCTTCTCACCGGGCAGGGTGTGGCGGACGAACAGGACCCGGCCGTCGGCGGTGCGGGCGATGCAGTGCCCGCCGTGCGCGACGGGGCCGACCTCGACCTCGTACTCCTCCCCGACCAGTGACTGCTTCTCGTTCTGCTCGGTCATGGCGGGGAGACTCCAAAAAATCAAGGGGGCACGGCGGCGGCCGGACAGCCGACCCATCAGTTTACGTCGATACCGTCCGGCCGATCGCCACCACGGGCTCTGCTACTGCTTCGCGCGGTCCTTCGGACGCGGCGCGTCCACCGGGCCCCGGCGCACCGCGCCCGGGGCGTTCCACTCCTGCCGCTTCTTCGCCCGCTTCTTCGCGAGCTCCGAGGACTCCAGCTGGTACGGCACCGAGGTGACCATCACACCGGGCGTGAACAGCAGACGGCCCTTGAGGCGCAGCGCGCTCTGGTTGTGCAGCAGGTGCTCGTACCAGCGGCCGACCACGTACTCCGGGATGTAGACGCTGACCGCGTCGCGCGGGTTCTCGCTGCGCAGGCCCTTGACGTACTCCACCACCGGGCGGGTGATTTCGCGGTACGGGGAGTCGAGGATCTTGAGCGGGACGTTGATGCCGCGCCGCTCCCACTCGTCGCGCAGTGCCTTGGTCTCGGCGGCGTCGACGCTGATGCTGAGCGCCTCCAGGGCGTCCGAGCGGGTCAGCTTGGCGAAGGCGAGGGCCCGCAGGGTGGGCTTGTGCACCTTGGAGACCAGGACGATGGAGTGGACCCGGGAGGGCCGCACGCTGTCGTCGCTGGGCCCCTCGGCCGCGGCGATCTCCTCGGCGACCCGGTCGTAGTGCTTCCGGATCGCGGTCATGGTGCCGTAGAAGATCAGCATGCCCAGCAGGGCGACCCATGCGCCGTGCGTGAACTTGGTGGCCAGGACGACGACCAGCACCAGCCCGGTGAACATCGCACCGAAGGTGTTGATGGCCCGCGAGCGGAACATCCGGCGGCGGGCCGCCGGGTCCCGCTCGGTGCGCAGGTGGCGGTTCCAGTGCCGGACCATGCCGATCTGGCTGAGCGTGAAGGAGACGAACACGCCGACGATGTAGAGCTGGATCAGCTTCGTCGAGTCGGCGTCGTAGATCCACACGAGCAGCATGGCCGCGCCCGCGAGCAGCACGATGCCGTTCGAGAAGGCGAGGCGGTCACCGCGGGTGTGCAGCTGGCGCGGCAGGTAGCGGTCCTGGGCGAGGATCGAGCCGAGCAGCGGGAAGCCGTTGTACGCGGTGTTCGCGGCCAGGAACAGGACGAGCGCGGTGGCCGTCGCCAGCAGGATGAACAGGATGCTGCCGTTGCCGAAGACGGCCTCGGCCACCTGGGAGATCACCGGGTGCTGGACGAAGCCGTCGCCGACGGGGACGCCGTTGTGCAGCAGGTTGGTGGCGGGCGCCTCGGCCATCTTCACGTCGGTGGCCATGGCCAGGCCGATGATCCCGCAGAACATGGTGACCGCCAGGCCGCCCATCAGGGCGAGCGTGGTGGCCGCGTTCTTGCTCTTGGGCTTGCGGAAGGCGGGGACGCCGTTGCTGATCGCCTCGACGCCGGTGAGGGCGGCACAGCCGGAGGAGAAGGCCCGCAGCAGCAGGAAGACCAGCGCGAACCCGGCCAGGCCCTGGTGTTCGGCCTTGATTTCCAGGCCGGCGGTCGGTGCCCGCATGTCGTCGCCCATGACGAGGCCGCGCCAGGCGCCCCAGGCGATCATCACGAAGACGGCGCCGACGAAGACATAGGTGGGGATCGCGAAGAGTTTTCCGGATTCCTTCACACCGCGCAGATTCATCAGCGTGAGCAGAAGAATCATGATCATCGCGGAGAGCACCTTGTGCTCGATCACGAAATCCACGGCGGAGCCGAGGTTCTCCACTCCGGAGGAGATCGACACGGCGACGGTCAGCACGTAGTCGACGAGCAGGGCGCTCGCGACGGTGAGGCCGGCCTTGGGGCCGAGATTGGTGTTGGCGACCTCGTAATCGCCGCCGCCGCTCGGGTACGCGTGGACGTTCTGCCGGTAGGACGCGACCACCGTGAACATGAGCACGACGACCGCGGCGGCGATCCAGGGACTGAAGTGGTACGCCGACACGCCCGCGATGGAGAGGACCAGGAGGACCTCACCAGGGGCATATGCCACTGAGGACAGCGGGTCGGAGGCGAAGACGGGTAGGGCGATCCGCTTGGGGAGGAGCGTTTCTCCGAGGCGGTCGCTGCGCAGCGCCCGGCCGATCAGGATCCGTTTGGGCACGTCGGTCAGTTTGGACACGAACAGGATCGTACCCGGGCAGCAAGAAGTCATATGGGCGACCGCCCGTGTGTAGCGTGGGCGGCGGTCTGAGACCCTGTTAAGCCTGAGCGTGAATGAGGCTGGGAAACACAGCCGCTGACAGCCGGAAGGACGGCCGTGCACATCGTCATTATGGGCTGCGGAAGGGTGGGCTCCGCCCTCGCGCAGACCTTGGAACAGCAGGGGCATACGGTCGCGGTGATCGACCAGGACCCCACCGCATTCCGCCGGCTGGGAGCCGGATTCGGCGGGCGCCGCGTCACCGGGGTCGGCTTCGACCAGGACACCCTGCGCGAGGCCGGGATCGAGGACGCGGGTGCCTTCGCGGCCGTGAGCAGCGGTGACAATTCCAACATCATCGCGGCCCGGGTGGCCCGCGAGATGTTCGGCGTCGAGAACGTCGCCGCCCGTATCTACGACCCCAAGCGGGCCGAGGTCTACCAGCGCCTGGGCATCCCCACCGTTGCGACGGTCCGGTGGACCGCCGACCAGATGCTGCGCCGGCTGCTGCCCTCCGGCGCCGAGCCGCTGTGGCGCGACCCGAGCGGCGGCGTCCAGCTCGCCGAGGTGCACACCGCGGCGGCGTGGGTCGGGCACAAGGTCAGCAAGCTGCAGGACGAGACGGGCGTGCGCGTGGCCTTCCTCACCCGGCTGGGCGAGGCCATGCTGCCGACGTCGCAGACGGTGCTGCAGGAGGGCGACCTCGTCCACGTGATGATGCGCACGGACGAGATCGACAAGGTGGAGGCGGCCTTCGCCGAGGGCCCCGAGGAGGCACACGCATGAGGGTCGCGATCGCCGGAGCCGGCGCGGTGGGCCGTTCCATCGCGGGCGAGCTGCTGGAGAACGGGCACGAGGTGCTGCTCGTCGACAAGGCGCCCACCGCCATCTCGGTGGAGCGGGTGCCGCAGGCCGAGTGGCTGCTCGCCGACGCCTGCGAGATCACCTCGCTGGACGAGGCCGCGCTGCAGCGGTGCAACGTGGTCATCGCCGCGACGGGCGACGACAAGGTCAACCTGGTCGTCTCGCTGCTGGCCAAGACCGAGTACGGGGTGCCGCGCGTGGTGGCGCGCGTGAACAACCCGAAGAACGAGTGGCTCTTCAACGAGTCCTGGGGCGTCGACGTCGCGGTCTCCACACCGCGCCTGATGTCGGCCCTGGTCGAGGAGGCTGTCAGCGTCGGCGACCTGGTGCGGCTGCTCCGCTTCAGCCACGGCGACGCGAACCTGGTCGAGCTGACCCTGCCCGCCGACTCCTCGGTCGCCGGGACGCAAATCAGCGAGATCACCTGGCCCGAGGACACCTCGCTGGTCACCATCATCCGGGGCAACCGGGTGCTCACCCCGCACGCGGAGGAGACCCTGGAGCCGGGCGACGAACTGCTGTTCGTGGCCGCCCAGGCCCGCGAGGAGCAGCTGGAGGACCTCCTCCAGGCCCGGCGCTAGCCCTCGCGGGCACCGGGCACGGGCACGCTGATCAGGACGAAGGGCGGTCGACCACGTGGTCGACCGCCCCTTCGCGCTTCCGCCTCGCTCCGGCAGCCTCCGGCCACGCCGGCGCGGAGACGGGTCGCGGCAGCGTCAGACCCCGTTCTCCCGGGCGGCAGCGGCCTTGGCGGCCTTCTCCGCCTCCTCCTGGGCCTCCCACTCCGCGATCACGTCGATCGGCGGCGGCGCCTTCGCCAGGAACACCCACGTGAAGTACACCGCCAGCACCATCGGCGGCAGCTTCAGGGCGATCAGCACCCAGCCCAGCTGCGTCGCGTCCCCCCACCAGTACAGCGGGAAGAGGATCGCGTACTTGGCGATGAAGATCAGGCCCCAGGCCAGACTGGCCTTGGTGTACGCCTTCTTGCGCCCCGGGTTGCGGGTGCGCCAGGACAGGTTCTCCTTGAACACCGGCCCCAGCACCACGCCCAGCAGGGGGAACCCCACGAGCGCGGACAGCGTGAAGGCCACCCCGAGCCCGGCCCCGTAGATCATTCCGGGCAGGTAGAAGCCCTTCGCGGTGCCGGTGAACAGGGCGAAGGCCACGCCCACGCCCACGCCGAAGACCCCGCTGAAGGCGTGCTTGACCGTGTCCTTGCGCAGCAGCCGCACGATGACGAGCGCCACGGCGACGGCGCCCGCCGCGATCGCGGACATCTTCACGTCCCGGTTGAACGTGTAGATCATCACGAAGAGCAGGCCCGGGAGCATCGTCTCCACGGTGCCCCGGATCCCACCGAAGGCGTTGAAGAGGGCCGCCTGGGTCACTGCCTTCTGGTCCTCGCCGGGCTCCGCCGCGGCGTGCGTCGCGGGCGTGGACCCGGGGGTCGTCGGTTTGTCGAGTGACGTCACCGGTCAGTGCTCCTGTCCGAGCGGTCGGAGTTCGTACTTCGGATTGAAGAGGACCCGTCGGCCGTGGCTCATCGCGATCCGCCCGGAGGCGATCATGCGGCGCCCGGGTTCGATTCCCACGATCGAGCGACGTCCGAGCCAGACCACGTCCAGCGCGGCGGAGCCGTCGAAGAGCTCCGCCTCCAGGGCGGGCACTCCGGCCCGCGGCCGCAGGGTGACCGTGCGCAGGGTGCCGGTCACCTTCACTATCTGGCGGTCGTGGGAGTCGCAGATCCGCGTGCACCCCGCGGCCTCTGCGTCCTCCTGCAGCTCCGCCGAATGCAGCTCCTCCTGCGAGGTGGACAGCCGCTCGATCATCCGGCGGAACCGGCCCACCGGCCGGAGCGGCTTGGCGGACTTCTCGGGACGCGGTTCAGCACTCATACAGGAAGCGTACCGGCGGGCCCGCTACCTCTCGAAGCGGTATCCCATGCCCGGTTCGGTGATGAAGTGCCGCGGATGCGAGGGGTCCGCCTCCAGTTTGCGCCGCAGCTGCGCCATGTAGACGCGCAGGTAGTTGGTCTCGGTCCCGTAGGAGGGCCCCCATACCTCCTGCAGCAGCTGCTTCTGGCCGACCAGCTTGCCGCCGTTGCGGACCAGCACCTCCAGCAGGTGCCACTCGGTCGGCGTGAGCCGTACGTCGCGTCCCTCGCGCACCGCCTTCTTGGCGGCCAGGTCCACGGTGAAGCCGTCGGTCTCCACGACGACGTCCCCGCCCGCGAGCGGCTCGGCCCGGCGGACCGCGGCGCGCAGCCGGGCCATCAGCTCGTCCATGCCGAAGGGCTTGGTGACGTAGTCGTCGGCCCCGGCGTCCAGGGCCTCGACCTTCTCGTCGGAGCTGTGCCGGGCCGAGAGGACGAGGATGGGGACCCTGGTCCAGCCGCGCAGGCCCTTGATCACCTCGACGCCGTCCATGTCGGGCAGGCCGAGGTCGAGGACGACCACGTCGGGATGGCGGGCGGCCGCGAGTTCGAGCGCCCCGGCACCGTCGGCCGCCGCGTCGACCTCGTACGTGCGCGCCTTCAGATTGATCACGAGGGCTCGGACGATCTGCGGCTCGTCGTCCACCACGAGCACCCGGGTCATCGAGGACCTGCTTTCTCTTGTATCGCGTGTGTCGCCTGTGTCGTCCGTGTCGCCGAGGGGGCCCGGGGTGCCCCTGCCGCGTGGGTCGCGTGCACTGTCCCGGCTGTCCCGGCTGCCGCGGCTGCCGCGGCTGCCGCGGCGCGCAGGGTCAGCACCATGGTCAGCCCGCCGCCCGGGGTGTCCTCGGCGGCCAGGGTTGCGTCCATGGCCTCGGCGAATCCCCGGGCGACGGCGAGCCCCAGCCCCACCCCGGCCCCGCGCGGCGCGTCCCCGTGCCGCTGGAAGGGGGCGAAGATGCGGTCCTTGGCCTCGTCGGGCACCCCGGGCCCGCGGTCCACGACGCGCACCTCGACCCGGTCGCCGAGGAAACTGGCCGCGACGAGCACCGGCTTCCCCGCCGGGCTGTACTTGACGGCGTTCTCCACCACGTTGGCCACGCTGCGCTCCAGCAGCCCCGGGTCCACCGCCACCATCGGCAGGGTCTCCGGGACGTCGAGCACCACGCTGTCCTCGGGTACGCCGCCCAGCGCCATCGGGATCACCTCGTCGAGGTCGGTCTCCCGGATCAGCGGGGTCACCGTGCCGGTCTGCAGCCGGGACATGTCCAGCAGGTTGCCCACCAGGAGGTCGAGCCGGTCGGCGCCGTGCTCGATACCCTCCAGGAGCTCGGCCCGGTCCTCCTCGGACCAGTCCACGTCCTCGGAGCGCAGGGAGCTGACGGAGGCCTTGATGGAGGCCAGGGGCGTACGGAGGTCATGGCTGACGGCGGCGAGCAGCGCGGTCCGGATCCGGTTGCCCTCCGCCAGCCGGCGGGCCTCCTCGGCCTCCCCCACCAGCCGCTGCCGGTCGAGCACCACGGCTGCCTGGGCGGCGAAGGCGCCGAGCACCCGGCGGTCCTCCGCGGGCAGTACCCGGCCCGACAGGGCGAGCGCCATGTGGTCCCCGATCGGCATGTCCACATCGGCGTCCTCGGGGCGGTCGACCGGGTTCGGGCCGACGCTGCCGGCCCGCCGCCAGGGCTCCGCGCCACCCGCCCGCTCCAGCAGGGCCACCGATTCCATGGCGAAGGTTTCGCGCACCCGCTCCAGCAGCGCATCCAGTGCGGTCTCCCCGCGCAGCACACTGCCGGCCAGGAAGGACAGGATCTCGGACTCGGCCCGCAGCCGCGCGGCCTGGTGGGTGCGCCGGGCGGCCAGGTCGACCACCGAGGCCACGGAGACCGCCACCCCGACGAACACCGCGATGGCCATGATGTTGCGGGGGTCGGCGACGGTGAACCGGTGCACCGGCGGCGTGAAGAAGTAGTTCAGCAGCAGCGAGCCGAAGGCCGCGGAGGCCAGCGCCGGCAGCAGTCCGCCGACCAGCGCGGCCGCCACGGTCAGCGCGAGGAAGAGCAGCATGTCGTTGGCCAGGCCCGCGTCGGCGTCGACATGGGTGAGCAGCAGGGCGAGCAGGGCCGGGCAGACCACCCCGACCACCCAGCCGACGAGGATGCGGGTGCGTCCGAGCCGGGCGGCGGAGCGGGCCACGGGCAGTCCACGGCCCCGGGCGACCTCCTCGTGCGTGACGATGTGCACGTCGAGGTCGGGCCCCGAGTCGCGGGCCACCGTCGCGCCGACGCCGGGGCCGAAGACGTACTGCCAGGCCTTGCGCCGGCTGGAGCCGAGGACGATCTGGGTGGCGTTGACCCCGCGGGCGAATTCCAGCAGCGCCTCGGGGACGTTGTCGCCGATCACATGGTGAAACGTTCCGCCAAGATCCTCGACCAGGGTCCGCTGGACCGCGAGCTCCTTCGGCGAGGCCGCGGTGAGCCCGTCGCTGCGGGCGACGTAGACGGCCAGGATCTCGCTGCCCGAGCCCTTGGCGGCCATCCGGGAGGCACGCCGGATCAGCGTGCCCCCTTCGGGCCCGCCGGTGAGCCCGACGACGATCCGCTCCCGCGCCTGCCAGGTGGAGCGGATGCCGTGCTCTCCGCGGTACTGCTGGAGGTACTCGTCGGCCCGGTCGGCCACCCACAGCAGCGCGAGCTCGCGCAGGGCGGTCAGGTTGCCGGGCCGGAAGTAGTTCGACAGGGCCGCGTCGACCTTGTCGGGCTGGTAGACGTTGCCGTGGGCCATGCGCCGGCGCAGCGCCTGCGGGGACATGTCGACCAGCTCGATCTGGTCGGCGCGGCGCACCACCTCGTCCGGCACGGTCTCCTGCTGCCGTACGCCCGTGATGCTCTCCACCACGTCGCCGAGCGACTCCAGGTGCTGGATGTTCACGGTGGACACGACGTCGATGCCGGCCTGGAGCAGCTCCTCCACGTCCTGCCAGCGCTTGGCGTTGCGCGAGCCCGGCGCGTTGGTGTGCGCCAGCTCGTCCACGAGGGCGATCGCGGGCCGGCGGGCCAGGACGGCGTCCACGTCCATCTCGGTGAAGGCGGCGCCCCGGTACGTCAGCTCCCCCCGCGGCACCTGCTCCAGCCCGTGCAGCAGCACCTCGGTCCGCGGCCGCCCGTGGTGCTCGACGAAGCCGGCCACGCAGTCGGCCCCCCGCTCCACCCGCCGGTGGCCTTCGCAGAGCATCGCGTACGTCTTGCCCACACCGGGTGCCGCGCCGAGGTAGATCCGTAGCCTGCCGCGTCCCATGCGCCCCATTCTCCGGGACGTACGCGCCGCTCACGCACCGTTGACGGCTCCGGCGGCGATTCCTGACGCTTCCCTGACGGCGGCGGGCCGTACCCGAAGGAGTACGGCCCGCGGCCGAAAACAGTCGTCGGCCACCGTCGCCCGTACGCGGCGACGGCGGTCGCCCGTACGCAGCCGGGTCGGCGGGTCAGCGGACCTCGGTGATCTCCGGGCCCCGCTCCAACTGGCCCATGCCGCCGGAGAAGCGGGAGCCCTCCTGGTCCTCGCTCTGCACGCCGTCCGGCACCATCTGCGCGTCGTTCGGCAGCTTCAGCACGATCGGGTCGCGGGGAGCCATGGGGCCGTCACCGCGGACGATGACGGTGTCCCGGAAGATCTGCTCCAGCAGGCCCGCCGACTCGGGGCGCACCGCGCCCTGGCCGGAGATGACCCCGCGCAGGAACCAGCGGGGGCCGTCCACGCCGACGAAGCGGACCAGCTGGGCGCCGGTCTGGCCGTCGGGCATCGGTACGGGAACCTGGGCGCGCAGCTCCCAGCCCAGCGGACCCTCGACCTCGTCGATGATGCCGCCCTGCTGGGTGATGCCCGCGGCGATCTCCTCGCGGACCTCGCCCCAGATGCCTTCCTTCTTGGGTGCGGCGAAGGCCTGGAGCTGCACGGCACTGTCGCCGAGCACGACCGTCGCGGCGACGATCGCGTCGCCGGCGACCTCGACGCGCAGTTCCATGCCCTCGACGCCGGGTACGAGGATGCCGCCGAGGTCGACCCGGCCTTCCGCCGGGGAGCCGGGTACCTCGGAGACGTCCCAGGGGCCGTCGGGCCGCGGGGCCGGCGGCAGATTCACCCGGCGGGGGGCGGCGTCGATCTCCTCGCCGCCGTCCTGCTCATCGCCGGCCACGCCGTCCACGACCTGCTCGGCCGCGCCGCCGTCCTTGGCGGAGTCGTTCTTCTTGCGACGTCCGAACACGTCACTGTCCTTCCCGGTCGGATACGACCGAAGCGTAGCCATTCCCACCCTGCTGACCAGCGCCGGATCCGGCCACGGCCGCATGACCGCCGGTGGAGCCGAAACCCCCCTCGGCCCGCGCCGAGCCGGGAAGCTCCGCCACCTCGTGGAAGCGCACCTTCTCGACCCTCTGGACAACCAGCTGGGCAATGCGGTCGAAGCGCTCGAACCGGACGCTCTCGCGCGGGTCGAGATTGACCACGATCACCTTGATCTCCCCACGGTACCCGGCATCCACCGTCCCCGGGGCATTCACGAGCGCGAGCCCGCAGCGGGCCGCCAGCCCGGAGCGCGGGTGCACGAAGGCCGCGTAGCCGTCGGGCAGGGCGATGGACACCCCCGTGGGCAGCACCGCGCGCTCGCCGGGCGCCAGTTCGGCGGCGACGGTGGTCACCAGGTCGCAGCCGGCATCGCCGGGGTGACCGTAGGCGGGGACGGGCACCTCGGGATCGAGGCGCTTGATCAGCACGTCGATCGCGTGCCGGGTGTCGTGGTTGTTCAGAGCCATCAGGGGTTCACCTCGAAGGCGCGTGCGCGCCTGACCTGGTCCGGGTCGGACATCGCCGCCCGGATCTCCTCGGGCCGACCGTTGTCGATGAAGTGGTCGACCTTCACCTCTATGAAGAGCGCGTCCGCACGCACGGCGACCGGGCCCTGCGGACCGCCGATCCGGCCGACGGCGGTGGAGTAGATCTTGCGCCCGGCGACGGCGGTCACCTCCGCCTCCAGGTACAGCACGGTGTCCACGGGCACGGGCAGCAGGAAGTCGGTCTCCAGCCGCCCGGTCACCGCGATGACCCGCAGCAGCCAGTTCAGGGAGCCCAGCGTCTCGTCGAGCGCGGTGGCGAGTACGCCGCCGTGCGCGAGGCCGGGGGCGCCCTGGTGGGCGGGCCTGACGGTGAACTCGGCGGTGACGCGCACGCCCTCGCCCGCCCGGGCCTCCAGGTGGAGTCCGTGGGGCTGGCCCCCGCCGCAGCCGAAACAGTGCTCGTAGTGCGCTCCGAGGAGTTCGCCGGGCGCCGGGGCATCGGGGTGCCGGACCGGTGCGGAGGCATCGTCCGGGGGCGTCAACGCTGTGTTTCGTCCACTCACAGGCGCTGACCTTACCCGCGCCGCTACCCGCGGGTCGCGTCGTGGCAGGCTTGGCGCCATGCAGCTCTCCCCCGCGCACCACGACGAACGTCTGACCGCCCCCCGCTCCTGGTGGGGCATCGCCGCACTCATCGGCCTGGCGTGTGCGCTGATGCTGCTGCCGCTGGGCACGATGCCGCTGCTGGCAGGGCTGGTCGGCGGGTCGGCGCTGGCGGGGATCCTGGTGAGCGCGTACGGCTCCGCGCGCGTGCGCGTGGTGAACGGTGCGCTGGCGGCGGGGGACGCGCGGATCCCGGTGTCGGCCCTGGGGGAGCCGGAGGTGCTGGCGCCGGAGGAGGCGCGCGCCTGGCGCACGCACAAGGCGGACGTCCGGGCCTTCATGCTGATGCGCAGCTACATCCCGACGGCGGTCCGCGTCCCCGTCACCGATCCGGGGGACCCGACCCCGTACGTCTACGTCTCGACCCGGGAGCCGCAGGCCCTGGCCGCGGCGATCCGGGCGGCCAAGGCGGGCTCGGCCGACGGATGAGGCGGGGCCGACCGAGGCGGGGCCCACTGAGGCGGGGGGCCCACTGAGGCGGGCCCGACGCGCGGGGGAAGCAAGGAAACCGGGACCGGCAGCCGCTCTCAGCCGCCTTCTTCCGGACCCCGCCCTTCGAGGGCGGTCCGGTTCGCCCCGCCAAGGGGCTGGGAAGGCTGTTCCAGGGCCGCGGACTGCGGCAGGGAGTCCCAGGGCACGGCGCGCCTTCGCAGGTCGGCACGGACCTTCTCGGCGAGTTTGCGGGTGTCGCGGCGGTTCATGACCGCTCCGACGGCGGCGCCGACCATGAACGGCGTCAGGCTCGGCAGGTTGCGGAACATCCGCTTCGTGATCTGCTGGCGCAGTTCGCGCTTCATCTGACCGCCGAGCGCGAGGTTCAGCGTCGTCGGCTTCGTCAGGTCCACCCCGCGCTCCTCCGTCCACGCGGTGAGGTAGGCGAGGCTGCGCTCCCTGAGGTTGCCGGGCGGGCGCAGGCCGTACACCTCGTGGAGTTCCGCGATGAGTTTCAGCTCGATGGCCGCGACGCCGGTGACCTCCGCGGCCAGTTCCGCCGGCATGGCGGGCGGCGTCGGCAGCATCGCGGCCGCGCCGATGCCCGCGCCCACCGTGGACGTGCCGTGGGCGGCGCCCGCGATCAGCTTGTCGGCCAGCTGATCGGGACCGAGGCCCGGGAAGTGCGCGCGCAGGGTCGCGAGGTCCCGTACGGGTACGCGTGGTGCGAGTTCGATGACGCGGTCGGTGATGTACAGGGCGGCGGTCCTGGCGCCTTCGCCGCCCCTGCGCACACCGTTTCGGACGGCTTGCATCCGACGAGCCCCGGACCGGTGCCGGGGGTCCTCCTCGGCCCCCGGGGCCGACCGCTCCGCCGGGGCGGAGCGGGAGGACTCGGCGGGCACGCCGGGGGCTCCGCGGCCCGTTTCCGGGCCGGTGGCTCCCGCCTGCGTCTCCGCCGGGCCACCAGACTTCCGGAAGCGGCGCTTCCGGAAAGGGGTCGAGCCGGTCACGGCCGACGCCTCTCAGTCGCAGTCGCGGCAGATCGGCTGGCCGTTCTTCTCGCGAGCCAGCTGGCTGCGGTGGTGCACGAGGAAGCAGCTCATGCAGGTGAACTCATCGGCCTGCTTGGGCAGGACCCGGACGGCCAGCTCCTCGTTGGAGAGGTCCGCGCCGGGGAGCTCCATGCCCTCCGCCGCGTCGAAGTCGTCGACGTCGACGCTGGACGAGGACTTCTCGTTGCGCCGGGCCTTCAGCTCTTCGATGCTGTCGTTGTCGACGTCGTCGTCGGTCTTGCGTGGGGTGTCGTAATCCGTTGCCATTGTTCGCTCTCCCCCTCTGGGATTTAGCGGTGTCTCAGCGCACGTAACGCGCGAGAGGCCGGACTTGTGCCCGACCTGAGGCGGAGATTTTGCCTCACATCAAGGTCTGTTACTCAATCGACACCCAGCCGCCCACCTGAAGGAGCGATCGGCTGGGATGACGACCGGGACCGTACACGGTCCGGGGGCCGTCGTGCACAAACGCCACCCCGTGTATTTCCCGCCGTTCGAGGCGCCGGAAACCCGGACTTCCCGGGCTTTCCGGCACTTCCTGGGGTCACTGAACGCACATGACCCAACACTCGACAATGTGATCGATCACACAGCGCTTCCTTTGTCCGCTCCCGCGACATTCAGCCCAGAGCGAACAAGAAGGACCGGGACTCACAGGGGCAAAGTGACACGCATCACGAGGCCACCGCCCTCGCGCGGGGTCGCGGTGATCCGCCCGCCGTGCGCCCGCGCCACGGACCGTGCGATGGACAGCCCGAGCCCGACACCCTTGTCGCTGCCCGTTCGCTCCGTACGCAGCCGTCTGAAGGGCTCGAAGAGGTTGTCCACCTCGTACGCGGGAACAACGGGACCCGTGTTCGATACGACGAGCACCGCCTCGCCCTGCTGCGCCTCGGTGGTGACCTCCACCCAGCCGCCCTCCGGGACGTTGTAGCGCAGGCCGTTCTGCACGAGGTTGAGGGCGATCCGCTCCAGCAGGACCCCGTTGCCCTGGACCACCGCGGGCGCCTGTTCCCCGCGGATCTCCACGCCCTTGGCGGCCGCTTCCACCCGCGCCTGGTCGAGGGCGCGCGAGGCGACCTCGGCCAGGTCCACGGGCTTGCGCTCGACGATCTGGTTCTCGCTCCGGGCGAGCAGCAGCAGCCCCTCGACCAGCTGCTCGCTGCGCTCGTTGGTGGCCAGCAGGGTCTTGCCCAGTTGCTGGAGCTCCACCGGCGCCCCGGGATCCGAGAGGTGCACCTCCAGCAGGGTCCGGTTGATGGCCAGGGGCGTGCGCAGCTCGTGCGACGCGTTCGCCACGAACCTCTGCTGGGCCGTGAAGGCCCGTTCCAGCCGGTCGAGCATCTCGTCGAAGGTGTCGGCGAGCTCCTTGAGCTCGTCGTCCGGCCCGTCCAGCTCGATCCGCCGGGTCAGGTCCGAGCCCACCACCCGGCGGGCGGTGCGGGTGATCTTGCCGAGCGGCGACAGCACCCGCCCGGCCATCGCGTAGCCGAAGGCGAAGGCGATGATGCTCAGCCCCAGCAGGGCCATCAGCGACCGGCTGAGCAGGTCGTCGAGCGCGTGCCGGCGCTGTTCCAGGACGCACTGGCTGATGGCGGCGTTGAACTGGTCGTACGACTGCTCAAGCCCCACCACCCCGGGGCACGTGCTGCTCGTGACCTGGACCTTCTGACCGCCGACGATCTTGAACGGCAGGGCGTTGCCCTCCCGCAGGGCCTGGGCCGCCAGCAGGTAGATGATCGACAGCAGCAGGATGCCGGCGATGAGGAACATCCCGCCGTACAGCAGGGTGAGGCGTATGCGGATGGTCGGCCGCAGCCAAGGGAAGGGACCCTCGGGCTGCCCGGGGTCCCACGTCGGTTTCGGCGGCGCCGCCGGTGGCGCCGGGGTCGTTGCCACCCGCGTCAGATCCGGTAGCCGGAGCCGGGCACGGTCACGATGACCGGCGGCTCCCCCAGCTTGCGCCGCAGTGTCATGACCGTCACCCGCACCACGTTGGTGAAGGGGTCGGTGTTCTCGTCCCATGCCTTCTCCAGCAGCTGCTCGGCGGAGACCACGGTCCCCTCGCTCCGCATGAGGACCTCCAGAACTGCGAACTCCTTGGGTGCCAGCTGCACCTCCCTGCCCTCGCGGAACACCTCACGGCGGTTCGGGTCCAGCTTGATGCCGGCCCGCTCCAGGACCGGCGGCAGCGCGACGGTGGTGCGCCGCCCCAGCGCCCGCACGCGGGCGGTCAGCTCGGTGAACGCAAACGGCTTGGGCAGGTAGTCGTCGGCGCCGAGCTCCAGCCCCTCGACCCGGTCGCTCACGTCGCCGGAGGCGGTGAGCATCAGCACCCGGGTGGGCATCCCGAGCTCGACGATCTTCCGGCAGACGTCGTCGCCGTGCACGAGCGGAAGGTCCCGGTCGAGGACGACCACGTCGTAGTCGTTCACCCCGACGCGCTCCAGGGCCGCGGCGCCGTCGTACACGACGTCCACCGCCATGGCCTCCCGGCGCAGGCCGGTGGCCACCGCATCGGCGAGCAGCTGCTCGTCCTCGACGACGAGTACGCGCACGTCGCTTCCTTCCTCCGAGCCCTGAGGGCACACGTGTATGGCGTCGTCCATCCTGCCCTTTTCAGCCGTAAACCGGCTGTAAGGCGCCGCTCAGGCCCCCTGGGCCCCATGGAAGTGAGGATTCCCTCGTCTTGCGAGGTTTCTGCGCCCAGGGTGCCGGGGAGGACGAGAGCACACCCCATCCACTCCCTGACGGCGGACTGCCGCGTGCCGACCGCCGCCGACCCACGCAGAGGGGGCGCACCCACATGGACGCATTCACCGCAGGTCTCCTGCAGCGCATCAGGACCACGCAGTCGGACCTCAGGCACGCCCGTGAGACGGGCGACGACTTCCTCGTGGAAGTGGAGCAGGCGGAACTGGAAGACCTCCAGCGCCTCGCCGCCGAGCACGGAGTGCCGGTTTCCGCCTGCTGATCACCGAACCCCACCCCCCGGACCCCGGCCGCCCGCCCGGCAGCCGGGGTTCCTTCACGTCCGGTCCCCGGGAGCCGGGACGAGGACTCCGGAGGCCGGGACCGGGGCCGAAGCGGGGAGACGGGGGACCCGCAACCTAGTCGTGCCAGGCCCCGGCCTCCTCCAGCAGCGGCTGCAGCGAGGCGAACACCGCGGGGGTGGCGGCCAGGGCCAGCTCCCCGGAGGCGGGCCGCCCGGGCCGGCCGCCCGTCAGCGCCCCGGCCTCGCGGGCGATCAGCTCCCCGGCGGCCAGGTCCCAGGGGTTCAGGCCGCGTTCGTAGTACGCGTCCAGCCGCCCCGCTGCCACGTCGCTGAGGTCCAGCGCCGCCGAGCCGCCCCGGCGGACGTCCCGTACCCGCGGAATCACCAGCCGCGCGACCTCGGCCTGCTGCTCCTTGCGCGCCTGGAGGTACGCGAAGCCGGTCCCGACCAGCGCCTGGTCCAGCGGTGCGGCCGCGCGGCAGGCCAGCCGGACCCCGCCGCTCCACGCGCCGCCCCCGAGGACGGCGTGGTAGACCTCCCCGCGCATGGGCGCCGCCACGACCCCGACCACGGTCTCGCCCCGGTACTCGGCCGCCACGGAGACGCTCCAGCTCGGCAGCCCGTACAGGTAGTTCACGGTGCCGTCCAGCGGGTCCACGACCCAGCGCACACCGCTCGTCCCGGGGCTGTCCGCGCCCTCCTCGCCCAACAGCCCGTCCTCGGGCCGCCGCTCGGCGAGGACGGTGGCGATCAGCTTCTCCGCGGCGATGTCCATCTCGGTCACCACGTCGATGGGGCTGCTCTTCGTCTTCGCCACCGCCAGATCGGCGGGCCGGCCGTCCCGGAGGAGCTCTCCGGCCCGCCGGGCGGCCTCCAGGCCCACGGCGAGCAGCTCCGCCTTCAGTTCCTCGGAGATCACGATCGGTCCCACCCTCCTACGCGTAGGGGCTGTCGGCGCCCGCCGCGGCCGGCCGCGGGCTGCGCGCGGGGCAGCAGCCCACGGCGCACAGGTCGTGGCTCTGGCCCAGCATGCCCACCCAGCATTCCTCCGGCGACTCCCCGCGCTCCTTCGCGGCGCGCTCCAGCACGAGCTCCCGTACCGCCTCGGCGAACCTCGGGTCGGCGCCCACGGTCGCGGAACGGGCGACGGGAAGGCCCAGTTCGGCCGCCTTGGCGGTGGCCTCGGTGTCGAGGTCGTACAGGACCTCCATGTGGTCCGAGACGAAGCCGATGGGCACCATCACCACCGCGGGCGCGCCCTCGGCGTGCAGGGCCTCCAGGTGGTCGCAGATGTCCGGCTCCAGCCACGGGATGTGCGGGGCTCCGCTGCGGGACTGGTAGACGAGCTGCCAGGGGTGGGCGCGGCCGGTCCACTTGGCGACCTGGTCCGCGATGACCTCGGCCACGTCGAGGTGCTGCTTCACGTAGGCGCCGCCCGCGCCGCCGGTGGTGTGGTCCTCCGCCGGGCCGGAGGTGTCGGCCGCGGCGGTCGGGATGGAGTGGGTGGTGAAAGCCAGCTGCGCGCCGTCCCGGACCGCTGCCGGGAGCGAGTCCAGGGCGGCGATCACGCCGTCGATCATGGGCTCGACGAAGCCGGGGTGGTTGAAGTAGTGCCGCAGCTTGTCGACGCGCGGCAGCTCCAGGCCTTCCTCGTGCAGGGTCGCCAGTGCGTCGGCGAGGTTCTCGCGGTACTGCCGGCAGCCGGAGTACGAGGCGTACGCACTGGTGGCGAGGACCGCGATCCGGCGGCGGCCGTCGCGGACCATCTCGCGCATCACGTCGGTCAGGTACGGCGCCCAGTTGCGGTTGCCCCAGTACACGGGCAGGTCCAGCCCGTGCTCGGCGAAGTCCTTGCGCAGCGCGGCCAGCAGTTCGCGGTTCTGCGCGTTGATCGGGCTGACGCCGCCGAAGCCGAAGTAGTGCTGCCCGACCTCCTTGAGGCGTTCGCGCGGGATCCCGCGCCCGCGCGTGACGTTCTCCAGGAAGGGCACGACGTCGTCGGGTCCCTCGGGACCGCCGAAGGAGAGCAGGAGCAGGGCGTCGTACGGGCGGGCCGTGCCGCCCTCGCCCGGGGCGCGGTTCGGGAGCTGGTCAGACATGTCCCGAATCCTGCCACCCGCCGCCGACCGCGGGTAACCGGCCTCACCAGGTGGACACGCCCTTCCGGCGGAGAAGCAGCCCTTGCCCGTCGGCCGGCTTCCCTTTTTTTCACCCGTGCGCGCGCCGCAGAGCGGACGTAACCTGTACAGGCTGTTCACGTCCCTTACGGAGTCCTCCTTGCCGAGCCCTTACCGTGCGATCTTCGCCGCCCCCGGAACCAAGGGGTTCAGCGCTGCCGGACTCATCGGGCGGATGCCGATCGCCATGGTCGGCGTGGGCGTCCTGACGATGATCACCGAGATCGACGGCCGCTACGCCCTGGCCGGCGCGCTCACGGCCACCATCGCGCTCTCGGCGGCCGTCCTGGGCCCGCAGACATCCCGCCTCGTGGACCAGTACGGGCAGCGGCGGGTGCTGCGCCCGGTGACTCTCGTGGCCGTGGCCGCCGTTTCGGCCCTGCTGGTCGCGGCGGCGGGCGGCTGGCCCGACTGGACGCTGTTCGTCTTCTCCGCCGTCGCGGGCTGCGTGCCGAGCGTGGGATCGATGGTCCGCGCCCGCTGGAGCGCCCTCTACCGCGACACCCCCCGACTCCACACGGCGTACTCCTTCGAGTCCGTCCTGGACGAGGTCTGCTTCATCCTGGGGCCGCCGGTGGCCACGATGCTGTCCGCGAGCTGGTTCCCCGAGGCCGGTCCGCTCGTCGCGATCGTCTGCCTGCTCGTGGGCGTGTGGTGGCTCACCGCCCTGCGCGGCACGGAGCCGAAGCCGCACCCGCGCCACGAGCAGCCCGACGTCTCCTCCGCCCTGCGCTCCCGCGGCCTCCAGGTCCTGGTGGCGACCTTCGTGGCGACCGGAGCGGTCTTCGGCTCCATCGACGTGGCGACGCTGGCCTTCGCCGAGGAGCACGGCCACAAGTCCGCCACCGGCTTCGTCCTCGCCGTCTGGGCCCTCGGGTCCTGCCTGGCGGGCATCGTCTTCGGACTGCTGCGCTTCAAGGGCCGGGTGGAAATCCGCTGGGTCCTGGGCATCTGTGCGATGGCCGTGAGTATGATCCCCCTCCTACTGGCCGGGAACCTTCCGTTTCTGTCGGTGGCGCTCTTCGTCTCGGGCCTGGCCATCGCTCCCACGATGGTGACCACGATGGCCCTGATCGAGGCGCACGTACCACGCGAAAAGCTGACCGAGGGCATGACCTGGACCAGCACCGGGCTCGCGGTCGGCGTCGCGATCGGCTCCTCGGTGGCCGGCTGGGTGATCGACGCGGCCGGCGCCGGGACCGGGTACGTCGTCTCCATCTCGGCGGGGGTGGCCGCTGCGGCGGTGGCGTTCGCGGGATTCCGCCGGCTGACGAGGCCGGCGCAAGGGGAGGAGCGCTCCACCGATGGGGACGGCGACAGCAGCGAAGTACGGGACCGCGTGGCGTAACTGGGCGGGCAACGTCTCGGCCACTCCGGCGCGGGTGGTGACCCCGGCCTCGGTCGGGGAGCTTCAGGAGGCGGTCCGGCGGGCCGCCGAGGACGGGCTGAGGGTGAAGGCGGTCGGCACCGGCCACTCCTTCACCGCGGCCGCCGCGACGGACGGGGTGCTCCTGCGCCCGCAGGCGCTGGCCGGGATCCGCGCGATCGACCGGGAGGCCGGCACCGTCACCGTGGCGGCGGGAACCGCGCTCAAGGACCTCAACCGGGCCCTGGCGGGCGAGGGCCTCTCGCTCACCAACATGGGCGACATCATGGAGCAGACCGTCTCCGGCGCCACCAGCACCGGCACCCACGGCACGGGCCGCGACTCCGCCTCCATCGCCGCCCAGATCCGCGGCCTGGAGCTGGTCACCGCCGACGGCAGGCTGCTGACCTGCTCCGAGAAGGAGAATCCCGAGGTCTTCGCGGCGGCCCGGATCGGCATCGGGGCCCTCGGCATCGTCACCGCGCTCACTTTCGCCGTGGAACCGCTGTTCTTCCTGACCGCCCGTGAGGAGCCCATGGCCTTCGACCGGGTGACCGCGGAGTTCGAGCAGCACTTCGCGGAGAACGAGCACTTCGAGTTCTACTGGTTCCCGCACACCGGCAACTGCAACACCAAGCGCAACAACCGCAGCCAGGGCCCGGCGGCCCCGCCCGGGGCGCTGAGCGCCTGGGTCGAGGACGAGCTGCTGTCCAACGGCGTCTTCCAGGCGGTCAACTCGCTGGGCCGCGCGGTCCCCGCCGCCATCCCGTCGATCGCCCGGATCGCCAGCCGGGCCCTGTCCGCCCGGACCTACACGGACATCCCGTACAAGGTGTTCACCAGTCCGCGCCGCGTGCGCTTCGTGGAGATGGAGTACGCCCTTCCGCGCGAGCAGGTGGTCGAGGCCCTGCGGGAGCTGCGGGCGATGGTGGACCGCTCCGGGCTGCGGATCAGCTTCCCGGTGGAGGTGCGGACGGCTCCGGCCGACGACATCGCGCTGTCGACGGCCTCCGGGCGTGACACGGCGTACATCGCGGTGCACATGTACCGCGGCACCCCCTACCAGGCCTACTTCACGGCCGCCGAGCAGATCTTCACGGCGCACGGCGGGCGGCCGCACTGGGGCAAGGTGCACACGCGGGACGCGGAGTACCTCTCCCGCGCCTATCCGCGCTTCGGGGAGTTCAGCGCGCTGCGGGACCGGCTGGACCCGGACCGGCTGTTCGGCAACGACTACCTGCGGCGCGTCCTCGGAGACTGACGGGGCCCGACGGGGTTCCCCGGGGACTGACCGGGTCTCAGGAGCGGCCGGGCCGCGGGACGTCCGGCCGCTCGCCCCCGGCCCCCCGACGGCCGGGCGAAGCGAAAGTTCCATTTCTGCGGATTCTGTGAAGCACACCACCCGAAAACGGGCACGCCCGCAGGTCCGGCCCGATCCGGGGCAGCCCAACTGCCGCCGCCCCGGACAAGTTCGGCGGCGCGGCGGTCCACCCAGGTGGCCCGAATGGAGTACTGTGGCGAGCCCTGGGGCCGTCCTTCCTTTCGGATGTCCGGACCCGGGAGAGGGAGCCGGCTGATGGAGAAACGGCACTCAAGACCGGTGATGCCGCGGCATTGCACGGATCCTGCTGCGCACAGTAATCAAGCGGTCACTGTGTGTGCCCAACAGGTAACCGTGCCATAACGGCGATCAAGGGCGCATGCCCGACACGCCGGTTGAACTCGGCAAGGTTGTGGCAGGCTGCACCCGGGCAGGCCACACTCGACTAGCGGAAGCAGCGACGCACGTGACGTCGGCAGGCACCACCCGGGAGGTCCCCATGCCCGAACTGCGTGTCGTGGCCGTCTCAAATGACGGCACACGACTGGTGCTCAAGGCTGCGGACAGCACGGAGTACACGCTTCCGATCGACGAGCGGCTGCGGGCTGCCGTGCGCAACGACCGCGCGCGCCTGAACCAGATCGAGATCGAGGTGGAGAGCCACCTCCGCCCCCGCGACATCCAGGCCCGCATACGGGCCGGTGCCTCCGCGGAGGAGGTCGCCCAGTTCGCCGGCATCCCCGTCGAGCGCGTACGCCGCTTCGAGGGACCCGTGCTCGCCGAGCGCGCGTTCATGGCGGAGCGGGCGCGCAAGACTCCCGTGCGCCGTCCCGGCGAGAACACCGGACCGCAGCTCGGCGAGGCCGTGCAGGAGCGGCTGACGCTGCGCGGCGCGGAGAAGGAGTCCGTGCAGTGGGACTCCTGGCGCCGCGACGACGGCACCTGGGAAGTGCTGCTGGTCTACCGGGTCGCGGGGGAACCGCACTCGGCGAGCTGGACGTACGACCCGCCCCGCCGGCTGGTCGTCGCCGTGGACGACGAGGCCCGGTCCCTCATCGGCGAGGCGGACGACCTGCCCGCGACGCCGGAGCCGAGCTTCCCGTTCGTGCCGAGGATCGCGCGGCTGCCGCGCGACCGGCCGCTGGACCGCGCCCTCGACCGCCAGTTGGAGCGGACCGCCAACCACACGGCCCCGGCTCCGGCGCCCGAGCCGGAGGAGGAGCGGGACTCCCTGACCAGCCTGCTGGAAGCGGTTCCGAGCTTCCGGGGCGACCTGGTGGTGCCGGAACGCACCGACGTCCCCGCGGAGGAGCCGGAGGCGGAGGAGCCCCCGGCGGCGTCGGCGAGCGCCGGGGCCGGAGCCGCGTACGCGGACGTGCTCATGCCGCGCACGGTGGCGGGCCACCGGGAGCGCCTGACCGGCACGACCGACCGCCAGGCGGAGGCCGACGGGGTCCGCCCCGGCCGCCGCGCGGCGGTCCCTAGCTGGGACGAGATCGTCTTCGGCACCCGCCGCAAGAAACAGGAGTAGCAGGAGCGGGCGGGCAGCCCCCGGGCACCGCCCGCCCGGGCCTGCCCGCTACCCGCCCGCTGTCCACCCCGCCTGCGCCGCTAGCGCGGGTCCGCTCCCGTGGCGACCGGGCGCTGCGGGTCCGAGGACCAGTCCGACCAGCTGCCCGCGTAGAGGGCCGACGGGAAGCCCGCCACCTCCAGTGCGAGCACCTCCTGCGCGCCGGAGACCCCCGAACCGCAGTACACGCCCACCGGGGCCCGGTCCGTGACGCCGAGCGCGGTGAAGCGCGCCCGCAGGGCCTGCGGTGCGAGGAACCGCCCGTCCGGGCCCAGGTTCTCGGTGGTCGGGGCCGACACCGCACCCGGGATGTGCCCGGCCACCGGGTCGATCGGCTCGACCTCGCCGCGGTAGCGCTCCCCCGCACGGGCGTCCAGGAGGATGCCCTGGCGCGCGAGGGCAGCCGCCGCGTCCGCGTCCAGCAACCCGGCCGCTCCCGGAGTTGGCTTGAAATCTCCTTCCGCTGCGGACACGGCCTCGGCGGACACCGCGCCGCCCGCCTCTGTCCACGCGGCCAGGCCGCCGTCCAGCACCCGCACGTCCGGGTGCCCCGTCCAGCGCAGCAGCCACCAGGCCCGGGCCGCTCCCCAGCCCAGCCCCCCGTCGTACGCCACCACCGGCACGTCGGCACAGACCCCGGCCCGGCGCATCACCGCCCCGAACTCCTCCGGATCGGGCAGCGGGTGGCGCCCGCCGCGCCCGTCCGGACGCACCGGACCTGCCAGTTCGCGGTCGAGGTCGACGTACACCGCACCCGGCAGGTGGCCGGCCTCGTACGCGGAGCGCAGGTCGGGGCCGCCGAGCTGCCAGCGGACGTCCAGCAGTACCGGCGGCCGCCCGCCGGCCAGCTCGGCCATCAGTTCGGAGGCGGAGAGGATCGGGGAGCGCGCAGAGTTCGCAGTCATACGGTCCATCTTCCTCCCACCCCACGGCCGCTGCGGGCCGCCCGGCTCCGACAGGCCGCACTGATTCGGTCATCTGCGCGCCGCTCCCCCGAATCGGCCCGGTCGGGGCGCGCCGGACCCGCCGGAGTGACAGCATCTCCTGCGGGACGCGCGCGCCCCCGACGACGGAGGAGACGGCTGACATGACCGAGGCAGTGGAACCGACGCGGCGCCCGCCCGGCACCCCGTGCTGGGCGAGCCTGATGGTGCACGGCCTCGGGACCACCGAGGCCTTCTACGGCGACCTGTTCGGCTGGGAGTACGTGCCCGGCCCCGAGCCCTTCGGCCCGTACGTGCGCGCGCTGCTCGGCGGCCGGGAAGTGGCCGGGATCGGCGAGATGCCGCCGGACCGGCACCTGCCGGTGGCCTGGACGACGTACTTCGCCACGGACGACGCCGACGCCACGGCGGAGACGATCCGCTCCTGCGGCGGCACGGTCGCCGTCGGCCCCCTCGACGCGGGCAGAGCCGGGCGGGTGGCGATCTGCTCCGACCCGGTCGGGGCGATCTTCGGGCTCTGGCAGGCCGGGGACCACATCGGTACCCAGCTGTCGGGCGTGCCCGGCACACCGGTCTGGAACGAACTGGTCACCCAGGACACCTCCACGGTCGGCAAGTTCTACGAGCACGTCTTCGGCCACGAGGCCCGCAGCCACGATGCGGTCGGCGCGGACTTCGACTACCTCACGCTCGTGCTGGACGACCGGCCGGTCGCCGCCGTGCACGGGGTCGGCCGTTCGCTCCCGCACGACCGGGGGCCGCACTGGATGACCTACTTCGAGGTCGCCGACGTCGACGACGCCGCCGTACAGGTCCAGCTGCTCGGCGGCCGCATCGTCCAGCCGCCCCGGGAGGGCCTCACGGGCAGGCTGGTCACGGTCACGGACCCCGAGGGCGCGGTCCTCACCCTGCTCCAGTCACGACCGGGCGACCTCCGCCGCGACGGCTGACGCGGGCCGCGTGACCCGGACGCCGGTGCACCACCCCAACGACGGGCCGGGGAGATGCGGCAGGGTCCGGTACGGCGCCGGCCGCCGCTCACCGGGCCGCTTCCGTCACCACGTGCCGGGCGGTGCCCGCGCGCATGACCTTGTCGACGGTGATGACGGGCAGGACCGTCGCCACGCTGCCGACGACACCGATCCACAGCGTCGGGACCACCCCGAGTGCCTCGCCGAGCCGGCCCGCCGCCAGCGCCGCGAGCGGCATGCCGCCCCACACGACGAAGCGGATCGAGGCGTTCATCCGGCCGAGGAGGTTCCTCGGGCAGAGGGTCTGGCGCAGGCTCACCTGGGTCACGTTGAACAGCAGGGCGCCGGCGGTCATGCCGAACTCGCCGACCAGCAGGACCGCCCCCGCGAGGACCGGGCGGCCGGGGCCGGCCAGGGCCGCGAGGGGGCCCGCCGCGGCGAAGAGTGCGGCGGTGACCAGCCCGAAGGCCATGACGGTGCCCGCCCTGAAACGCCGCCGGGCGGCGGGGGCGAGCGTGGCGCCGAGCACCCCGCCGACCGCGCCGCAGGTCATGATCAGGCCCAGCATGAAGGGGTCGAAGCGGAGGGTCCGCAGCACGAGCAGGGGGATCAGGGTGGCCACCATCGTGGCGAAGAAGTTGGACACCCCCATGGACACCGCGAGGCGCCGGATGACCGGCTGGTCGCGGACGAAACGCAGCCCCTCGGCGATGTCGGCGCGCAGGTGTCCCCTGGTCCGCGGGGCCAGACCGCTCGGCTGCTCGCCGTCCTCGGTGAAGCTCAGGCACAGGAAGCTCGCGAGGTAGGCGAAGGAGTCGACGAGCATCACCACGGGCGCGCTCACGGCCCGCATCAGCAACCCCGCCAGCGCCGGCCCGCCGAGGGCGGAGACCTGGGCTGCGGCCTCCAGCCGGGCGTTGGCGGTGGCGATGTCCTCCTCGGGGACGAGCACCGGGACGTAGGACTGGCAGGCGACGTCGAAGAAGACCGTGACGACCCCGACGGCGATCGCGACGAGGTACAGCGCCTCCATGCGCAGGGCTCCGACGGCCCACAGCAGGGGGACGGCGAGGACGGCCAGGCAGCGCAGGGCGGCTGCCCACATCATGGTCCGGCGTTTGGGCAGCGTGTCCACCCAGGCGCCCGCGGGCAGCCCGATCAGCAGGTAGCACACGGTCGATGCGGCGGTCAGGATGCCGACCTCGGTGCTGCCGGCCCGCAACAGGTCGACGGCCGTCACCGACAGCCCGAGGGTGCCGATGCGGGTGCCGAACTGGGAGAGCGTCTGGCCGAACCAGAAGCGTCTGAAGTTCGCCGAGGACACGGAGTGCGTGCTCGGGGGGCCGGTCTCGGCAGCCCGGCGTCGGCCGGGACGTCGGAGTCGAGGAACCTTCATGGCCGACGCCTCCCGGCGCTCAGGCGTGGTTGACCGGGAGCACGTCCGGGGAGAGGGCGCCGGCGTGGGCCGAGGCCGAGGTCATGCGGCGGCGGTGGTGGCGGCGGCAGAGGACCTCGTAGCCGATCTCCTCCGCCGGACGGTTCACATCACCCACCACGACCTGCGCGCCCTCCACCACCATCGCGCCGCCCACCGTACGGGCGTTGTGGGTGGCACGGGCGCCGCACCAGCACAGGGCCTCGACCTGGAGCTGCTCTATCCGGTCGGCCAGCTCGATCAGGCGCTGGGAGCCGGGGAACAGCTTGGTGCGGAAGTCCGTGGTGATGCCGAAGGCGAAGACGTCCATGTCGAGGTCGTCGACGATGCGGGCCAGCTGGTCGATCTGCTCCGGGGCGAGGAACTGCGCCTCGTCGACGATCACGTAGTCCGCCTTGCCACCCTTGGACAGCTGGTCCACGAGGTACGCGTACAGGTCCATGCCCTCGCCGGCCTCGACCGCCTCCGTGACCAGGCCGAGGCGGGAGGACAGCTTGCCCTCGCCCGCACGGTCGTCACGGGTGAAGATCACGCCCTGCAGACCCCGCGCGGACCGGTTGTGGCCGATCTGGAGCGCCAGCGTACTCTTCCCGCAATCCATCGTGCCGGAGAAAAACACCAGTTCAGGCATGGAGGGAACGGGACCTTTCGGGTCGGGGGAGCAGGAGGGGAACGGCGGCCGGGAGCCGGCGGGTCAGGTGCGGACTTCGAGCAGCGGGACCAACTGCTCGGCCGCGGTCATCGAGCCGTGCATGCCGACGAGAGCCGACTCGTTGGGCTCGTTGACGGACGCGGTGATCGCCACGTCGGCCTGGGCCGCGGCGACCACGTCGCCGATCCGGGCGAGCACGCGCTCGTCGCACTCCCCCGGCGCCCCGAACCAGCCCAGGTCCAGGGCCTCTTGCCGGCTCGCGACCCAGAACCGGTCGCCCAGCACCTCCCGCCACACCGTGAGGACGTCGGCCTCGGCGCCCGGTACGGCGTACACGTGCCGGGCCCGGCCCTCGCCTCCGAGCAGGGCCACGCCCGCGCCCAGCTCCCAGTCCTCGTCGAAGTCGATCCGGGAGTCCTCGTCGAACGGGACGTCCACCATCCCGTGGTCGGCGGTCACGTACAGCGCGGTGCGCGGCGGCAGTTGCCCGGCCAGCCGCTGGACCAGCCGGTCGACGTACATCAACTGGCCGCGCCAGGCGTCGGAGTTCACCCCGTGCCGGTGTCCGGCCCCGTCGAGCTCGCTGTAGTACGTGTACACCAGCGAGCGGTCGCCGGCCGCGAGCCGCTCGGCGGCGAGGTCCATCCGCTCCTCGCCGGTCATCCGGCCGAGGAAGGTGCCGCCGCTCAGTGCGATCTTGGTGAGCGGGGTGGTCTGGAAGGCGGGCGAGGACACCTGGGCGGTGGCCACACCGGCCGCGTCGGCCTGCTGGAAGACGGTCGGGTACGGCTGCCAGGGCGCAGGCGGGGTCCACGGCTGCCAGCGGAGCTGGTTCATCAGCTCGCCGGTGGCGGGGTTGCGGACCGCATAGCCGGGCAGGCCGTGCCGCGAGGGCGCGAGGCCCGTGCCGACCGAGGCCAGGGAGGTCGCGGTGGTCGCCGGGAACCCGGCGGTGAGCGGGCGGCCGGTGCCGCCGCGGGAACTGCCGAGCAGGGAGGTCAGGTAGGGCGCCTCGTCCGGGTGGGCCTTGATCTGCTCCCAGCCCATGCCGTCGACGAGGAACACGCAGTTGCGGTCGGCCGGGGTCAGTTCGGGGATGGCGGCGCTGAATCCGGGGACGCCCTGGCCGGCCACGAGCGTCGGCAGCAGATCGGCGAGCGAGCCGGTTCCGTACTCGGGGAGGGGGGCGGCCGCGGGCTCCAGGAGCTCCGGCTCCTGCCAGTCCTGCGCTGCGGAGTAGGCCATCAGCGGGGGCCGGCGGCGGTCGCCGCCGTCGCCTCGGAGAGCGCCTGCGCGAAGAGGAGGGTCTGGCGGACCGCCTCCGGGCCGTCTCCGGCCTCGCTGACGCGCAGGCTGAGGTCGTCGGCGGTGGAGTTGCCGGTGTAGCCGTGGTCGGAGTCGCAGTTCGGGTCGCCGCAGGCGGCGGGCTCCAGGTCGATGCGGGAGACGGCTCCCCAGCCGATGGTCAGGACGACCTCGCGGGGCAGGGTGCCGGGGGTGTACGACTCGGGGTTGGCGACGACGCGGCTGAGCACCACCGAGGAGATGCTGGCGAGCTTGACCGACTCGGTGGAGGTGGTCGCGTACGGGGACGGGGACCCGGCGTCGGCGGCCTGCTCGTCGGTGTGGCTCACGATGAAGCGGTTGCCGGTCAGGACGAGGACCGTGACGTGCCGGCGGACCTCGTTGGAGTCGAAGGTCGTCTCCTGGTGGACCAGGTACGACGAGATCGGCTCGCCGCCCACCGCGGCCTCCACGGCCTCGGCCACGAGGGCCGGGTAGTAGCCGCTGCGCTCGATCGCCGTGCGCAGCCCCTGGGTCGTCGTACCGGATTTCGCCATGGGGTCCATCCTAAGGCCCTGGGCGGGCGCCCCGGCCGCCCTCAGTAACTGGGGAGTATCCGGGGACCGAGGTCGGTGCGGGCAGGGGGGTGGGCGATGCGCACGGTGGCGCTGAGGACGGAGAGCCCCTCGATCGCGACGACGACCGGTTCCAGGGTCACCCCGACGACCTCCGGGTGATCGTCCACGAGCCGGGACAGGCGCAGGAGGAGTTCCTCCAGGGCCGGGGTGTCCACGGGCTCACTGCCGCGCCAGCCGAAGAGGAGGGGAGCGGTCCGGATGGACCGGATCAGCCCGGCGGCGTCCCGGTCCGTGGCCGGGACGAGCCGGTGGGCGGTGTCGCCGAGCAGCTCGGAGGCGACCCCGGCGAGCCCGAAGGAGAGGACGGCGCCCGCGGCCGGGTCGATGACGGACCGCACGACGGTGTCGACCCCGCGGGGCACCATGGCCTGGACGACGGGGAGCAGCTCGGCGGGCGTGCCGAGCAGGTCGGTCAGTTCGTCGTACGAGCGGCGCAGCTCGGCCTCGGTCGTCAGGTCCAGGCGTACGCCGCCCAGGTCGGCGCGGTGGCGCAGGTGCGGGGCGGTGGTCTTGAGCGCGACGGGGTAGCCGAGGGTCTCGGCGGCCCGTACCGCGGCGTCGGCGGTGGGTGCGGGCAGGGTGGGCAGCACCCGGATCCCGTAGCGCGCGAGCAGCTCGGCGGCGTCGGCCTCGCCGAGGGTGAGCACGCCGGAGTCGGCCCCGGGCCCGGTGGCGGGCTCGGAACCGGGCTCGGTACGGGCGCCGCTGTCCGCGCCGACGCCGGCGAGCAGCCCGGCGAGCTGGGCCGCGGCTCCGGCCTCGTCGATGTCCTCGTACGCGGGCACCTGGCCGGCGTGGGCGTTGGCCCGCCGCCACTGCCCGTAGCGCACGGCTTCGGCCACGGCCCGTACGGCCCGCTCGGCCGCGGGGTAGGCCGGCAGGCGCACCGCATCCGCCGCGGCGCGGGGCTGAGGCGCCGTTTCGGGCCGGGGGTCCGGGGTGCCGGCTTTGGCCGCCGCCGGGGTGGCGGCTTCCGGGGCGGGCGGGGTGGCGGCGAAGCCCCCGGCCGGGGACAGGGCGTCCGCGAGGTCGGCGAGTTCCACGTGGACCACCGCCACCGGCTTCCCGGGGTGCTCGGCCACCGCTTCACGCAGCGCACCGGCCAGGTCGTCCACCAGGGGGCGCTCGCTGACCGACGGGATCGCCGTGACGATGACCGCGTCGTTGGTGTCCGAGGACAGCGCGGCGGACAGCGCCGCGCGGAACTCGGCCGGGCCGGCCGCCGTCGTCAGGTCCAGCGGGGTACCCGGCCGCAGCCCCTGCGTGAGGCAGGCGTCGTAGGTGAGGACGCCGAGCGACTCGGAGTTGCCGAGGATGGCCACGCGCGGCCCGTCCGGCAGCGGCTGCGAGGCCAGCAGCAGTCCGACGTCCACGAGCTCGGTCACCGTGTCGACCCGGATCACGCCCGCCTGCCGCAGCAGCGCCGAGACGGTGGTCTCCGCCAGCCCGGTCCCGGGCACCACGTGCCCCGCCGGGGTGTGGCGGCCCCCCTTGGCGACGACCACGGGCTTCACGGCCGCCGTCCGGCGGGCGAGGCGCGTGAACTTCCGCGGGTTGCCCAGCGTTTCGAGGTACATCAGCGCCACGTCGGTGGCCTCGTCGTCGTACCAGAACTGGAGGATGTCGTTGCCGGAGACGTCCGCCCGGTTGCCCGCCGAGACGAACGACGAGAGACCCTCACCACGCCGGAGCAGCGCCGACAGCAGCGAGATGCCGATCGCCCCGGACTGGGTGAACAGCCCGATCCGGCCGCGCAGGGGCGCCGGAGCCGGGGCCAGCGAGGCGTTGAGCTCCACCTCCGGCGCGGTGTTGATCACACCGAACGCATTGGGGCCGATCAGCCGCATCCCGTACGAGCGCACCTGGCGCACCAGTTCGCGCTGCCGGTCGAGTCCGGCCGGACCGCTCTCGCCGTACCCGGCGGACAGCACCACCAGCCCCTGCACCCCGTGCTCCCCGCAGGCCGCCACGGCCTCCGGCACCCGCTCCGCGGGGACCGCGATCACGGCGAGGTCGACCGGGGCGTCGACCTCGGCGAGTGCCCGGTAGGCCCGCACGCCCTCCAGCAGGTCGGTGGTGACGGCCTCGTTCACGGCGTAGAGGTGGCCGTGGAAGCCGCTGTCCCGGAGGTTGCGCAGCGCCGCCGCGCCCATGCCGCCGCCGGAGCGGCTGACTCCGATCACCGCCACCGAGCCGGGGGTCAGCAGCCGCTGGACCGAGCGCGCCTCGGCGCGCTGTTCGCGGGCCCGCTGCACGGCGAGGGACTCCGCGGTGGGTTCGAGGTCGAGGGTGAGGCGGACGGAGCCGTCCTCGAAGCTGCGCTTCTGCTCATAGCCCGCGTCCGTGAACACCTTGATCATCTTGGTGTTGGCGGGCAGCACCTCGGCGGCGAACCGGCGGATGCCCCGCTCCCGGGCCACCGCGCCGATGTGTTCGAGGAGCGCCGAGGCGACCCCGCGGCCCTGGTGTGCGTCCTGGACGAGGAAGGCGACCTCGGCCTCGTCGGCGGGCAGGGAGGCGGGCCGGCCGTCGGGGCCGATGCGGTCGTAGCGGACGGTGCCGATGAACTCCTCGCCGACGGTCGCCGCGAGGCCGACCCGGTCCACGTAGTCGTGGTGCGTGAAGCGGTGGACGTCGCGGTCGGAGAGCCGGGGGTAGGGCGCGAAGAACCGGTAGTACTTCGACTCGTCGGAGACCTGCTCGTAGAAGCTGACCAGCCGGGCGGCGTCCTCGGTGGTGATGGGCCTGATCCGGGCGGTGCCGCCGTCGCGCAGGACGACGTCGGCCTCCCAGTGGGCCGGGTACGAAGGGTCCGACGCGGTGGTCATGCGGTGATCCTAAGGCCAGTGCCGGCCCGACGGCTCCTGCGCGGCACATGAGGCAAGCCATGGCAAATCGGTGCAAGCTGGGGAGCATCAAACGGCGGACGAAGGGGACCGAAGGTCGGTCGGAGCACTCGGGACGTCGTGAGAGACTGGTCTAGACAACCCGCCAGAACCTGAAGGGCATCACCATGGCAGAGCGCCGCGTCAACGTCGGCTGGGCCGAGGGCCTGCACGCTCGTCCCGCCTCGATCTTCGTCCGCGCGACGACCGCTTCCGGGGTCCCGGTGACCATCGCGAAGGCCGACGGGAACCCCGTCAACGCCGCGTCCATGCTCGCGGTGCTGGGCCTGGGCGCCCAGGGTGGCGAGGAGATCGTCCTCGCGTCCGAGGCCGAGGGTGCCGAGGCGGCCCTGGACCGCCTCGCCAAGCTGGTCGCCGAGGGCCTTGAGGAACTCCCCGAGACGGTCTGATCCCCGGCCCTTCGGGTTCCAGTCCGCGCGCGGCGAAGCCGCGGCCACCGGAATTGCGGTGGCCGCGGCTTCGCCGTATTCCCCCGGGGAAAATGCACGCTCCCGCGGGCGCATGCATTTCCGTCCCCCGTATTCATGTCACGCGCATTTCCGTCGCGAGCGTTTCCGTCGCGCGTGCACTCGCCCTTTGTATACGGGCTTTGTTAATGGTGACCGCTTGCCGTGTTTACGACAGGTTGCGAAGTCCTCACCCGCAGCCGGTGCGCCCCCGCCGCCCGCTCGGCGTGGACCGCCGTCAGCGCCCGGGCCCGCTCGGCGTCCCCGCGCGCGACCGCGTCCACGATCGCCCCGTGCTCCGCCCAGGACTCCACCGGCCGCGCGGGCGCCTGGACGGCGTACATCCAGGCGATCTTGTGCCGCATCTGGATGAGCAGCGCGATCAGCCCCGGGCTGCCCGAGGCCTGGGCCAGCGTCTCGTGGAACCAGCCGCCCAGGGCCCGCAGATCCTCCCCCTGACCCCGCCTGGCCCGCTCCTGCCCCAGCCGCACCAGGCCGCGCAGCACCTTGAGATGGGCCTCCGTGCGCCGGCGGGCCGCCCGGGCGGCCGCCAGCGGCTCCAGCAGCATCCGTACCTCCAGCAGGTCGGCGGCCTCCTGCTCGGTCGGCTCGGCGACGCACGCGCCCGCGTGCCGCCGGGTGGTGACGAAGCCCTCCGACTCCAGGGTGCGCAGCGCTTCGCGGACGGGGACCCGGGAGACCCCGTACCGGCGGGCGAGGACCTCCTCAGTCAGTCTGCCGCCCGGTTCGAACACCCCGGAGACGATGTCGTCGCGGATCGCTGTGCATACCGTGTGCGCAGGAATACGCAAGACCGGACCTCCGCCTATTTCCGACTGCCGACGTCATTTCGCGCGGCTTCGTGGGCCACACCGCGACTCTATTGCAACACGCGATATTTTCCGAGCATGGGAAGAAATTCCCCCGATATTTACGGCCACAACGCGAAGACCCCGGCTCGGTGAGCCGGGGTCTTCGAAAGGGTGTGGTGCGCGGCGGGCGGGCGTCGCGGGCCCGGCCCGTCCGTCAGACGTCGACGCCGTGCTGGCGCAGGTAGGCGACCGGGTCGATGTCCGAACCGTACTTGGCGCCGGTGCGGGCCTCGAAGTGCAGGTGCGGACCGCTGGAGTTGCCGGTGGAGCCCGACAGGCCGATCTGCTGGCCCGGGGTGACCTGCTCGCCGACGGAGACGTTCAGCGAGGACATGTGGCCGTACTGGGTGTACGTGCCGTCGTTGTGCTTGATGACGACGTTGTTGCCGTAGGCGCCGCCCCAGCCGGCCTCGACCACGGTGCCGAAGCCCACCGCGTGCACCGAGGTGCCGGACGCCGCGTGGAAGTCGATGCCGGTGTGGCTGCCGGAGGACCACATGCCGCCGCCCGCGTGGTACTGGGTGCTGACGTACGAGTCGTCGAGCGGGGAGACGAAGGTGTTGAGGCGCTTGCGCTCCTCCTCGCGGGCCGCGCGCTCCGCGGCCTCGCGCTCCGCCTTGGCCTTCTCCTCGGCCTTCTGCTTGGCCTCGGCGGCGCGGGCCTTGGCGTCGGCCTCGGCCTTCGCCTTGGCGGCGGCGGCATCGGCCGCGTTCTGCTGCGCCTCGGCCTGGGCCTCGATCTCGCCCGCGAGGTCCTCGGCGGTGACCACGGCGTTCAGGCCGGTGTCCTCCATCGAGGGAGCCTTGTCCGAGGCGGCGAACGCCGGTCCGGCCAGGGAGCCCACGACACCGGTGGTGGCGAGGGCGGCGATGCCGGCGTAACCGGCGGTCTTGCGGCTCAGACGGCTGGAACCACGGTGCTTACCGGCGGCACGACTGCCAAACGCCATGAAGGGGCTGATCCTTTCCTTCCCTCTCGCCTACCGGGTTAGCTGACGGGTTCGGAGCAGGAAGGTCTCCTACGGGCCCCCTCTGACGAGGCGGTCCGATTCACCCCAGGGACGCATGTGGGTCCCCGGCTCCCCAGGCTCGCGCCTGACGGGGACTCGGCGATCGCTGCCCGGTGCCGCGGGTGCGGCGCGTACAACTGACGGACAGCACGCCCGACGCTAGGCGGATCATCAGTCAATCGCCAAACAGACGCGCTCTTTTGTTGCGTACGCCACAGCCCATACGAGCCCGCTCTCCTCGAAACAGACAAAAAGGGCTCCGGCGGACAAGCCCGCCGGAGCCCTGGAAGCGCCGGTCAGTTGCCGACGACGGTCACCTCGCCGATCCCGAGGGCCCGCACCGGCTCCTCGATCTGCGCGGCGTCACCGACCAGCACCGTGACCAGGCGGTCCACCGGGAAGGCCGCCAGGACCGCCGAAGTCGCCTCCACCGTGCCGGTTTCGGCCAGCTGGGCGTACAACTGCGCCTGGTAGTCGTCCGGAAGCTCCTGCTCGACCTGGTCGGCCAGGGTGCCCGCGACGGCGGCCGCCGTCTCGAACTTCAGCGGGGCCACCCCCACCAAGTTCTGTACGGCCACGTCCCGTTCGGCATCGGTGAGGCCGCCCTCGGCGAGGGTGCGCAGCACCTTCCAGAGGTCGTCCAGCGCGGGGCCGGTGTTGGGCGTGTCCACCGAGCCGCTGATGGCGAGCATCGAGGCGCCCTTGCCGTCGGCGGTGGAGCGCAGCACCTGCCCGAAGGCGCGCACGCCGTAGGTGTAGCCCTTCTCCTCGCGCAGCACCTTGTCCAGGCGCGAGGTGAGGGTGCCGCCCAGGCAGTACGTGCCGAGCACCTGCGCCGCCCAGACCCGGTCGTGGCGGTCCGGCCCGATCCGGCCGATGAGCAGCTGCGTCTGGACCGCGCCGGGCCGGTCCACGATGATCACGCGGCCGGTGTCGTCGGCGGTCACCGGCGGCACCGGGTGCGGGGCCGCGGTGTTGCCGGTCCAGGCGCCCAGCGTGTCGGCGAGGACGGCGTCCAGGTCGATGCCGGTCAGGTCGCCGACGACCACCGCGGTGGCGGTGGCGGGGCGTACGTGCGCCTCGTAGAAGGCGCGTACGGCCGCGGAGTCGATCCGGGCGACCGTCTCCTCGGTGCCCTGGCGGGGCCGCGACATCCGCAGCGAGGCCGGGAAGAGCTGCCGGGACAGCTCCTTGGCGGCCCGGCGCTGCGGGTTGGCCAGCTCGTGCGGGATCTCGTCGAGCCGGTTGCGCACCAGCCGGTCGACCTCGCTGTCGGCGAAGGCGGGCGCGCGCAGGGCATCGGCGACCAGCCCGAGCGCCTTCGGCAGCCGGGAGGCCGGGACTTCCAGCGAGAGCCGCACGCCGGGGTGGTCGGCATGGGCGTCGAGCGTGGCGCCGCAGCGCTCCAGCTCGGCCGCGAACTCCTCGGCGGAGTGCTTGTCGGTGCCCTCGGACAGCGCCCGGGCCATGATGGTCGCCACGCCGTCCAGGCCCTGCGGCTCGGCGTCCAGCGGGGCGGCGAGGTTGACCTCGACGGCGATCACCTTCTGGCCGGGCCGGTGGCAGCGCAGCACCGTCAGGCCGCTGGGCAGCGCACCGCGCTCGGGTGCCGGGAAGGCCCACGGCTTGGGCTGCCCGGCCTGCGGCTGCGGGTGGAAGGTCATCGTGACGGCTGCGGTGTCGCTCACTGCTCCGCCCCCTCGTTCTCGGTCTCGGTCTCGGTCGCCGCGGAGCCGTCGGCCTCGCCGGCCGCGAGCGGCTCGTACACCAGCACCGCGCGGTTGTCGGGGCGCAGTCGGGCCGCGGCCACGGCCTGCACCTCCTCGGGGGTGATGTCGAGGACGCGCTGGACGGCGGTCAGGGCGAGCTGCGGGTCGCCGAACAGCACCGCGAAGCGGCACAGTTCGTCGGCGCGGCCGGCCACCGTGCTCAGCCGGTCCAGCCACTCCCGCTCCAGCTGCGCCTGGGCGCGCTCCATCTCCTCGGCCGTCGGGCCCTCGGCGGCGAACCGCGCGAGCTCCTCGTCGACGGCCGCCTCGATCGCGGGTACCTCGACGCCGCTGGAGGTCTTCACGTCCAGCCAGCCCAGCGAGGGGGCGCCGGAGAGCCGCAGCATGCCGAAGCCCGCCGCGACGGCGCTCTGGTCGCGGCGTACCAGGCGGTTGTGCAGCCGGGAGGACTCCCCGCCGCCGAGGATGGTCAGCGCGACGTCCGCGGCGTCGCACTCGCGGGTGCCGTCGTGCGGGAGCCGGTAGGCGGCCATCAGCGCGCGGGCCGGGACCTCCTCGGTGATCTCCTCCCGCAGCTCGCGGCCCATGATCTCGGGCAGCGTGCCGTCGCGCGGCGGCTGCTTGCCGTCGTGGCCGGGGATGGTGCCGAAGTACTTCTCGATCCAGGCGAGCGTCTGCTCGGGGTCGATGTCGCCGACCACCGACAGCACCGCGTTGTTGGGCGCGTAGTACGTACGGAAGAAGCTCCGGGCGTCCTCCAGGGAGGCCGCGTCCAGGTCCGCCATCGAGCCGATCGGCGTGTGGTGGTAGGGGTGGCCCTCGGGGTAGGCGAGGGCGGTCAGCTTCTCGAAGGCCGTTCCGTACGGGACGTTGTCGTACCGCTGCCGGCGTTCGTTCTTGACCACGTCGCGCTGGTTCTCCATGGACTCCTCGTCCAGGGCGGCCAGCAGCGAGCCCATCCGGTCCGCCTCCAGCCAGAGCGCGAGCTCCAGCTGGTGGGCCGGCATGGTCTCGAAGTAGTTGGTGCGCTCGAAGCTGGTCGTGCCGTTCAGGGAACCGCCGGCCCCCTGGATCAGCTCGAAGTGCCCGTTGCCCGGTACGCTCGCCGAGCCCTGGAACATCAGGTGCTCGAAGAGGTGAGCCAGACCGGTCCGCCCCTTGACTTCGTGGCGCGAGCCGACGTCGTACCAGAGGCAGACTGCGGCGACCGGGGTCAGGTGATCCTCGGAGAGCACCACGCGCAGGCCGTTGGCCAGCCGGTGCTCGGTCGCTGCCAGGCCGCCGGAGCCGGCCTGGGCGGTGGCCGTGTGACCCATGGGCATGTGGTCCCTTCGATCGCGATGCAGAGATTTCTGTCTGACCTGCCACTGTATGCAAGCGCGTCGGCGGCCGGAGAAGTTCCCGGGGTCACTCCCCCGGCACTCCGTCCGGGGGCACCCCCGGGGTCGGAGTGGGCGTTGTCCGTGCCTCGGGCCACAATGGTCCGCGTCAACCCCTGTCACACACCCGTACACCGTCATTCTTGGTTAAGGAGCCGCGCAGCGATGGCCCGCCGCAGCACGAAGACCCCGCCGCCGGAGGAGTTCGAGGAGAAGATCCTCGACATCGACGTCGTCGACGAAATGCAGGGCTCCTTCCTTGAGTACGCGTACTCGGTGATCTACTCCCGGGCCCTGCCCGACGCCCGGGACGGCATGAAGCCGGTGCACCGCCGCATCGTGTACCAGATGAACGAGATGGGCCTGCGCCCCGACCGCGGCTACGTGAAGTGCGCCCGCGTCGTCGGCGAGGTGATGGGCAAGCTGCACCCGCACGGCGACGCGTCGATCTACGACGCCCTCGTGCGCATGGCCCAGCCCTTCTCCATGCGGCTCCCGCTGGTCGACGGGCACGGCAACTTCGGCTCGCTCGGCAACGACGACCCGCCGGCCGCCATGCGCTACACCGAGTGCAAGATGGCGGACGCCACGTCACTGATGACGGAGTCGATCGACGAGGACACCGTCGACTTCGCCGCCAACTACGACGGCCAGGAGCGGGAGCCGGTCGCCCTGCCCGCGGCCTACCCGAACCTGCTGGTCAACGGCGCGTCCGGGATCGCGGTGGGCATGGCCACCAACATGCCCCCGCACAACCTGGGCGAGGTCATCGCGGCCGCCCGGCACCTGATCCGCTACCCGCACGCGGACCTGGAAGCGCTGATGCGCTTCGTGCCGGGTCCCGACCTGCCCACCGGCGGCCGGATCGTGGGCCTCGCGGGGATCAAGGACGCCTACGAGAACGGCCGGGGCACCTTCAAGATCCGCGCGACGGTTTCCGTGGAGAACGTGACGGCCCGCCGCAAGGGCCTCGTCGTCACGGAACTGCCCTTCACGGTCGGTCCCGAGAAGGTCATCGCGAAGATCAAGGACCTGGTCGGCTCGAAGAAGCTCCAGGGCATCGCCGACGTCAAGGACCTGACCGACCGCTCGCACGGCCTGCGCCTGGTCATCGAGATCAAGAACGGCTTCCACCCTGAGGCCGTGCTGGAGCAGCTCTACAAGCTGACGCCGATGGAGGAGTCCTTCGGCATCAACAACGTGGCGCTGGTCGACGGCCAGCCGCTGACGCTCGGCCTCAAGGAGCTGCTGGAGGTCTACCTCGACCACCGCTTCGAGGTCGTGCGCCGGCGCAGCGAGTTCCGCCGCGGCAAGCGGCGCGACCGGCTGCACCTGGTCGAGGGGCTCCTGGTGGCCCTGCTCGACATCGACGAGGTCATCCGGATCATCCGTGACAGCGACAACTCGGCGCAGGCGAAGGAGCGGCTCATCGAGCACTTCTCGCTCAGCGAGATCCAGACCCAGTACATCCTGGACACCCCGCTGCGCCGGCTCACCCGCTTCGACCGGATCGAGCTGGAGTCCGAGCGCGACCGGCTGACCGGCGAGATCGACGAGCTGACCGGGATCCTGGAGTCCGACACGGAGCTGCGCAAGCTGGTCTCCACCGAACTGGCCGCGGTGGCGAAGAAGTTCGGCACCGAGCGCCGTACGGTCCTGCTGGAGTCGGCGGGCACGGCGGTCGGCGCGGTGCCGCTGGAGGTCGCGGACGACCCGTGCCGGGTGCTGCTGTCCTCGACGGGCCTGCTGGCGCGCACCGTGACCGGCGAACCGCTGCCCGAGGAGGACGGGCCCCGCGCCAAGCACGACCTGATCGTCTCGCAGGTGGCGGCGACCGCCCGGGCCGATGTCGGCGTGGTCACCTCCTACGGGCGGCTGCTGCGGCTGTCCGTGATCGACCTGCCGCAGCTGCCGGACACCCACAGCGCGCCGAACCTGGCGGGGGGCGCCCCCGTCTCCGAGTTCCTCTCCGGGCTGGAGGCGGACGAGAAGGTGGTCTGCCTGACCTCGCTCGACGAGTCCTCGCAGGGCCTGGCGCTCGGCACCGAACAAGGGGTGGTCAAGCGGGTCGTGCCGGACTACCCGGCGAACAAGGACGAGCTGGAGGTCATCACCCTCAAGGAGGGCGACCGGATCGTCGGCGCGGTCGAGCTGCGCACCGGTGAGGAGGACCTCGTCTTCATCACGGACGACGCACAGCTGCTGCGCTACCCGGCGGCGCAGGTGCGCCCGCAGGGCCGCCCGGCGGGGGGTATGGCCGGCATCAAGCTCTCCGAGAACGCCAAGGTGATCCACTTCTCGGCGGTGGACCCGGCCCGGGACGCACTGGTGTTCACGGTGGCGGGCTCGCACGGGACGCTGGACGACTCCATGCTCTCCGGCAAGCTCACCCCGTTCGACCAGTACCCGCGCAAGGGCCGGGCCACGGGCGGCGTGCGCTGCCAGCGCTTCCTGAAGGGCGAGGACCTGCTGGTGCTGGCCTGGACGGGCAATGCGCCTGTCCGCGCGGCGTCGGCGAACGGAAGCCCGGCCGAGCTGCCGGCCGTGGACCCGCGCCGCGACGGTTCGGGCGCCGCGCTGCCCGGCGCCGTCGCCGCTCTGGCGGGGGGCGCGCTGTAGGACGTACGGCGGCATTCGGGTGGTGCGACCCGGGGGACGTACCACCCGAATGCCGACTACTGTTTTCCCCCTGGGTGTTGGTGGGGGGAGTACACAGCTGATGAGTCGTCGGTCGGGCGGATTGATCGGGGACTGGGCCGAGGCCCAGCGCCGGCAGCAGCAGACCCTGCTGATCCAGCAGCGGGAGGCCGAGCGCCGGCAGCGGGCCCATGAGCGGGACGCGGCCCGCAGCCACCGGCAGCACCGCGAGGCCGAGGCCCGGCGGCGGACGGAGCAGCTGGACGCCGAGGTCGCGGCCCTGCAGGGACTGCTGGTCACGGGCTGCCGGGCACCGGCGTTCCGCATGGCGTCCCTGATCCGGCCCGAGCAGCTGGAGCCGTTCAACCCCGGGGCGCTGGCGCAACCGGTGCCGCTGCCCCGTATCGAGCAGTTCCAGCAGCAGAGCAGCGGCTGGACCCTCGGCTCGAACCACCGGGCCCAGGCGGAGCGGGAAGCCCACGCCCGGTACACCGAGGCCTGGCATGCCGCCGGCGCCGCGGAGGCGCAGCGCCGGCAGCAGCTGGAGGCGTACCGCCGGCAGTACGACCGGTGGGCGGCGGAGCAGCTCGCCGGGATACGGGCGCACAACAGCGGGCTCGGCGAGCTGGCCGACGCCTTGCGCGCGGGCGACGCCGAGGCGGCGGTGGAGTACTTCTCGGCAGCCCTGTACGCCTCGACGGCCTGGCCCGAGGCGCTGCCGCGGCAGGTGGCGGCCGCGTACGACCCGGCGGCGCGCCAACTCGTGCTCGACTGGGAGCTGCCCGGCTTCGCGGTGGTGCCGGAGGCCAGGTCGGTGCAGTACCTGCCGAGCACGGACCAGGACAGGGTGAAGCCCCGCCCGGTCACGGAACGGCGGGCGCTGTACCGGGACCTGCTGGCGCAGTGCATGCTGCTCGTGGTGCGCGAGCTGTACGCGGCGGACGAGTTCGCCATGCTGGACTCGGTCGTGGTCAACGGCTTCGTGGACTGCCCCGATCCGGTGACGGGACAGGAGGCGCAGTTCGTGCTCGCCACCGTCCCGGCGGCGCGCACGGCCTTCGCGGGGCTGCGGCTGGAGCAGGTCAGCGCGGTCGACTGTCTGGTCGAGGGGCTCGGCGGGCAGCTGTCCGCGCGCCCCGACCAGCTGACCGCGGTACGCCCCGGGCGCAGGCCCGACGAGGTCGGCGGAGAGGTCGTCAGCCACGGCGGGCAGGCGAGCGGCGGGGAGGAGGAGCCGGACCTCTTCGCCATGGATCCGATCGCCTTCGAGAACCTGGTCGCCGAGCTCTTCCGGGCCATGGGCATGGAGGCGGTGACCACGCAGCGGTCCGGTGACGGCGGGGTGGACGTGGAGGCGCTGGACCCGGCCCCGATCCGGGGCGGGCGGATCGTGGTGCAGGTCAAGCGCTACCGGAACACGGTGCCACCGACGGCCGTGCGCGATCTGTACGGCACGGTCCAGGACAAGGGGGCCAACAAGGGCGTGCTGGTCACCACGGCGTCCTTCGGACCGGGGTCGTACACCTTTGCCAACGGCAAGCCGCTGGAGTTAGTTCCCGGGACCGAACTCGTGGATCTGCTCCACCGGTACGGACTGCGCGGCCGGCTGGGCGGTGGCGCCGCGGCACGCAGCACTCCCGCGCCGGCCCCGGCCCCGGCTGCAGCCGAGCACAACGTGCTGGGGATGTCATGGTCGGGCTCCGTCGCGCTGGACGTGTGCGCGCTCGTCTGCGAGGGCGGCCGGGTGCTGAGCGAGGACCACTTCGTCTTCTTCAACAACCCGCGGACACCGGACGGTTCGGTCCGCACCCGTCCGCACACCGCACCCGACAAGGCGGCCCTGGAGGTCGCCTTCGACGCCCTGCCGCAGCCCGCCGACCGGCTCGTCCTCGTCGCCGCGATCGACCCGGAGGCCGATCCGCACGCCGACCTGGCGGGCTTCACCGACGCCGGCATCCGCCTCCTGTCGGCCTCAGGCGAGGAACTCGGCCGCCTGGACGTCTCCGACGGCCGCCCGGGCGAAACCGCCCTGGTCCTCGGCTCCTTCCGGCGCCGCGCCAACGGCGACTGGGACTTCGTGATCGGCGGCAAGGGCTACCGCGGCGGCCTGGAGGACCTCCTGCGCGAGTACGGCGTCGAGGTCGCCTAGAACTCCGCGGGATCTCCCGCGCCCAAGAGGTCCTCGGGGTCGGCGACCACGTCGGACCGGTCCTCGGCCCGGTCCTCGGCGCCGTCCTCCGGCTCCGGCGGCCGGGCGACGTAGCGCAGGATGCCCCACATGCTCTCCGGCGGAGCGTGCTGCGGCGCCGGTTCGCGGCAGGCCTCCAGCTCGCGCAGGAGCGCGGGGCCGTCGGTGCCGGAGCCGATCAGGACCAGCCGGCTCCGGCGGGACTCGTTTCCGGCCCAGGGGCCCGGAGCGAAGCGGAGGAAGCGGCCGACCGCGTGGACCTCGTAGCGCTCCTCGTGGCCGGGTACGCCGAAGTAGACGAAGCCCTTGACCCGGTACAGCCCGGCCGGGCGGCTGTCCAGGAAGTCGATGAACCGGCGGGGGCTCAGGGCCTGCTCCGAGTGGAACTCCGTGCTCTCGTACTCGGTGTGGGCGTGCCCGGTGTGGTCCTCCTCGTCCGCGGCCTGCGACAGCAGGTCCTCGAAGGACAGCTGGCCCCGGGTCTCGGTCCACGGGCGCCGGTCGAAGAGCAGTTCCGGGTCGATCCTGCCGTGATCGGCGGTGACCAGGGGCGTGCCGGGGGACAGTGCGGCCAGCTCGGCCTCGATGCGGGCCCGCTCGGCCGCGTCCACCCGGTCGGTCTTGTTCAGGACCACCAGGTCGGCCACGGCGAGGTGGCGGTCGGTCTCGGGGTGTTTCGCCCGCGTGGCGTCGAACTCCGCCGCGTCCACGACCTCCACCAGCCCGCCGTACCGGATCGCGGGGTTCTCGCTGGCGACCAGCATCCGGATCAGTTCCTGGGGTTCGGCCAGGCCGCTGGCCTCGATGATGATCACATCGATCCGGTGTGCGGGCGCGGAGAGCTTCTCCAGGTAGGCGTCGAGCTCGCTGCCGTCGACCGCACAGCACAGGCAGCCGCCGCCCAGCGAGACCATCGAGTCGCCGACCTGTCCGGCCACCGACATCGCGTCGACCTCGATCGATCCGAAGTCGTTGACGACGACACCGATCCGGGTGCCTCCGCGGTTGCCGAGGAGGTGGTTGAGCAGGGTCGTCTTGCCGGATCCCAGGAATCCGGCAAGGACGACGACGGGAATGGGCTGGACGGACGGGACGCTCGGGACGGGCTGCCTGCTGTTCACCCCGCCGATCGTAGTCAGCCGAGCGGCGGGACGGGCTGCGGCGGGGTCGGGCCGGTGTAACGGGCGGCCGGACGGATGATTTTCGAATCGGCGGCCTGTTCGAGGACGTTCGCGCTCCAGCCCACCACGCGGGCCGCGCAGAAGGTCGGGGTGAACATCTCGCGCGGCAGCCCGCACAGCTCCATGACCACCCCCGCGTAGAACTCCACGTTCGTGTGGAGCTCACGGCCCGGCTTGAGCTCGGCGAGGATCTCCTCGACCTGCCGCTCCACCTCGACGGCGAAGTCCACGAGCGGGCCGCCGAAGCCGAGGGCGATCTCGCGCAGCATCCGGGAGCGCGGGTCCTCGGTGCGGTACACGGGGTGTCCGAAGCCCATGATCCGGTCGCCGGCCAGCACGCGCTCGCGGATCCACGGCGCGATGCGGTCGGCCGTGCCGATCGCATCCAGCGTGTCCAGGGCCCGGCTGGGGGCGCCTCCGTGCAGGGGCCCGGACAGCGCCCCGATCGCCCCGGTCAGACAGGCCGCCACGTCGGCTCCGGTGGAGGCGATCACGCGGGCGGTGAAGGTGGAGGCGTTGAAGCCGTGGTCGACGGTGGAGATCAGGTACTGCTCGACGGCCCGCGCCCTGACCGGGTCGGGCTCCTGCCCGGTCAACATGTAGAGGTAGTTGGCGGCGTAGGGGAGGTCCGCGCGCGGCTCGACCGGTTCCAGGCCCTGCCCCAGGCGGTGGAGCGCGGTGAGCAGGGTCGGTACGGCGGCACAGGCGGCCAGCGCGTCCGCGGCGCGGCGCGCGGGATCGATGTCGTACACGGGCCGGAAGCCGGCGGAGGCGCCGAGCAGCGAGAGCGCGGTGCGCAGCCCGGCGAGGGGACCCGAGAGCGCGGTGGCCCGGGCGAGCGCGGGCAGGGCGTCACGGACCTCGGCGGGCAGCCGGCGCAGCGGGGCGATCTCCGCGGCGAAGGCCGCCTGCTCGGCTGCGTCGGCGGGCAGGGCGCCCCGGAACATCAGGTGCCACACGTCCTCGAAGCTGCGACCCGCGGCGAGCTCGACGGCCGAGTACTGACGGTAGTGGTAGAAGCCTTCGCGGCCGCGGACGTCTCCGAGCTCGGTCTCGGTGACCACGACTCCGGCGAGGCCGCGGGGTACATCGACGGTGGTGTTCATGGATTGACCATCCATGCTTGACTCGATACTTGTCAATATTGATTGAATCAATATGTATAGGGTGGTGGTCATGAACGAGCACTCGGCCCGGGCGGACGATCAGGCAGCGGGCGGGCGGCGGCTCACCACCCAGGAAGCGGCGGAGCTGCTCGGGGTGAAACCGGCCACCGTCTACGCGTACGTCAGCCGCGGTCAGCTGACGAGCCGCCGTGACGCGGTCGGCAGGGGCAGCACCTTCGACGCACACGAGGTGGAGGCACTGGCCCGGCGCAGCCGGCGTGAGGCGGCCGTCCCCGCCGGGGAGCTCTCCGTACGCACCGCGCTCACCGCCATCGAGTCCGACCGGTACTACTTCCGCGGAGTGGATGCGGTGGAGCTGGCCACCGCCTTCCGCTACGAGGAGGTCGCCGAGTGGCTCTGGACCGGGACCGTGCAGCGGGGAGCCCGCTTCACCGCTCCGCCGGAGCTGCTGGCCGCGGCCCGGCGCGCGGTGGCCGCGCTTGCGGACCACAGCGGTCCGATCGACCGGCTCCGGGTGGCGGTGGCCGCGGCGGCGGTCGTCGATCCGCTGCGTTTCGACCTGTCGGAGCAGGCCGTACTGGCTTCCGCGCGCTGCCTGATCCCCACGCTGGTCGGCGCCCTGCCCGAGGCCGCCCCGGCGCAGTGGCGCGGTGACGGCAGGCTGGCCCGACAGCTGTGGTCCCGGCTGACGGCGCAGGAACCGGACCCGGACGCCCTGGCCGTCCTGGACCTGGCACTGGCGCTGCTCGTCGACCACGACCTGGCGGCTTCCACCCTGGCCGTACGGGTGGCCGCCTCGGCGCGGGCCCACCCGTACGCCGCGGTGTCGGCGGGCCTCGGCGCGCTCGAAGGGCCCCTGCATGGAGCGGCGGGCCGGCTCGCCCACCGGATGCTGGCGGAGGTCCTCGAACGCGGCGGGGCCGCTCCGGTCGTGGCGGAGTACCTGCGGGCGGGCCGACGGCTGCCCGGCTTCGGCCACCGGCTGTACAAGCGGGAGGACCCGCGGGCCACTGCCCTCTTCGCCCGGCTCGAAGGGCTCCCCCAGGCCGCGCCGGCGCTGGCAGCGGCCCGGGAGGTGGCCGCGGTGGCGGCCCGGGACGGGCGCGGGCTGCACGCCAATGTGGACCTGGCGCTGGCGGTGCTCACCACGGCCTGCGGCATGCGGGCCGAGGCGGGCGAGACGGTGTTCGCGGTGGCCCGCACGGCAGGCTGGATCGCACACGCCCTGGAGGAGTACCAGGAGCGCCCCCTCCGCATGCGCCCCACCGGCCACTACACGGGCCCCCGCCCCCCTCGGCCCCTCCCCTGACCCGCCCGCCCGGCCGGCCGCTAGGAGAAGCCCGCCGATCGCCAGGAGCCATCCGTTGGTGCTGTCGGCGCCGGTGTGGGCGAGGGAGCCTTCGGGCGTGGCGTCAGGT
>NZ_JBEXRC010000014.1:0-145250 GCF_040612915.1 Streptomyces sp. NPDC006326 | reverse complement strand
CAAGGGCGCTCCTTCGTCGCGTCGCTTCGCGATGGCCTTCGGCCACCCTTGACCGCCCGGCCCGCCCCGGAAAAACAACAGACTGCCGGGAAGCCCCCGGGGAATGGCCGGGGGGTACGGGTTCGGAGCGGGCCCGTCAGCGAGGCGCCGGGCCGGGTTCCGGTGGCCGTTTCCCGCGGGGCCGATGGATCCTGCTTACCGGGCCTCGGCCGGGTCCCGCCGCAGACGGCGCTCGTGACGCGGGCGTGCGGGGTTGGCCGGGCGCCGGCGCGTCGGATCGCTACGCGCTTCGCCCGGCTTGGCGTCCGGCGGCCGTCCGTGCCCGGCCCGGGTGGGGCTGGGCGCGGACGGCAGTGTTACTTCGCGGGCTCGGGCGGCGGGACGTTGCCGCCACCGCCTTCGTGGGAGCCGTCGGTCATGATCGGGCCGGAGCCCTTGGGGATGTCGACACGCTTGATGACGGAGATGTGGCCGATCTTGTAGACCTTGGGGGCGGTGGGGGGCGTGGTGTCGCCGCCGGTGGCGACGTTCGGGCTGATCTTGGTGAGGGCCCCTGCCTTGCTGAGGCCCGTGAGGATGTTGGTGGTGGGGCGGGGCTTGTCCTCGGTGGTGACGCCGGTGGTCGGTGCGGCGTGGGCGGTGGTGGTGAGGGAGATCGCTCCTGCGGCGAGCAGGGGGGCGATCATCAGGGGGGCGAGGAGTCGGGCTCGGGTGGCCATGGGGGTCCTTACGGGGTTCGGGGCGTTGTCCGTACCTCCATTGGGCCCCATGGGGAGGCCGGCGGTCATGGCCCGGAGATTCGGGACTTGACAGGACGGATTGGGGCATGCGCATCCGCCTCGTCCGGCGGCGAGCCGAAGACTGCCTAGCGGGGGCGGTGCCTGCCGCGGAGTCGGTAGCCGAGGATCGCGATGTCGGCGATCAGGACGACCACGCCGATGATCAGCAGGTAGAACAGGCCCTTGGCGAGCACCCCGATGAAACCGAGCACGACCGCCACGAGGAGCAGGAGCAGGAAGAGCGCCATCTCGGCCTCCCGTGGGTCAGCGGCGGGCCAGGCGCCGCTCGCCGCCCGTACCCGGCTGGTAGGGCAGCTCGTAGTGGGCGAAGAGCGCCGGCTCGTCCTCGGCCGGCAGGACGTCGTCGGTGCCCATGGAGGGGGCGCCCTTGACGACGTTCTTGGAGTGGGCCACCCTCACGTAGCCGGGCCCCACCGTCGCGCCGGCCAGGGGTACGAACACCAGACGGCGGCGGGTGGGCAGGCCGACGGTGACGGTGGCGAAGGCCGCCTGGTCGGTGGTCGTGTCGACGTACACCGACTCCAGCGAACCGATCTTGTGCCCGTCGGAGTCGACCACGTCGTGGCCGCGCCACTCCCGGATGTCACGCGCCTCGAACATCAGGATCTCCGTTCCTTCCGCCCCCATCGTCCCGCCGCAGCGGCACATCGGCATCCGGCGCCGCGTCGTGGCCCTCCCTACGCCACCCGCCGCAGCAGCGCCAGGTACATCGCGTCGGTGCCGTGCAGGTGGGGCCACAGCTGGACGTCCGGGCCTTCGCCCAGGGCCGGGACCCCCTCCATGTACGGGCGGGCGTCGAGGAGTTCGGCTGCCACCGGGCGGTTGCCCGCGCCCCGGCCCTTGAGGACGTCGTCCACGACCACCCGGGTCTCCGCCAGGTGCGGGGAGCAGGTCGCGTAGCCCACCACGCCGCCCACCCGGACGGCCGACAGGGCCTCCCGCAGCAGCGCCCGCTGCAGCGGGGCGAAGCCCTCCAGGTCCTCGGGGCGGCGCCGCCAGCGTGCCTCGGGGCGGCGGCGCAGCGCGCCCAGGCCCGAGCAGGGGACGTCCATCAGCACCCGGTCGAAGGAGCCGGGCTGCCACGGCGGGCGGGTGCCGTCCGCGGCGATGACCTGGTACGGGCCCGGGTTGCCGGCCAGCGCCCGTTCGACCAGGCGCGCCCGGTGCGGCTGCTTCTCGGAGGCCAGCAGGAACGCCCCGCGCTGGGCGGCCAGGGCGCCGAGCAGGGCCGCCTTGCCGCCCGGGCCCGCGCAGCCGTCCAGCCAGCGCTCGTCGCGGCCCTCCACCGGAACCGCCGCCAGGGCCATGGCCACGAGCTGGCTGCCCTCGTCCTGGACGCCGGCGCGCCCCTCGCGCACGGCCTCCAGGGCGCCCGGCTCGCCGCCCTCGGCCATCCGTACGGCGTACGGGGACCAGCGCCCCGGCAGCGCCGAGTCCTCGCCGACCGCCTCCAGCAGTTCCCCGGGAGTCGAGCGTCCCGGCCGTGCGACGAGGGTGACCTCGGGCCGCTCGTTGTCGGCCTCCAGCAGGTCCTCGATGCCGGCGCGGCCGCCGCCCAGGGCGTCCCACAGGGCGCTGACAACCCACCTCGGGTGCGAGTGGTACACCGCGAGGTGCTCCTCGGCGTCCTCCTCGTACGGCGGCGCCACCTGCTCCAGCCAGCCGTCCAGATCGTGCGCGGCGATCTTCCGCAGGACGGCGTTCACGAACTTCGCGCGCCCGTCGCCGAGCACCACGCGGGCCAGTTCCACGCTCGCCGACACGGCCGCGTGGGTCGGGATCCGGGTGCCCAGCAGCTGGTGGGCGCCGAGCGAGAGCACGTCCAGGACCGGCGGGTCGACCTCGCGCAGCGGTCGGTCGATGCAGGCCGCGATGACCGCGTCGTAGGTGCCCTGGCGGCGCAGCGTCCCGTACACCAGCTCGGTGGCCAGCGCCGCATCCCTCGCCTGGAAGTTCTCGTCCTGGCGCGCCTTGCGCAGCAGGGGCGGCAGGACGAGGTTCGCGTACGCGTCGCGCTCGTCCACCGCCCGCAGCGCCTCGAAGGCCAGCATGCGGACGGGGTCCTTCTTGGGGCGGCGGTACGGCTTGGGCTGGTGCTTGCCGCCTGCGGCGGGTCGGCGACGGGGCTGTTCGCTCACGTGAAAGGTGCTCCGGATGTACGAGTGACTACGGGTACTGCCGACGGCTTGCGCAGGGAACCACCGACGGACTCAGCCTACGTCCGCCCCGCCCAGCCGCTCGCCGGGAGCGATGCGCACCCCGCGCGCCCAGTCGGCGCCGGCCATCGGCTTCTTGCCCTGCGGCTGGACCCAGAGCAGCTCCACGGCGTGCGAGCCGGTGCCGACGTGGACGTGGTTCTTGGCCGGGGCCAGCACGCCCGGCTCCAGGTCCGTGCGGTCGGGCACCAGGCCGACGGAGATCAGCTTGAGGCGCTCTCCGCGGAAGACGGTCCAGGCTCCCGGCGCGGGCGTGCAGCCGCGGACCACGCGGTCGGCGCGCAGGGCCGGGGCCTTCCAGTCGATCCGGGCGTCCTCGACGGTGATCTTGGGCGCGAGCGAGATCCCCTCGCCGGGCTGCTCCACGGCGCGCAGGGAGCCGTCCTCGATGCCGTCCATGGTGGCGGCCAGCAGGCCGGCGCCGGCGAAGGCGAGGCGGGTCAGCAGGTCGCCGCTGGTGTCGGTGGGGCGGATCTCCTCGGTCAGGTGCCCGTAGACGGGACCGGAATCGAGGCCCTCCTCGATGAGGAAGGTGGAGGCGCCGGTGACCTCGTCCCCGGCCATGATCGAGTGCTGTACGGGCGCGGCCCCGCGCCAGGCGGGCAGCAGGGAGAAGTGCAGGTTGACCCATCCGCGCCGGGGGATCTCCAGGGCGCTCTTGGGGAGCAGCGCGCCGTAGGCGACGACCGGGCAGCAGTCGGGGTCGATCGCGCGGAGCCGGTCCTGGAACTCGGGGTCGCGCGGCCTGGCCGGCTTGAGCACCTCGATGCCGGCCTCCTCGGCGCGCTGGGCGACCGGGCTGGCGACGAGTCGGCGGCCCCGGCCGGCCGGGGCGTCGGGCCGGGTGACGACGGCGGCGACCTCGTGGCGCCCGGAGGCGATCAGGGCGTCCAGGGCGGGCACGGCGACCTCGGGGGTGCCTGCGAAGACGAGCTTCACGGGGGTCCTACCTCGCTATTGGGCTGTCAGCAGCACACCAGTCTATGGGGCGGGTCACGGGGGCGGGCGCCGACGGGTGCGCGGGCGGATCGGCCGAGCCGCCCCAGCCGCCCCACGTGCCTCATCAGGGGGCGTACGCAGACCCACGCGCCTCTCGCATATGCCGACACGCCCCTGGTGCGTGACTTCATTGCCGTATGGCGCGTTGGTCAAGAGAGATTGACCGAAACCGGGCCGCGATGAGAACGGTGTCTGCGGCCCGATCCGCTCTTCAGCACCGGTTCGAGAGGCTTCTTCATGGCCGACCACGCCACCCACGACGCCCAAGCACGGGCCAGCCTGCACCTGCTGGTGCGGGACATCGAGCGGGTTCGCCGGCAGGTGGATGCTCTGCGTACGCTCACCGCCCAGCTCGGCAACGTGTACCGCCCGCGCCGCTCCGGTCCGTCCACGGGCTTCGTCGTCTACGGCCGGGCCCCCGCGCCCACCGTCCGCCTCGCGCAGGAGCTGCGGGACAGCGTCGAGACCCTGGTCACCGCCGCGGTGGACTTCGACCGCTCGCTCGGTTTCTCGTGGGACGCGGTGGGCTCGGCGCTCGGTGTCACGAAGCAGGCCGTGCACCGGCGCTACGGGGCCCGGCGGGCCCAGGCCGCGGAGCCGGCCGAGCCGCTGGCCGAGGCCGGCGCCACCCGGACGCTGGGGCCGCTCCCCACGGTCCCGGCGGCCCGCTCGGTGCCGCCGCAGCCGGTACGCGAGGAGGCCCAGGCCCCGGCCGCGGCCCGCTCCGCTGCGTTCCCCGGACCGCGGGGCGGCTGACCCGCCGCCCCCGCCGCCGGGACGCCGACGCCCGACGGCCGGCCCGGGCCGCCCGTACGAAAGCCGCCCCCGGCGGAAGCGACCCCAAGGCCGCTCCCGCCGGGGGCGTTCGCCGTCCACCGGGCGCGAACCGCCTCAGCCGATGTCGGGCGGGTCGATCCGGATCCGGACCGCCTCGGCCGCCGGGACGCCCCGGGCCAGCCGGGCCGCCTGGGCGGCCTTGAGGGCGGCGGCCAGCGCGGCTCCGCTCCCCGGCGGCACCCGCACCAGCGCCCGCTCCCCCGGCGAGGGCTCCCCGCGCCGTCCCGGCAGCGGTACCGGGCCGAGGACCTCCGCGTCCGGTGGCAGGGCGGCGTCGGCGAGGAAGGCCTCCACCGCGTCCCCGCGCCCGGCGACCGCCGCCATCCGCGACACCGGCGGGAAGCCGAGCTGGGCCCGCTCGGCGAGTTCACGGACCGCGTGGCCCACGGGGTCCCACCGGACGAGCGCCTGCACGGGCCGCAGCGTCGGCTCCGCGACCACCACGACCTGGCCGTCCGCCCGCACCAGTGAGGCCGCCGCCAGCCAGCGCCGCAGCGCGTCCTCCCCGGCCCGCAGGTCGGGCCGGCCCAGCATGGCCCAGCCGTCGAGCAGCAGGGCGGCCGCGTACCCGGCGCCCGCGGCGACCGGTTCGGCGCCCGGCGTGCTCACCACGAGGGCGGGGCGGTCCGGCACCTCGTCGAGGACGTGGTCGCGCCCGGAGGTGCGCACGGGTACGGCGGGGAAGGCCCGGCCCAGCTCCTCGGCGGTCCGCCGCGCCCCCACCACCCGGGCCCGCAGCCGGAAGGACCCGCATTCCTCGCAGTGCCAGGAGGGCTCCGGCCGGCCGCACCATCCGCACTGCAGGTCCCGCTCGCCGGGGGCTTCCAGCGGCCCGGCGCAGACCGTGCAGCGGGCCGGGGTGCGGCAGCGCTCGCAGGCCAGGCGGGGTACGTAACCCCGCCGGGGGACCTGGACGAGCACGGGGCCGGTCTTCAGCCCCTCCCGTACGGTCTCCCAGGCCAGGGTGGGCAGCCGGGCCACCCGGGCCGCCTCGTCGCGGGCCAGCAGTTCGTCGCCGACGGTCCGGATCCGGGGGGCGGCGGCCCGTACCGTCTCGCGGTCGGCGACCAGCGGCCGCGCCCAGCCGGACTCGACCAGCTGGGCGGCCTCCACGGTGCAGCTCGTGCTCCCGGCCAGGAAGGCGCAGCCCTCGCTGACGGCGCGCAGCTCCAGCACCTCCCGCACGTGCGGGAAGGGGGCGTTGTCGTCGCTGTGGCTGGAGTCCCCGTCGTCCCAGACGGCGACGAGCCCGAGGTCGCGTACGGGGGCGAACATGGCGGCCCGCGTGCCGATGACGGCGCGCACCGAGCCGCGGTGGACGGCGAGCCACTGCCGGTAGCGCTTCTCGGGACCGGACTCGGCGGTCAGCAGCGCGTGCCGGCCCTCGCCGAGCAGGGCGGTGAGGGCGGTGTCCACCCGGGAGGCGGCCCGCCCGTCGGGCAGGACGGCGAGGGCTCCGCGGCCGGAGGCGAGGGTGGCGGCCATGGTGCGGGCCAGCTCGTCGGCCCAGCCGGGGCCGGGCAGTGCGGTCCAGACGGCCCGGGGCGCACCACCGGTGGCCAGGGCCCGCAGGTAGCCGGGGCCGGCCCCGTACCGGCTCCAGCCGCCGGGGTCGGGGGCGGGGGGCGGGGGCAGCGGCTCCGGCGAGGGCTTGGCCTCGGCGCGGGCGTTGCGCGGGGGCAGGGCGAGCTGGAGCACGTCGGCCAGGCTGCCCGCGTACCGGTCGGCGACGGCCCGGGCGAGGGCCAGCAGCTGCGGGGTGAGGACCGCCTCGGGCGAGACGACGTGGGCGAGGGCGGCCAGGGCGCCGTTGTAGTCGGACTCGGCGCGGCGCTCGACGATGAAGCCGTCGATGAGCCCGCCGCCCTCGCGCCGGCCTCCATGGACGTGGTGGGAGCCGGCGCCGAAGCGGACCCGGACGCGGACTCCGGGCCGGGCGGCTTCGGAGAGCTCCTCGGGGACGGCGTAGTCCCAGAGCTGGTCGAGGTGGAGCACGCCCTTGTTGACGAGGACGCGGGCGACCGGCAGTTCCTTTGCGAGGGCCGCGCCCCGCCAGGTGCGCGGCTTGGCCTTGGGCGCCTTGGCCTTGGCCTCGGCGACCATCTCCCGGATGAGCGCGAGCTGCTCCGGCGGGCCGCCGGGACCCCCGTCCCCGCCCCGCTGCCCGGACTCGTTCGCGCTGCTCACACCGCATTCTTACCCGATGCCACCGACAACGCCGAACGGCCCCGGACCAGGGGGTCCGGGGCCGTTCGTACGAGCGGCTGTTACAGGCCGGCGGCGGTGCGCAGGGCGTCGACGCGGTCGGTGCGCTCCCAGGTGAAGTCCGGCAGCTCGCGGCCGAAGTGGCCGTAGGCGGCGGTCTGGGCGTAGATCGGGCGCAGCAGGTCGAGGTCGCGGATGATCGCGGCCGGACGCAGGTCGAAGACCTCGCCGATCGCGTCCTCGATCTTCTGGACCTCCACCTTGGCGGTGCCGAAGGTCTCGACGAACAGGCCGACGGGCTCGGCCTTGCCGATGGCGTACGCGACCTGGACCTCGCAGCGCGAGGCGAGGCCGGCGGCGACCACGTTCTTGGCGACCCAGCGCATGGCATAGGCGGCGGAGCGGTCGACCTTCGACGGGTCCTTGCCGGAGAAGGCGCCGCCGCCGTGGCGGGCCATGCCGCCGTAGGTGTCGATGATGATCTTGCGGCCGGTCAGGCCGGCGTCGCCCATCGGGCCGCCGATCTCGAAGCGGCCGGTCGGGTTGACCAGCAGGCGGTAGCCGTCGGTGTCCAGCTTGATGCCGTCCTCGACGAGCTGGGCCAGCACGTGCTCGACGACGAACTCGCGGATGTCGGGCGCGAGCAGCGAGTCCAGGTCGATGTCGGAGGCGTGCTGCGAGGAGACGACGACCGTGTCGAGACGGACGGCCTTGTCGCCGTCGTACTCGATGGTGACCTGCGTCTTGCCGTCGGGGCGCAGGTACGGGATGGTCCCGTTCTTGCGGACCTCGGACAGGCGGCGGGAGAGCCGGTGCGCGAGGTGGATCGGGAGCGGCATCAGCTCGGGCGTCTCGTCGCACGCGTACCCGAACATCAGGCCCTGGTCGCCGGCGCCCTGCTTGTCGAGCTCGTCCTCGTCGCCCTCGACCCGCTTCTCGTACGCGGTGTCGACGCCCTGCGCGATGTCCGGGGACTGCGCGCCGATGGACACCGAGACGCCGCAGGAGGCGCCGTCGAAGCCCTTCTTCGAGGAGTCGTAGCCAATCTCCAGGATCTTGTCGCGCACGAGCTGCGCGATCGGGGCGTAGGCCTTCGTCGTCACCTCGCCCGCGATGTGCACGAGACCGGTGGTGATGAGGGTCTCCACGGCCACACGCGAGGTCGGGTCCTCGGTGAGGAGCGCGTCGAGGATCGTGTCGCTGATCTGGTCAGCGATCTTGTCGGGGTGGCCCTCGGTCACGGACTCCGAGGTGAACAGGCGGCGGGACACATCGCTCCCTGGGGTTGCAGCGGCTGCTGGCTGATCATTTGGCGGAACCACACCGGGGGCTGCGCCCGATCACGTTCCGAATGCAGTTTATCGGTCGCCACCGGGCGCCGGACCACCCGTCTCGCCCTATGGGAGCCGCGTGACCTGCGACACTCCATTCTGGCGTATGGAATTCGCTACGAGAAGGGTCGCGGCTCAGGCGCGTCGCGGGACGAGTCGTGCGGCCACCTGGTCCCAAATGACGTCGGCCAGCGCTTCCTTCGGACCGTAGGGGACCGGCGTTTCCGATCCATCAGCGGACAAGATCACCGCCTCGTTCTCCTCGGAACCGAAGGTCTTGGCCGCGCCGACCTCGTTGACGACGAGAAGATCACATTGTTTGCGCGCGAGCTTCGCCCGTCCGTTGGCGAGCACGTCGTCCGTTTCCGCGGCGAACCCGACCACCACCTGCCCGTCCCGCGCCCGGTCGGCCGAGATCTCCGCGAGCACGTCGGGATTGCGGACGAGGGCCACCGGAGCGGGCTCCTGCCCGTCCTTCTTCTTGATCTTTCCGTCGGCGTACCGGGCCGGGCGGAAGTCCGCGACGGCGGCCGCCATCACCACGGCGTCGGCGTCCGCGGCGGCCTTGAGCACGGCCTCGCGCAGCTGGACGGCCGTGCCGACCCGTACGACGTCCGCCCCGGCCGGGTCGGCCAGCGCGGTGTTGGCCGCGACGAGGGTGACCCGGGCCCCGCGGGCGACGGCGGTCCGGGCGAGCGCGTAGCCCTGCTTGCCGGAGGAGCGGTTGCCGAGGAAGCGGACCGGGTCCAGCGGCTCCCGGGTGCCGCCGGCGCTGATCACCACGTGCCGCCCGGCGAGGTCGGGCTCGGCCGCGCCGCGGGCCAGCACCCTGCGGCAGACCTCGTAGATCTCCTCGGGGTCCGGCAGGCGCCCCTTGCCGGTGTCCTTGCCGGTGAGCCGGCCGACGGCGGGCTCGATGACGACGGCGCCGCGCCGGCGCAGGGTGGCCACGTTCTCCTGGGTGGCGGGGTGCTCCCACATCTCGGTGTGCATGGCGGGCGCGAAGACCACCGGGCAGCGGGCGGTGAGGAGCGTGTTGGTGAGGAGGTCGTCGGCCAGTCCGTGGGCGGCCTTGGCCAGCATGTCGGCGGTGGCCGGGGCGACGACGACGAGGTCGGCGGCCTGTCCGATCCGCACGTGCGGCACCTCGTCGACGCTCTCCCACACCTCGGTCCCGGCCGGGTTCCCGGACAGGGCAGCCCAGGTTGCCTCGCCCACGAAGTGCAGGGCCGCCGCCGTGGGCACCACCCGTACCTCGTGCCCGGACTCGGTCAGCCGGCGCAGCAGCTCGCACGCCTTGTAGGCGGCGATGCCGCCGCTGACTCCGAGCACGACCTTCGGCTTACCCACCACACACGCCCCTTCGGCTGTCGTCGTACGTGTCTATGACACACCACAGGCCCGGCAGATGTTCTGCCGGGCCTGTGGTGAAAGGAATCTCGGTGCCTTACTGGGCCGGGGCCTCGATGGCCTCGGAGGTCAGCAGACCCGCGTTGATCTCGCGCAGCGCGATCGAAAGGGGCTTCTCGTGGACGTGGGTGTCCACCAGCGGGCCTACGTACTCCAGCAGGCCCTCACCGAGCTGCGAGTAGTACGCGTTGATCTGACGCGCGCGCTTGGCCGCGTAGATCACGAGGCTGTACTTCGAGTCCGTGGCCTCAAGCAGCTCGTCGATCGGCGGGTTGATGATGCCCTCGGGCGCAGTGATGGAAGAGGACACGCTCTACCTTCCGAAGATGGGTGAAAGATCAGGCATTGACCGATGGAACGACGGTCAACGATCAGACAACTTCCATCAAGGCTAGCAGCTCACGTGCCACGTCCTCGACGGAGGTGTTGACCAGGGTGGTGTCGAACTCGGACTCGGCGGCGAGCTCGACCTTGGCGGTTTCCAGGCGGCGCTCGATGACCTCGGCCGATTCCGTGCCCCGGCCGGTGAGCCGGCGGACCAGCTCCTCCCAGCTCGGCGGTGCGAGGAAGACGAGCTGCGCCTCGGGCATGGACTCGCGGACGAGCCGGGCGCCCTGGAGGTCGATCTCCAGGAGGACGGGCTCGCCGTTCTCCAGGCGCTCGGCCACCGCGCCGCGCGGTGTGCCGTAGCGGTTGCCCGCGAACTCGGCCCACTCCAGCAGCTCGCCGTTGGCGATCAGCTTGTCGAACTCGTCGTCGTTGACGAAGAAGTACTGGACTCCGTGTCGCTCACCGGGCCGCGGCTTGCGGGTGGTGGCCGACACCGAGAGCCAGACCTCGGGGTGGACCTTGCGCATATGCGCGACGACCGTGCTCTTGCCGACCCCCGAGGGGCCGGAGAGCACGGTCAGCCGCGGACGAACCTCTGCTGCCATAGAGCGATTATCCAGGTTCCAGGGACTGCCTGAGAACGCCGGGAGAACTCTGCGCGAAGCGTCAGCCGGCAGGAGTGCCGAACTCACGTTCCAGAGAGGCGATCTGGTTGGAGCCGAGACCTCGGACACGCCGGGACTCGGAGATGCCGAGGCGCTCCATGATCTGCTTGGCGCGCACCTTGCCCACGCCAGGCAGGGACTCCAGCAGGGCGGAGACCTTCATCTTGCCGATGACGTCGTTCTCCTGGCCCGTCTTGATGACCTCTTGGAGGGAGGCGCCGGAGTGCTTGAGTCGATTCTTCACCTCGGCCCGCTCCCGGCGAGCCGCGGCGGCCTTTTCGAGCGCGGCTGCGCGCTGTTCAGGGGTAAGGGGCGGAAGAGCCACGCCTACGTCACCTCGGATGTCGAACTGTCGGATACGGACCGGTGGGGAACCCTAGGGCGCCACACCAGGCGAATGCCCGAACAGCGGTGGAACTCGTTCGCTGCTCGTTCACTCTGCTCGGAGACTAGCGGCCATGGCCGCTCCAGTCAGCGAGAACGGACGAAAAGTCCTGGTCAGCCTCCACTGAACCGTACATCACGGACAAACTACCCCGGTTTTGTCCGGTGAAGGACCTCAGCCGGAGACCGCCTGGCGGATTTCGTCCGCGAACCGGGCCGCCGACTCGCGCAGCGCCGCCGCGTCCGGGCCGTGCTTCAGGACACCGCGGGACACGTTGGGCACGACGTTGCGCACGGCGGCGCCGAAGACGGCCGGCAGGTCCGCCGCCGTCGCGCCCTGGGCGCCGATGCCGGGGGCCAGCAGCGGTCCGTTGATGTCCAGGTCGAAGGACGAGAGGTCGCCCAGGGTGGCGCCGACGACCGCGCCGAAGGAGCCGAGGGGGTCCGCGCCGGCGTTCTCGTCCGCCAGGTGGGCCAGCATGGTGGCGCCGATGGACCTGCCGTCCTCGCGGACCGCGCGCTGGACCTCGGCGCCCTCCGGGTTCGAGGTGAGGGCGAGCACGAACAGGCCCGCGCCCGATGCGCGGGCGAGGTCGACGGCCGGGCGCAGCGAGCCGTAGCCCAGGTACGGGGAGACCGTCAGGGCGTCGGAGAACAGCGGCGAGTCCTTGCGCAGGAAGGTCTCGGCGTACGCGGCCATCGTCGAGCCGATGTCCCCGCGCTTGGCGTCCATCAGGACCAGGGTGCCGGCCGCGCGGGCGTCCGCCACGGTCTGCTCCAGCACCGCGATGCCGCGCGAGCCGAAGCGCTCGAAGAAGGCCGCCTGCGGCTTGAAGACCGCCACCTGGTCGGCCAGGGCCTCCACCACGGTCCGGGAGAAGCGCTCCAGGCCCGCGACGTCGTCGCCGAGGCCCCAGGAGGACAGCAGGGCGGCGTGCGGGTCGATGCCGACGCACAGGGGGCCGCGGGAGTCCATCGCCTCGCGCAGGCGGGTGCCGAAGGGGGTTTGCGGGGTCTGGGACGTCACAGGGCGGCCTTTCGGGTCTCGGCGCCCACCGCTTCGGCGAGGGTCGCGTACGGGCTGGCGGCCAGGCGCGCGGCCAGGCCCTTGTGGATCGAGCGGGCGTAGAACGGGCCCTCGTAGATGAAGGCGCTGTAGCCCTGGATCAGCGTGGCGCCGGCCAGGATCCGCTGCCAGGCGTCCTCGGCGTTCTCGATGCCGCCGACGCCCACCAGGACCAGCCGGTCGCCCACGCGGGCGTACAGGCGGCGCAGGACCTCCAGGGAGCGCTCCTTGACCGGGGCCCCGGACAGTCCGCCCGTCTCCTTGACCAGGGACGGGGAGGACTTCAGCCCGAGGCCGTCGCGGGCGATGGTGGTGTTGGTGGCGATGATGCCGTCCAGGCCGAGCTCCAGCGCCAGGTCGGCCACCGCGTCCACGTCCTCGTCGGCGAGGTCCGGGGCGATCTTGACCAGCAGGGGGACCCGGCGGTCGGTCACGGTGCGGTCGGCCGCCTCGCGTACGGCCGTGAGCAGCGGGCGCAGCGACTCCGTGGCCTGGAGGTTGCGCAGGCCCGGCGTGTTCGGGGAGGAGACGTTCACCACGAGGTAGTCGGCGTGCCGGGCCAGGCGCTCGGTGGAGGCGACGTAGTCCCCCACCGCCTCCTCCTCGGGCACGACCTTGGTCTTGCCGATGTTGACGCCGACGACGGTGTTGAAGACCGCCTTGCGGGCCGCCAGCCGCTGGGCGACGGCCGCGGAGCCCTCGTTGTTGAAGCCCATGCGGTTGATCAGCGCGCGGTCCGGCACCAGCCGGAAGAGGCGCTTCCTGGGATTGCCGGGCTGGGCCTGCGCCGTGACGGTGCCGATCTCGACGTGGTCGAAGCCGAGCATCGACATGCCGTCGATCGCGACGGCGTTCTTGTCGAAGCCCGCGGCGAGACCGAAGGGGCCGTGCATGCGCAGGCCGAGGGCCTGCGTGCGCAGCTCCTCGTACCGGGGGGCGAGGGCGGCCGCGACGAAGGTGCGCAGCACGGGGGTGCGGGCTGCGCGGCGGATCCAGCGGAAGGCCAGGTAGTGGGCCTGCTCGGGGTCCATCCGCTTGAAGACCAGGTGGAAGAAGAGTTTGTACATCGCCTTTTCGAATCCTCGTGCGCTCATGAAGAGGGGGACACCCGTCGTGAAACCGGTGTCCCCCTCTCCTGGTCGGGCTGCTAGTCGCGGGCCGCGGTCAGGTGCTCCGCGTGCTCCTGGAGCGAGCGGACGCCCACGTCGCCGTGGCCGAGCGCCTCGATGCCCTGGACGGCCGCGGCGAGCGCCTGGACCGTGGTCAGGCACGGGACGCCGCGGGCCACTGCGGCGGTGCGGATCTCGTAGCCGTCGAGGCGGCCGCCCGTGCCATAGGGCGTGTTGACGATCAGGTCGACGCCGCCGTCGTGGATCAGCTGGACGATGGTCTTCTCGCCGCCGGGGCCCTCGCCCTCGCTGAGCTTGCGCACGATGGTGGCGTTGATGCCGTTGCGGCGCAGGACCTCGGCGGTGCCGGAGGTGGCGAGCAGCTCGAAGCCGTGCGCGACGAGCTCGCGGGCCGGGAAGATCATCGAGCGCTTGTCGCGGTTGGCGACCGAGATGAACGCGCGGCCCTTGGTGGGCAGCGGGCCGTAGGCGCCGGCCTGCGACTTGGCGTACGCCGTGCCGAAGACCGAGTCGATGCCCATGACCTCGCCGGTGGAGCGCATCTCCGGGCCGAGGACGGTGTCCACGCCGCGGCCGTGGATGTCGCGGAAGCGCGACCACGGCATGACGGCCTCCTTGACGGAGATCGGCGCGTCGAGCGGCAGGGTGCCGCCGTCGCCGGTCTTCGGGAGCATGCCCTCGGCGCGCAGCTCGGCGATGGTGGCGCCGAGCGAGATGCGGGCGGCGGCCTTGGCGAGCGGGACCGCGGTCGCCTTCGAGGTGAAGGGGACGGTGCGGGAGGCGCGCGGGTTGGCCTCCAGGACGTAGAGGATGTCACCCGCCATCGCGAACTGGATGTTGATCAGGCCGCGTACGCCGACGCCCTTGGCGATGGCCTCGGTGGAGACGCGCAGGCGCTTGATGTCGAAGCCGCCGAGGGTGATCGGGGGCAGGGCGCAGGCCGAGTCGCCGGAGTGGATGCCGGCCTCCTCGATGTGCTCCATGACGCCGCCGAGGTAGAGCTCGGTGCCGTCGTACAGGGCGTCGACGTCGATCTCGATCGCGTCGTCGAGGAAGCGGTCGACCAGCACGGGGCGGGTCGGGGAGATCTCGGTGGACTCGGCGATGTACGCCTGGAGGCGGGCCTCGTCGTAGACGATCTCCATGCCGCGGCCGCCGAGCACGTACGACGGGCGCACCAGGACCGGGTAGCCGATCTCGTCCGCGATCGCCTTCGCACCTGCGAAGGTGGTGGCGGTGCCGTGCTTGGGGGCGGGCAGGCCGGCCTCGGCGAGGACCTGGCCGAAGGCGCCGCGGTCCTCGGCGGCGTGGATGGCCTCCGGGGAGGTGCCGACGACCGGTACGCCGTTGTCCTTGAGCGCCTGGGCGAGCCCGAGGGGGGTCTGGCCGCCGAGCTGGACGACGACGCCGGCGATGGGCCCGGCCAGGGACTCGGCGTGGACGATCTCCAGCACGTCTTCGAGCGTCAGCGGCTCGAAGTACAGGCGGTCGGAGGTGTCGTAGTCGGTGGAGACGGTCTCCGGGTTGCAGTTGACCATCACGGTCTCGTAGCCCGCGTCGCTGAGCGCGAAGGAGGCGTGGACGCAGGAGTAGTCGAACTCGATGCCCTGGCCGATGCGGTTCGGGCCGGAGCCCAGGATGATCACCGCGGGCTTGGTGCGGGGCGCGACCTCGGACTCCTCGTCGTACGAGGAGTAGAAGTACGGGGTCTTCGCGGCGAACTCGGCGGCGCAGGTGTCGACCGTCTTGTAGACCGGGCGGACGCCCAGCGCGTGGCGGACCTCGCGCACGACGTCCTCGCGCAGGCCGCGGATCTCGGCGATCTGGGCGTCGGAGAAGCCGTGGCGCTTGGCCTCGGCGAGCAGCTCGGGGTGGAGCTTCTCGGCGGCGGCGAGCTCGTCCGCGATCTCCTTGATCAGGAAGAGCTGGTCGACGAACCAGGGGTCGATCTTCGTGGACTCGAAGACCTCTTCCCGGGTGGCGCCGGCCCGGATGGCCTGCATGACGGTGTTGATGCGGCCGTCGGTCGGGCGGACCGCGGTGCGCAGCAGCTCGTCCTTGTCCCCGGGCTCGCCGACGAAGGTGAACTGCGAGCCCTTCTTCTCCAGGGAGCGCAGGGCCTTCTGCAGCGCCTCGGTGAAGTTGCGGCCGATGGCCATGGCCTCGCCCACCGACTTCATGGTGGTGGTGAGGGTGGCGTCGGCGGCCGGGAACTTCTCGAAGGCGAAGCGGGGGGCCTTGACGACGACGTAGTCGAGGGTCGGCTCGAAGGAGGCCGGCGTCTTCTCGGTGATGTCGTTGGGGACCTCGTCGAGCGTGTAGCCGATGGCCAGCTTGGCGGCGATCTTGGCGATCGGGAAGCCGGTGGCCTTCGAGGCGAGCGCCGAGGAGCGCGAGACGCGCGGATTCATCTCGATGACGATGACGCGGCCGTCGTCGGGGTTGATCGCGAACTGGATGTTGCAGCCGCCGGTGTCGACGCCGACCTCGCGGATGATCGCGATGCCGATGTCGCGCAGGCGCTGGTACTCGCGGTCGGTGAGGGTCATCGCCGGGGCGACGGTGATCGAGTCACCGGTGTGGACGCCCATGGGGTCGAAGTTCTCGATGGAGCAGACGACGACCACGTTGTCCTTGGTGTCGCGCATCAGCTCCAGCTCGTACTCCTTCCAGCCGAGGATGGACTCCTCCAGGAGCACCTCGGTGGTCGGGGAGAGCGTGAGGCCCTGGCCGGCGATGCGGCGCAGCTCGTCCTCGTCGTGGGCGAAGCCGGAGCCGGCGCCGCCCATGGTGAAGGAGGGGCGGACGACGACGGGGTAGCCGCCGAGCGTCTCGACGCCCTTGAGGACGTCGTCCATCGAGTGGCAGATGACCGAGCGGGCGGACTCGCCGTAGCCGATCTTCGCCTTGACGGCCTCGACGACGCCCTTGAAGAGGTCGCGGTCCTCGCCCTTGTTGATGGCCTCGACGTTGGCGCCGATGAGCTCGACGCCGTACTTCTCCAGCACACCCTGGGCGTGCATGGAGATGGCGGTGTTCAGGGCGGTCTGGCCGCCGAGGGTCGGCAGGAGCGCGTCGGGACGCTCCTTGGCGATGATCTTCTCGACGAACTCGGGGGTGATCGGCTCGACGTACGTGGCGTCGGCGATCTCCGGGTCGGTCATGATCGTCGCGGGGTTGGAGTTCACCAGGATGACCCGCAGGCCCTCGGCCTTGAGGACGCGGCAGGCCTGGGTGCCGGAGTAGTCGAACTCGGCGGCCTGGCCGATGACGATCGGGCCGGAGCCGATGACCAGGACGGACTGGATATCGGTGCGCTTAGGCACGCTCGGCCTCCATCTGGGTGGTGCTCATCAAAGACGTGAAGCGGTCGAAGAGGTACGCGGCGTCGTGCGGGCCCGCGGCCGCCTCGGGGTGGTACTGCACGGAGAAGGCCGGCTGGTCGAGCAGCTGGAGGCCCTCCACGACGTTGTCGTTCAGGCAGACGTGCGAGACCTCGGCGCGGCCGTAGGGGGTCTCGGAGACCTTGTCGAGGGGCGCGTCGACGGCGAAGCCGTGATTGTGCGCGGTGACCTCGACCTTGCCGGTGGTGCGGTCCTGCACCGGCTGGTTGATGCCGCGGTGGCCGTACTTCAGCTTGTAGGTGCCGAAGCCGAGCGCGCGGCCGAGGATCTGGTTGCCGAAGCAGATGCCGAAGAGCGGCGTCTTGCGCTCCAGGACGCCCTGCATGACGGAGACGGCGTGGTCGGCGGTGGCCGGGTCGCCGGGGCCGTTGGAGAAGAAGACCCCGTCCGGGGAGACGGCGTAGATGTCCTCGACCGTCGCGGTGGCGGGCAGCACGTGCACCTCGATGCCGCGCTCGGCCATCCGGTGCGGGGTCATGCCCTTGATGCCGAGGTCGACGGCGGCCACGGTGAACTTCTTCTCGCCGATGGCGGGGACGACGTACGTCTCCTGCGTGGCGACCTCGGCGGAGAGGTTCGCGCCCTTCATCTGCGGGGACGCCTGGACCTTGGCGAGCAGCGCCGCGTCCTGGTCGAGGGCCTCGCCCGAGAAGATGCCGACGCGCATGGCGCCGCGCTCGCGCAGGTGGCGGGTGAGGGCGCGGGTGTCGATGCCGCTGATGCCGACGACGCCCTGGGCGACGAGCTCCTCGTCCAGCGTGCGCCGGGAGCGCCAGTTGGACGGGACGCGTGCGGGGTCGCGTACGACGTACCCGGCCACCCAGATGCGGGAGGACTCGGGGTCCTCGTCGTTCACGCCCGTGTTGCCCACGTGCGGGGCGGTCATCACGACGACCTGCCGGTGGTAGGACGGGTCGGTCAGGGTCTCCTGGTAGCCGGTCATGCCGGTGGAGAACACGGCCTCGCCGAAGGTCTCCCCCACAGCGCCGTAGGCGCGGCCGCGGAAGATCCGACCGTCCTCCAGGACGAGTACGGCGGGAGTTTTGGCTCCCCTGGTGGAGGTCGTCATCGTTCGGCGCCTTCCGTCGTGATGGATTGGTTCTGTGTCACTAGCGTGGTGATGCCCTCGACCCAGGCGGCGTGCTCGGCCGCGCGGTCGGAGCGGAATCCGGAGTCGATCAGCTTGTCGCCGTGCGCCCAGGTGACGACGAGCAGACCGCCCTCGGTGAGTACCTTGCCCGCGATTCCCTTGTCGAGGCGGGCGCCGCGCAGCTGCGCGGCCGGTACGAAGAAGTCGGTGGCACCCGGACGGACCACGTCGAGGCCCGCGTCGGTGAGCGTGAGCTCGACCCGGCTGCGGACGCCCAGACCGTGGGCGACGATCCGGTCGAGCCACTGTCCGGCGGTGGTGGACCCGTGGTACCGGCCGGTGAGCGCCAGCCGGTGGGCGGGCAGACCGGCCGGGGCGGCGGGCAGTTCCGGCAGGTCGTTCTGCAGGGCGCCGCGCCATTTCCAGCCCTGCCGCATCAGCCAGTACACGAACGCGATGAAGACGACGAGACCGATCACCCAGGCGATGCGGGCGCCCCAGTCCGTCACCTCCGCCGACTGTCGTCCGGCGGCCTCGGCGGCCAGTTGGATCACTGCAGGTGTCACGCCAGTTTCCCGTCCACGACCGTTGCGCGGCCCCGCAGGAAGGTGTGGGTGACGCGACCCGGCAGCTCACGGCCCTCGTAAGGCGTGTTGCGGCTGCGGGAGGCGAAGTGTGCGGGGTCCACGACACCACGGTACGAGGTATCGACCAGGGTCAGGTTCGCGGGTTCACCTGCCGAGACGGGGCGGCCGTGGCCCGCCAGGCTGCCGATGCGCGCGGGGGCGAAGGACATCCGCTCCGCGACGCCCGCCCAGTCGAGCAGACCGGTCTCCACCATCGTCTGCTGGACGACGGACAGGGCGGTCTCCAGGCCGACCATGCCCATGGCGGCGGCGGCCCACTCGCAGTCCTTGTCCTCGTGCGGGTGCGGGGCGTGGTCGGTGGCGACGATGTCGATCGTGCCGTCGGCGAGCGCCTCGCGCAGGGCCGTGACGTCGCGCTCGGTGCGCAGCGGCGGGTTGACCTTGTAGACCGCGTTGTACGAGCGGACGAGCTCGTCGGTGAGGAGCAGGTGGTGCGGGGTGACCTCGGCGGTGACGTCGATGCCGCGGGACTTGGCCCAGCGGACGATCTCGACGGAGCCGGCCGTGGACAGGTGGCAGATGTGCACGCGGGAACCGACGTGCTCGGCGAGGAGGACGTCGCGGGCGATGATCGACTCCTCGGCGACGGCGGGCCAGCCGCCGAGACCGAGCTCGGCGGAGACGACGCCCTCGTTCATCTGGGCGCCCTCGGTGAGGCGGGGCTCCTGGGCGTGCTGGGCGACGACGCCGCCGAAGGCCTTCACGTACTCCAGGGCGCGGCGCATGATCACGGCGTCGTCGACGCACTTGCCGTCGTCGGAGAAGACCGTCACGCGGGCGGCGGACTCGTGCATGGCGCCCAGCTCGGAGAGCTTCTTGCCCTCCAGGCCGACGGTGACGGCGCCGATGGGCTGCACGTCGCAGTAGCCGGACTCCTTGCCCAGGCGCCAGACCTGCTCGACGACGCCGGCGGTGTCCGCGACCGGGAAGGTGTTCGCCATGGCGAAGACGGCGGTGTAGCCGCCGGAGGCGGCGGCGCGGGTGCCGGTGAGGACGGTCTCGGAGTCCTCGCGGCCGGGCTCGCGCAGGTGGGTGTGCAGGTCGACGAGGCCCGGGAGGAGGACCTGGCCGGCGGCCTCGATGACGGTCGCGCCCTCGGCGGACAGCCCGGTGCCGACCTCTGCGATGGTCTCGCCGTCGATCAGGACGTCCTGCGCCTCGCCGCCGAGGACCTTCGCACCGCGGATAAGGATCTTGCTCATGGTTACTTGTTCTCCTCGGTGCGGGCGGCGGGGGTGGTGACGGCGGGCTCGGAGCCTCCGAGCAGCAGGTACAGGACGGCCATCCGGGTGGAGACGCCGTTGGCGACCTGCTCGACGGCCGTGCAGCGGTCGGAGTCGGCGACCTCGGCGGTGATCTCCATGCCGCGGTTCATCGGGCCGGGGTGCATCACGATGGCGTGCTCGGGCATCTTGGCCATGCGGTCGCCGTCGAGCCCGTACCGGCGGGAGTACTCGCGCTCGGTCGGGAAGAAGGCGGCGTTCATGCGTTCGCGCTGCACACGCAGCATCATCACCGCGTCCGACTTCGGCAGCACCTCGTCGAGGTTGTACGAGACCTCGCAGGGCCAGCTCTCGACGCCGATCGGGACCAGCGTGGGCGGGGCGACGAGCGTGACCTCGGCGCCGAGCGTGTGCAGCAGGTGGACGTTGGAGCGGGCGACCCGGCTGTGCAGGACGTCGCCGACGATGGTGATCCGGCGGCCGTTCAGGTCCTTGCCGAGGCCGGCGTCCCGGCCGACCAGGCGGCGGCGCATGGTGAAGGCGTCCAGCAGGGCCTGGGTGGGGTGCTCGTGGGTGCCGTCGCCCGCGTTGACGACGGCCGAGTCGATCCAGCCGGAGGTGGCGAGCCGGTAGGGGGCGCCGGAGGCGTGGTGGCGGATGACGACGGCGTCCGCGCCCATGGCCTCCAGGGTGAGGGCGGTGTCCTTGAGGGATTCGCCCTTGGAGACCGAGGAGCCCTTGGCGGAGAAGTTGATGACGTCGGCGGAGAGCCGCTTGGCGGCCGCCTCGAAGGAGATCCGGGTGCGGGTCGAGTCCTCGAAGAAGAGGTTGACGACCGTCAGACCGCGCAGGGTGGGCAGCTTCTTGATCGGCCGGTCCGCGACGCGGGCCATCTCCTCGGCGGTGTCGAGGATGAGGACGGCGTCGTCGCGGGTGAGGTCGGCGGCCGAGATGAGGTGGCGCTTCATCTGGGTGGCTCCGTAAGTCGGGAGGAGGGCAGGCTGGGTCGGGCAGGGCAGGCTTCGGCGCGGACCCCGCACGGGGGCCTCACTCGTACGGGCGTACGGGCTACTGCGCGGCTGCCTGGGCGGTCCGCTGGCCGAGCAGCACGGCGTCTCGGCCGTCCTCCTCCTGGAGCTGGACCTTGACGGCCTCCCGCAGCGACGTGGGGAGGTTCTTGCCGACGTAGTCGGCGCGGATGGGCAGCTCGCGGTGGCCCCGGTCGACGAGGACGGCGAGCTGGACGGCCCGGGGGCGGCCGAGGTCGCCGAGGGCGTCGAGGGCGGCCCGGATGGTGCGCCCCGAGAACAGCACGTCGTCGACGAGGACGACGAGGCGGCCGTCGATGTCGTCACCCGGGATCTCGGTGCGGCCGATCGCGCGGGCGGGCTTCATCCGCAGGTCGTCGCGGTACATGGTGATGTCGAGGGAGCCGACCGGGATCTTCGCGCCGGTGATCTCTTCGAGCTTGGCGGCCAGCCGGCGGGCGAGGTACACACCGCGGGTGGGAATGCCGAGGAGCACCACGTCGTCGGCGCCCTTGGCGCGTTCGACGATCTCGTGGGCGATGCGGGTCAGGACCCGCGCGATGTCCTGCGCCTCCAGCACGGGGCGCACATCGCTCTGCTGAGCGTCCATGGAAAGGACCTCCTTCTCCGCCTCACGGGACGGTTCTTAAAGGACGTCTGACGTACGGCTTCCACGGTACCAGGGGCGCGGACGTGCACCTGCACGGGGCCCGGCGGGCACCCCTCGAAGGGGGGCGGGGAAGACCATTCGGCTTGACGCATCCAAGTAACGCTGCGTAACCTCACAGTGAGTTACCAGCCGCGCGGCGGAGCCGCACGTGGTCATGTCGTCACAGCATCCATGTCGTCACAGCGTCACAGCGTCCGGGAGCGTTATGTCCAGCGAATACGCCAAACAGCTCGGGGCCAAGCTCCGCGCCATCCGCACCCAGCAGGGCCTCTCCCTCCACGGTGTCGAGGAGAAGTCCCAGGGCCGGTGGAAGGCCGTGGTGGTCGGTTCCTACGAGCGCGGGGACCGCGCCGTGACCGTCCAGCGTCTGGCCGAGCTGGCGGACTTCTACGGAGTGCCGGTGCAGGAACTGCTGCCGGGCACCACTCCCGGCGGGGCGGCCGAGCCGCCGCCGAAGCTGCGCCTCGACCTGGAGCGCCTCGCGGGCGTGCCCGCCGAGAAGGCCGGACCGCTCCAGCGTTACGCGGCGACCATCCAGAGCCAGCGCGGCGACTACAACGGCAAGGTGCTGTCGATCCGCCAGGACGACCTGCGCACGCTCGCCGTCATCTACGACCAGTCCCCCTCGGTGCTGACCGAGCAGCTGATCAGCTGGGGTGTGCTGGACGCGGACGCGCGCCGCGCGGTGGCCCACGAGGACGTCTAGTCCTCGGCCCCAGGACCAGCAGAAACGTTACCGGCGGGTGCCGGGTGCCTGAAGAGGCCCCGGCACCCGCCGGTTTTTCCCGTCCCGCAAAAGCCCGGCACGGGCGGGTGAGGGCCCGGAAAGGACGGAGGGCCCGCAGCGCGCGTGCGCTGCGGGCCCTCCGTGTGGCCGGACCGGCCGAACCGGCCGGGGGCTACTCGCCCCGGCGCAGGCTCGGCTTGAGGTCCTTGAAGCGGGCCAGCAGCCCGTTCACGAACGAGGGCGACTCGTCCGTCGAGAACTCCTTGGCGAGCTGCACGGCCTCGTCGATGGCCACGGCGTCCGGGGTGTCGTCCACCCAGATCAGCTCGTACGCCCCGAGCCGCACGATGTTCCGGTCCACGACCGGCATGCGGTCGAGCTCCCAGTCCACGGCGTACGTGACGATCAGGTCGTCGATGCGGTTCACCTTGTCGGCGTACCCCTCGACGAGGTCCATCGTGAAGGCGCTGACCGGAGGCTGCCGGTCGTCCGACCGCGCGTGGCGGATCCAGTCCGCGAGGACCTCGCGCACGGGCACCCCGCGCTGGTCGGCCTCGAACAGGATCTGGAAGGCGCGCTTGCGCGCGTTGCTGCGGGCAGCCACGGTTAGCTGCTCACCCGGCCGAGGTAGTCGCTGGTACGGGTGTCGACCTTGACCTTCTCGCCCGTGGTGACGAACAGCGGGACCTGGATCTCGTATCCGGTCTCCAGGCGGGCCGGCTTGGTGCCGCCGGTGGAGCGGTCGCCCTGGACGCCCGGGTCGGTGTGCTCGATGACGAGCTCGACGGCGGCCGGGAGCTCGACGTAGAGCACCTCGCCCTCGTGCTGCGCGACGGAGGCGGTGAAGCCCTCGATCAGGAAGTTGGCGGCGTCGCCGACGGCCTTGCGGTCGACCATCAGCTGGTCGTAGGTCTGCATGTCCATGAAGACGAAGTAGTCGCCGTCCATGTACGAGAACTGCATGTCGCGGCGGTCGATGGTGGCCGTCTCGACCTTCGTGCCGGCGTTGAAGGTCTTGTCGACGACCTTGCCGGAGAGCACGTGCTTGAGCTTGGTGCGCACGAAGGCCGGGCCCTTGCCGGGCTTGACGTGCTGGAACTCGACGACGGACCAGAGCTGGTCACCGTCGAGCTTGAGCACCATGCCGTTCTTGAGGTCGTTCGTGGAAGCCACGGTTGCGGAATCTCCTGCACTGGAAGACCACGGGTGCGCGCACAGCCCGCCGCGGCGGGCTAGAGCGCGAGCAGCTCCTTGGTCGTAATGGTGAGTAGCTCGGGACCGCCGTCCGCCTCGGGGCGTACGACGAGCGTGTCATCGATCCGGACTCCGCCCCGGCCCGGGAGGTGGACCCCCGGTTCGACGGTGACCGGCACGCAAGCGTCCAGTTTACCCATTGCCGTAGGTGCAAGCTGCGGGTCCTCGTCGATTTCGAGTCCGACGCCGTGTCCGGTCCACGGCGCGAGGGCCTCCCCGTGGCCCGCGGAGTCGAGGACGGAGCGCGCGGCATGGTCGACGTCGCGGTACGCGGCGCCGGGCACCAGCGCCTCCCGCCCGGCCCGCTGGGCCGCGAAGACGAGGTCGTACAGCTCGATCTGCCAGTCGGCGGGGCTGGTGCCGATCACGAAGGTGCGGCCGATCTCGCAGCGGTAGCCGCGGTAGTTCGCGCCCAGGCAGACGGACAGGAAGTCGCCTTCCTCGACCCGGCGGTCGGAGGGGCGGTGGCGGGAGCGGCCGGAGTGCGGTCCGGTGCCGACGGAGGTCGGGAAGGCCGGCCCGTCCGCCCCGTGGTCCACGAGCCGGCGCTCCAGCTCCAGGGCGAGGTGGCGTTCGGTACGGCCGACGAGGATCGACTCCAGCAGCTCGCCGAGCGCCTGATCGGCGATCTCGGCGGCGATCCGCAGGCAGGCGATCTCCTCCTCGTCCTTGACCAGGCGCTGCTGCTCCACGGCGGTGCCGAGGTCCGCGAGGCGCAGGCCGGGCGCCACGGAGCCCAGGGCGCGGTGCCGGGCGACGGTGAGGTGGTGTTCCTCGACGGCGAGCGCGTCCGCGCGTGCGGAGCCCGCCATGTCCGCCGCGGCGACGGCGGGATCGGCGCCCGGGGAGGGCAGCACGCTGACCTTCAGGTGCTCGTCGAGGCGGCCCTCGTCGATGTCGCCGGTGGGCGGGCCGAGGGTGAACAGCATGTCGCCGCCGTCCGGGCCGATGAGCAGGACCGCCCCCTTCGGTGCGGCTCCGCTCAGGTAGCGCACGTTTGCCGGACGCGTGATCAGTGCGGCGGCGTTTCCGGCGGCGGCGCAGCGGTCGCGCAGCAGGCCTCGGCGGGTCGCGTACACGTCTGACATGTTTTCGAGCGTACGAGCGTGCGCCGCATCCGTCCTGGCGAGCAGGTCCGTACGGGCCTGCCGCTCCCGCCGGGGATCAGAAGGCGGGGGCCGTGATCGCGCGGGCCAGGGCGTCGTCCAGGGCGCGGGCCGTGGCCTCCACGTCGAGGTCGGAGTTGTCGATGATCGGCAGGCCCGAGCCGTACCAGCCCGCCATCCGGCCGTGGATCCGGGCGACTTCCTCGTCCGAGAGGCGCCGGTTGCCGGAGCGGGCTGCGTTGCGCTCCAGGACGATCTCCAGGCCCGGCAGCAGCACGACCGGCAGCAGGGCCGGGCCCACGTGCCGTTTCCAGCCGCCGAGGCCGACGACCGGCCGGTCCGGGAAGACGGCGTCGTCGAGGATGCAGGAGATCCCGTTCGCCAGGAAGTTGCGGGCGGCGAAGCCGCAGGTGCGGCGGGCCAGGCGGTACTGGGCCTCCGAGTGGTCGTTCCAGCCCGCCTGCGGGTCGGCGAAGCCCGAGCACACCCATTCCCGGACGTCGTCCAGGCTGACGTGCGCGGTCGGCACCGGCCGGGTGCTCGCCCAGTGCCGGGCCACCGTGGTCTTGCCGGCGCCCGCCGGGCCGATCAGCAGCACGGCCAGGGTGGCGCCGCCGGTGCCGGCCGCCACCGCGGGCGGCAGCGGAACGTGCCCGGTGGCGGCGTCCGGCACCGGGGCCGGCGGGGCGACCGGCCACCCCTGCGCAGGGGGTATCGGCGGCTGCGCGGGCGCCGCCGGATGGTGCCCCGGCTGTCCCCAGCCCGCGCCGCCGCCCCCCACTCCTTGCTGCATCCGCTGCCACTCCGTCTCGTTCTCGCACCGACTGATGCGAGAACGTTATATGACCCCGGCGGCCGCGGCGCCCGCCGGCACCGTCAGAGCGCGACTTCGTCCGCCAGTGCGCGCAGCGCCAGCCGGTAGGAGCCGATGCCGAAGCCCGCCACCGTGCCCGTCGCCACCGAGGCGATGACCGAGGTGTGCCGGAACTCCTCGCGGGCGTACGGGTTCGAGATGTGCACCTCGATCAGCGGCGCCGTGCGCTGCGCGGCCGCGTCCCGCATCCCGTACGAGTAGTGCGTGAAGGCGCCGGGGTTGATGACCACGGGGACCTTCCCGTCGGCCGCCTCGTGCAGCCAGCGGATCAGCTCGCCCTCGTCGTTCGTCTCGCGGACCTCGACGTCGAAGCCGAGCTCCTCGCCGAGCGTCCGGCAGCTCTCGACGAGACCCGCGTACGAGGTGGCCCCGTACACGTCGGGCTCGCGCGAGCCGAGCCGGCCGAGGTTCGGGCCGTTCAGCACGAGTACCTTGCGGCTCATGCCGACACCTCGCCGTAGGCGGCGATGAGGTGCGCCGGGTCGGGGCCCTCCAGGACGGTGGGCTTGGCGAGGCCGTCCAGGACGATGAAGCGCAGCAGGTTGCCGCGGGACTTCTTGTCGACCTGCATGGTCTGGAGCAGCTTGGGCCACTGGTCGCCGCGGTAGGTGAGCGGCAGGCCCACGGCGGCCAGGATCTCCCGGTGCCGGTCGGCCGTCGCGTCGTCGAGCCGGCCCGCGAGCCGGCCCAGCTCGGCCGCGAAGACCATGCCGACCGACACGGCCGCGCCGTGGCGCCATTTGTAGCGCTCGTTCTTCTCGATGGCGTGCGCGAGGGTGTGCCCGTAGTTGAGGATCTCGCGCAGGCCCGATTCCTTCAGGTCGCTGGAGACGACGTCCGCCTTGACCTGGATGGAGCGGCAGATCAGCTCGGCGGTGTGCGGGCCGCCGGGGGTGCGGGCCGCCGCCGGGTCGGCCTCGATCAGGTCGAGGATCGCCGGGTCGGCGATGAAGCCCGCCTTGATGATCTCGGCGAGGCCGCTGACGTAGTCGTTGACCGGCAGGGATTCCAGCGCCGCCAGATCGCACAGCACCCCGGCGGGCGGGTGGAAGGAGCCCACCAGGTTCTTGCCCTCGGCGGTGTTGATGCCGGTCTTGCCGCCGACGGCCGCATCGACCATCGCGAGCACGGTGGTGGGGACGGCGATCCACCGCACCCCGCGCAGCCAGGTGGCCGCGACGAAGCCCGCCAGGTCGGTGGTGGCGCCCCCGCCGACACCGACGATCACGTCGGTGCGGGTGAAGCCGGACTGGCCGAGCGCCTTCCAGCAGTACGCCGCGACCTCGGCCGTCTTGGCCTCCTCGGCGTTCGGCACCTGGATGGCGACGGCCTCGTAGCCCTGCTCGGCCAGGTCGTCGCGCAGTGCCTCACCGGTCGAGGCGAGCGCCTCGGGGTGGATGACGGCGACCCGCTGGGCCTTGGTACCGATCAGGGTGCCGAGCTCGCCGAGCAGCTGCCGGCCGACCAGCACGTCGTACGGGTCGTGGCCGGCGCTGCCGCCGACGTGGATCCGCGTCACCTGGTCCTGGTCTGTCATACGTCCTTCAACTCCAGAGCGTCGAGGACCGCCTGGGCGACCTCTTCGGGGGTGCGGTCGTCGGTGGCCACGACGACGCGCGCGACTTCGGTGTACAGGGGCCGGCGGGCCTCCATCAGCTCGCGCCACTGGCGGCGCGGGTTGACGGTGAGCAGCGGGCGCGCGGCGCCGAGGCCGACGCGCCGGACGGCTTCGTCGACGTCCATCGACAGGTAGGCGACGGGCAGACCGGCCAGCAGGGCGCGGCTGCCCGCGTCGAGGACGGCGCCGCCGCCGAGGGCGAGGACTCCGGTGTGCTCGGCTACGGCGGTGGCGACGGCCTGCCGCTCCAGCTCACGGAAGTACGGCTCGCCCTCGTCGACGAAGATGTCCGAGATCGTGCGGCCCTGGGCCGCGACGATGTCGGCGTCGGTGTCCCGGTAGGGGACGCCGAGCCGCTCGGCCAGCAGCGCCCCCACCGTGGACTTGCCGGATCCCATGGGTCCGACGAGGACGACCAGTGGTCCGGCGGTCACCGGATCTGGAGGTTGTCGAGGTAGGCCTGCACGTTGCGGCGGGTTTCGGGGACGGAGTCGCCGCCGAACTTCTCCACGACCGCGTCGGCCAGGACCAGCGCCACCATCGCCTCCGCCACGATGCCCGCGGCCGGGACCGCGCAGACGTCGGAGCGCTGGTGGTGCGCGGCGGCGGCCTCGCCCGTGGCGACGTCCACCGTGGCCAGGGCCTTCGGCACCGTCGCGATCGGCTTCATCGCGGCGCGTACGCGCAGCAGCTCACCGGTGGTCAGACCGCCCTCCGTGCCGCCGGAGCGGCCCGAGGTGCGCTTGATGCCCTCCGGGGTGGAGACGATCTCGTCGTGGGCCTGGGAGCCCGGCACGCGCGCCAGGTCGAAGCCGTCGCCGACCTCGACGCCCTTGATGGCCTGGATGCCCATCAGCGCCGCCGCCAGACGCGCGTCCAGCCGGCGGTCCCAGTGCACGTGCGAGCCGAGGCCCACGGGCACCCCGTACGCCAGCACCTCGACCACACCGCCCAGGGTGTCGCCGTCCTTGTGGGCCTGGTCGATCTCGGCCACCATCGCCTTCGACGCGTCCGCGTCCAGGCAGCGCACCGGATCGGCGTCCAGCTTCTCCACGTCCGCCGGGGTCGGGTACACCCCGTACGGGGCCTTCGCCGACGCCAGCTCCACCACGTGCGAGACGATCTCGATGCCCGCGACGTCCTTGAGGAAGGACCGGGCGATGGCGCCGAGGGCGACACGGGCGGCCGTCTCCCGGGCGCTCGCACGCTCCAGGATCGGGCGGGCCTCGTCGAAGCCGTACTTCTGCATGCCGGCGAGGTCCGCGTGGCCCGGACGCGGACGCGTCAGGGGGGCGTTGCGGCCCGTCTCCTTCAGCTCCGAGGGGTCCACGGGGTCGGCCGACATGACCTTCTCCCACTTCGGCCACTCGGTGTTCCCCACCATCACGGCGATGGGGGAACCCAGCGAGAGCCCGTGCCGGACCCCGCCGAGGAACGTGACCTCGTCCTGCTCGAACTTCATCCGCGCACCACGCCCGTATCCGAGGCGGCGCCGCGCCAGATGGTCGGCCACCAGCTCAGTGGTGACCGGGACGCCGGCGGGAAGCCCCTCCAGCGTCGCCACCAGCGCCGGGCCGTGCGACTCCCCGGCGGTCAGCCAACGCAACCTGCTCAACGATGCTCCTCATGCTCGCGCCTGGTACAGCGGCGGCGCGGTCCGGGGCACTCCCAGCGCTGGCTGGGGGCGCGCGGCCGGGACCCGCCACTACCCGATCCTCCCACGTCCGGGCCGGTACACCGCGCTCCGGTCCAGCTGTCGGACGGCGGCGTACCCGTCCCCCACCATGGCGGAGGCGGGATGCGGCGGGCAAGATCACCCCGCGCAGTGCATCAGGTGTGCCGGCGGCCGGGTCAGTGCCGGGCCCGCAGCGCGGCCTCGCCGGCGGCGCGCATGGCGGCCAGCGGGCCGGCGGCGCAGCCGGTCATCTGCTCGACCTGGAGCACCGCCTGGTGGACCAGGAGGTCGAGTCCGCCGAGGAGGGTGCCGCCCCGCCGGCTCCAGGCGGCGGCCAGGGCGGTGGGCCACGGGTCGTACAGCACGTCGAAGAGGGTGGCGGCGCCCGCCGGTACGGACGGGGCGAGGGCGTCCGTGGCGCGCGCCGGGGTGGTCGCGATCACGAGCGGCGCGGTCAGCGCCTCGGCCGCGTCCGACCAGTCGGCCGTCCGGACGGCCACGCCGAGCCGCTCGCCCCACTGGCGCATCTCGGCGGCGCGGATCTCGGAGCGGACGTACACGGTGACCTCGCCGGTGCAGACCCGCGCGAGGGCGGCCAGGGCCGAGGAGGCGGTGGCGCCCGCGCCGAGGATGGCCGCGGTCTCCACCTTCTCGACGCCCCGTTCGCGCAGGGCGGCGACGATCCCCGGGATGTCGGTGTTGTCGCCGGTGCGCCGGCCGTCCTCGGTGAGGACGACCGTGTTGACCGCCTCGACCGCGGCGGCGGTGTCGCTGATGCCGTCGAGCAGCGGGATGATCGCCCGCTTGAGCGGCATCGTCAGGGACAGCCCGGCCCATTCGGGGCCCATGCCGTCGATGAACCCCGGGAGCGCGGCCTCGTCGATCTCGAAGCGGTCGTACGACCACTCGTCGAGGCCGAGCTCCCGGTAGGCGGCGCGGTGCAGCACCGGTGAGAGGGAGTGCTCGATGGGCGAACCCAGCACCGCGGCCCGTATGCGTGACATGTGTTACCTACCCGCCGTTTTTCTGCTTCTGCCGCTCGTTGAATTCCGCGACCAGTTTCTCGTGTTCGGCGAAGGTCCTGGTGAAGGTCGTCGTCTTTCCGTCAACCGACACGAAGAACATCCAGCCGCCCTTGTCGGGGTCGAGCGTGGCGGCCAGGGCGTCGTTGCCCGGGTTGCTGATCGGGCCGGGGGTGAGGCCCTTGTAGAAGTAGGTGTTGTAGGCGTCGTCGAGCTTCCGCGTCTCCTCGCGGGAGACGTTGATGTTGCTCGTGCCCTTGAGGTAGTTGATCGTCGAGTCGAACTCAAGCTTCTGGTTCGTGACGTCGTTGGTCTTCTTCAGACGGTTGTAGATGACCTCGGACATCTTGCGGTAGTCGTCGTGGCTCGTGCCCTCGGCCTGGACCATGCTCGCCACCGTGACGACCTGGAGCGGGTTTTCGAGGCCGAGTTCCTTGGCCTTGGCCTCCAGACCCATCGCCGCGTACTTCTCGTTCGCGTTCTTGACCATCTGCTTGAGCAGGGACTCGGGGGTGCTGTCCTTGGCGAGGTCGTAGCGCGTCGGGTACAGGAACCCTTCGAGCGGGTCCTTGATCTTCGGGTTGTTCGCGGCCCAGGCGGGCAGGCCGAGGTTCTTGGCCTCGCGCTTGGCGATCTCGGCCGTGGTGCCCGCGGCCTTGCCGAGCTTCGCGTCGATCGCCTTGTAGACGTCGGCGTTGCGGCTGCCCTCGGGGATCGTGAGCACGTGCAGCTTCGAGGGGTCGGTCATGACCGCGACGCACGCCTTGGCCGACATCTTCTTCTTCAGGGGGTAGACGCCCGCCTGGATGCTGGCGCCCTTGGGGTCCGCCTGCGCGGCGGCCGTGAAGGCGTCCACGCTGGCGACCACGCCGGCCTTCTTGAGGATGCGGCCCATCTCGCCGAGGGTGGCGTTCTTGGGGATCTCGACGTCGACCGTCTCGTCGGTGCCCTCGCCCGCGTAGTCGGCGGCCGTGCTGAAACGGTCCTTGAGGTAGGTGTAGCCGTAGTAGCCGCCACCGCCGACGCCGCCCACGATGACGATCGCGACGATCAGGCAGGCCGCGCCGCTGCGGCGCTTCTGCTTGCCCTTCGAGCGGCCGGAACGGCGCCCGCCGCCGGACGGCCCGTCCGTACCGCCCTCGGGGGTGTCCTCCGCCGGCTCGTCGGTCTCCGGGTCCTGCTCTGGGATCAGGTGGCGCCGGCCCGGGGGCGTGGGCGGCGGGTAGGCCTCGGCGGTGCCGTACAGGTCGGGGGTCTCCCCCGGGTAGCCGCCGACGGGCTGCTGGGCGTACGGGTCCGCGCCCGCGAACGGGTCGACGGCCTGGGCGACGCCGGCGTACTCGGCCTGGGCCTGGGCCTGGGTGTCCCAGGCCTGGCCGTCGTACGCGGGCTGCTGCTGGAACTGCGGCGGGGCGTAGGCCTGCTGCGGCTCCTGGTACTGCTGCTCCTGGTACTGCGGGTACGGCTGCTGCGCGTACTGCGGCTCCTGGTACTGCGGCTCCTGCGGGTACTGCTGCTGCTGGGCGCCGCCGTAGGGCATCTGAACCTGCTGGGCCTCCTGGCCGTTCCACCCCTGGTCCCCGTAGAGGGGGTCCTCCGGGTGCCACGGTTCGGGGCCTCGGCCCCGGCCATACTCAGTCATCGATCCCCTAGAGCCGCGAGACGGAGCGCAACGGCTCTGTCCGCCGCGGCGCCCGGTTCCGCCTCTGAAGTGGTGGGCGACGATTGTTCGAATGCCGCCGCTTCGCGCGGAACGTTACCGTATCGCGATCAGACAACCACTTCGACGCACTCACCGGGCGGATTACCTGATACCCGTTCGGTCTCAAGAGCGTTCTGCAGGATCACCACGGCGGCCGCCTGGTCGATCACCGAGCGGCCCTTCTTGGCGTTCTTCCCGGAGGCCCGCAGCCCCTGGGCGGCGGTGACCGTGGTCATCCGCTCGTCCACGAGACGGACCGTCACCGGCTTGATGCCCCTGGCCAGTTCGGTGGCGAAGGCGCGCACCTTGGCCGCGGCCGGCCCCTCCCGCCCGCTGAGCGAGCGGGGCAGACCGACCACGACTTCCAGGGGCTCGTACTCCTCGACGAGCTGCCGCAGCCGCCGGTGGGCAAAGGGGATGTCCCGGCCCGGAACGGTTTCCACCGGTGTGGCGAGCACCCCGTCGGGGTCGCACGAGGCGACCCCGATCCGGGCGTCCCCGACGTCGATGGCCAGACGGCGACCGCGGCGCAGGCTCATGGTCAGACCGTCTCGACGACGAGGCGCTCGACCGCGGCGATGGCCTCGGGGACGGCGGCCGGGTTCTGGCCGCCGCCCTGGGCGACGTCCGGCTTGCCGCCACCGCCGCCGCCGAGGGTCTTGGCGGCCGTGCGGACCAGGTCGCCGGCCTTGAGACCGCGCTCACGGGCGGCCTCGTTGGTGGCGATCACGGTCAGCGGGCGGTCATTGGCCACGGTGAACAGGGCCACGACGGCAGGGCGGTCGCCCGGGATGCGGCCGCGGACGTCGAGGACGAGCTTGCGCAGGTCGTCGGCGCCGGTGCCGTCCGGCACCTGGCCGACGACGAGGGCGACGCCGTGGATGTCCTGGGCGTTCTCGGCGAGCCCGGCGGCGGCCTGGAGGACCTTCTCCGCGCGGAACTTCTCGATCTCCTTCTCGGCGTCCTTCAGCTTGCCGAGCATGGAGGCGATCTTCTCCGGCAGCTCCTCCGGACGGCCCTTGACCAGCTCCTGGAGCTGGGCGACCACCGTGTGCTCCTTGGCGAGGAAGTTGTACGCGTCCACGCCGACGAGGGCCTCGACGCGGCGCACGCCGGAGCCGATGGAGGACTCGCCGAGCAGCTTCACCAGACCCAGCTGGGAGGTGTTGCCCACGTGCGTGCCGCCGCACAGCTCCTTGGAGAAGTCGCCGATGGTGACGACGCGCACCCGCTCGCCGTACTTCTCGCCGAACTCGGCGATGGCGCCCTGCTTCTTCGCCTCGTCGATGCTCATGATCTCGGCGGTGACGTCGAGCTCGCGGGAGAGCACGTCGTTGATCTTCTGCTCGACGTCGGTGAGGACCGTGCCGGGGACGGCGTTCGGCGAGCCGAAGTCGAAGCGGAAGCGGCCGGGCGAGTTCTCGGAGCCGGCCTGGGCGGCCGTCGGGCCGAGCGCGTCGCGCAGCGCCTGGTGGGTCAGGTGCGTGGCCGAGTGGGCGCGGGCGATGGCGCGGCGGCGGTTGACGTCGATGGCGGCGTAGGCGGAGGCGCCCACGGTCACCTCGCCGACCTGCACGGAGCCCTTGTGCACGGAGACGCCGGGGACCGGCTGCTGCACGTCGCGGACGACGATGACGGCGCCGGAGTCGAGCTTGATCCGGCCCTGGTCGGCGAGCTGGCCGCCGCCCTCGGCGTAGAAGGGGGTGCGGTCGAGGACGACCTCGACGTCGTCGCCCTCCGAGGCGGCGGGCGCGGAGACGCCGTTGACCAGGAGGCCGACGATGGTGGACTCGCCCTGGTTGGTGGCGTAGCCGGTGAACTCGGTGGCCCCGGCGCTGTCGGCGATCTCGCGGTACGCGGAGACGTCGGCGTGCCCGGTCTTCTTGGCCTTGGCGTCGGCCTTGGCGCGGTCGCGCTGCTCCTGCATCAGGCGGCGGAAGCCGGGCTCGTCCACGGAGAGGCCCTGCTCGGCGGCCATCTCCAGGGTCAGGTCGATCGGGAAGCCCCAGGTGTCGTGGAGCAGGAACGCCTTGTCGCCGGAGAGGACCGTGCCGCCGGCGGCCTTGGTCTCGGTCACGGCGGTGTCGAGGATGTTGGTGCCGCCCTTGAGGGCCTTGAGGAAGGCGGCCTCTTCGGCGAGGGCGACGGTCTCGATGCGCTTGCGGTCGGTGACCAGCTCCGGGTACTGCTGCCCCATCGTGTCGATCACGACGTCGACGAGGTCCTGCACGACCGGGCCGGTGGCGCCCATCAGGCGCATGTTGCGGATGGCGCGGCGCATGATGCGGCGCAGCACGTAGCCGCGGCCCTCGTTGCCGGGGGTCACGCCGTCGCCGATCAGCATCACGGAGGTGCGGATGTGGTCGGCGACCACGCGCATGGAGACGTCGCTGTCCTTCGCGGCGCCGTAGCGCACGCCGGTCAGCTCCGTGGCCTTGTCCATGACCACGCGCAGGGTGTCGGTCTCGTACATGTTCTGCACGCCCTGCAGGATCATGGCGAGACGTTCGAGGCCGAGGCCGGTGTCGATGTTCTTCGACGGCAGGTCGCCGAGGATCGGGAAGTCCTCCTTCCCGTCGCCGGCGCCCCGCTCGTACTGCATGAAGACGAGGTTCCAGATCTCCACGTACCGCTCGTCGTTGACGGCGGGGCCGCCCTCGACGCCGAACTCCGGGCCGCGGTCGTAGTTGATCTCGGAGCAGGGGCCGCAGGGGCCGGGGACGCCCATGGACCAGAAGTTGTCCTTCTTGCCCAGGCGCTGGATGCGCTCGGCGGGGACGCCGATCTTCTCGCGCCAGATCTGCTCGGCCTCGTCGTCGTCGAGGTAGACGGTGATCCAGAGCTTCTCGGGCTCCAGGCCGTAGCCACCCTTGTCCTGGGGCGTGGTGAGCAGCTCCCAGGCGTAGCGGATGGCTCCTTCCTTGAAGTAGTCCCCGAAGGAGAAGTTGCCGCACATCTGGAAGAACGTGCCGTGGCGGGTGGTCTTGCCGACCTCTTCGATGTCCGGGGTACGGACGCACTTCTGCACGCTGGTGGCCCGCGGGGCGGGGGGCTTGGTCTCACCGAGGAAGTACGGCTTGAACGGGACCATGCCCGCATTGACCAGCAGCAGAGTCGGGTCGTCCGCGATGAGCGACGCCGAAGGGACGACGGTGTGACCGCGCTCCTCGAAGAAGCTCAGCCAGCGGCGGCGAATCTCAGCCGACTCCATCAGTGGTCCTCATTCCGGTTGTACGGGTTCGGTCGGGGGGTGGTTCGGGGGGTGGTCTTGCCGTTCGGGATGGCCTGCAGACGGCGCGGCCCGGGGAGGGCCGTAACGTTGTCGGGCCGGTCGGGATCGTGCTGCAGTCCCAGTGCGTCTTTCAGCTCGTCCTCGCGCTGCGACATTCCCGCCTTGACGTCGAGGGCGAAGTCCTTGAGGCGGTGGCCCGCCTCCAGCGCCTTGTCGGCGGCCTGCGCGGCGAGGCTCTCCGGTGTCAGCTTCTTCAGCTGCCGGTTGACCTTGGTGGTGGCCCACACGCCGGCGGCTGCGCCTGCGGTGAACCAGAAGGCTCGGCGGAACATCGGCGGTCTCAGCCCTTCTGTTTCCGGCGCCGGGCTGCCGGCACCGTACGGCCCACGATCACGGTGCGCCGGGACGCTCCGCGCGGTTCGTCCTCCGGCGTCCGGCCCAGCGCCTTGCGCACGCCGTAGCCGAAGGCGGCGACCTTGACCAGCGGGCCCCCGAAGGTGGAGGCCACGGTGGAGGACAGCGCGGAGGCGTTGGAGGTGACTTCCTGGACGTCGCTCGCGATGGCGTCGACCCGGTCGAGCTGGGTGCGCGCGGAGCGGACGGTCGTGGAGGCGTCCGCGAGGAGCGGGACGGCCTGCTCGGTCACGTCGGCCACGAGCTTGGTGGTCGCCTTGAGCACCTGGGCCAGCCTCACCAGCGCCACGGCCAGGAACGAGACCAGGATGGCCCAGAAGACGGCCACCAGGATCCCGGCCACCTCTCCACCGGACACGTTGCACCGCTTTCTGCCTGTTGGTCAGCACGTAGAAAAGTCGTTCTCCGACCCTATCGCGCCGGAGATCCACCGCCGTACCGGAATTCCGGGTCTCGTGGGACCGCCTTGTACGCAGCGCATCCGGAGCAGTACCCTCCGTGTCCCATGCGACAGAGGCCGATTCAACAGGGGACGCCCGGCAATCTTCCCTCGGAGCTGAGCGGCTTCGTCGGCCGGGGTGCCGAGCTCGCCGAGGTGGCGCGGCTGCTGGACTCCTCCCGGCTGGTCACGGTGACCGGCGTGGGCGGGGTGGGCAAGTCCCGGCTGGCGCTGGCGGCGGCCGGGATCGCGGCCGACACCGGGCAGGAACGCTACTGCGACGGCGTGTGGCTCGCCGAGCTGTCCTGCGTACGGGATCCGGCGCTCGTCGCCGTCACGCTCGCGGAGGCGCTGGGGCTGACCGACCACACCGCCCGCCCGCCCCGGACGGTCCTGGCCGAGCACCTGGCCGGGCGGCGGCTGCTGCTGGTGCTGGACGGCTTCGAGCACCTGGTCGACGAGACGGCCGAGCTGGTGCGCGAGCTGCTGCGCCGCTGCCCCGGCCTGCGGGTGCTGGCGGCGGGCCGGCGGCCGCTCGCCCTCGACGGGGAGCTGGCCCTCCCGCTGGCTCCGCCCGTGCCCGAGGAGGCGATGGCGCTGCTGGCACAGCGGGCGGCGGCCGCGGTCCCGGGTTTCGCCGTGACCGCGGCCAACCGGGCGGTGCTGGCCGAGCTGTGCGCCCGGCTCGACGGGATCCCCCTCGCCCTGGAGCTGGCGGCGGGCCGGCTGCGGGCGCTGTCCCCCGCCCAGGTGCTGGCCCGGCTGGAGGACCGGTTCGCGCTGCTGACCGGCGGGGCGCGCGGGGTGCTGCCCCGGCACCGGGCGCTGCGGACCGCGATCGGCTGGAGCCACGAGCTGTGCACGGCCCGGGAGCGGCTGCTGTGGGCGCGGCTGTCGGTCTTCGCCGGGCCGTTCGACCTGGACGCCGCCGAGTACGTGTGCGCGGGGCCGGACCTGCCGGTGGACTGCGTCCTCGACCTGGTGGACGAGCTGCTCGCCCAGTCGCTGCTGGTGCGGGAGGAGACCTCGGCCGGGGTGCGCTACCGGATGCTGGAGACCGTACGGATGTACGGGGCGGGCTGGCTGGAGTCGCTGGGCGACGCGGGGCGGCTGCGGCGGCGGCACCGGGACTGGTACCTGGGTCTGGCGACCTGGTGCGAGCTGGACTGGTTCAGCCCGCGCCAGGAGGAAGTGGCCGCGCTGGTGGAGGCGGCGCTGCCGAACCTGCGGCTGGCGCTGGAATGCTGCCTGGACGATCCGGAGGAGGCCCACCTCGGCCAGTACCTGGCGGGCACCCTCTGGTTCTTCTGGGCGGGCTGCGGCCGGCTCTCCGAGGGGCGGCACTGGCTGGACCGGTCGCTGGAGAACGCCCCGGTGCAGCCGGAGCACGCGGGCGCACGGCTGAAGGCGCTGTGGGTGCTGGGGTACGTGGCGGCCCTCCAGGGCGACCCGGTGGCCGCGATGAGCGCCCTGTACGAGTGCCGGGACGGGGCGGCGCAGACCGGCAACGCGGTGGCGGCGGCCTATGCGGTGCACCGGCTGGGGTGCCTGGCGCTGGTCTCGGACGACATGCCGCGGGCGGCCGAGCTGCTGGGGGCGGCGCTGGAGCGTTACCGGAAGGCCGGGGAGCTCAACAGCAACGTGCTGATGTGCCAGGTGGAGCTGGCGATGGCGCTGGCCTTCCAGGGGGAGGCGGCGGGCGCGCTCGCGCTGTGCGAGGAGGTCCGCGACATCTGCGAGGAGCGCGGCGAGCGCTGGACGAAGGCGTACGCGCTGTACGTGCTGGCGTACGCGGCCCTGGAGGCGGGGGGCACGGCCGAGGCGCGGCGGCTGCTCACCGAGTGCGTGACGATCAACCACGCCTTCCGGGACCTGGTGGGTCTGGTGCTGGCGCTGGAGCTGCTGGCCCTGGTCACGGCCCTGGAGGGGCACCCGGCGGAAGCGGCCGTGCTGCAGGGCGGCGCGGAGCCGATGTGGGACGGGGTGGGGCTGCAGCTGTTCGGCTCGGGGTACTTCAACGCCCCGCGGCTGAGGTGCCGGGAGCGGGCGGGCGAGCTGCTGGGCGCCGAGCGGTACGCCTCCTGCGCGGAGCACGGGCGGACGCTGCCGGCGCAGGCGCTGGTGGAGCGAGCCCTGCGGGGGCCCCTGGAAACGGGAAACCCGCCGGCTCCCCCGAGGGGGAACCGGCGGGCTGACCAGCCGGTGAGGCTACGGCCGCTGGATCAGCGGGCGTAGTACTCGACGACGAGCTGCTCGTCGCAGATGACCGGGATTTCCTTGCGGTTCGGCTCGCGGTCCAGGCGGAAGGCCAGGGCCTTCAGGTTGACCTGCAGGTAGCGCGGGGTCTCGCCCTCACCTGCGTAGCCACCCTCACGGGCGACCTGGAACGGGACCTTCTCGCGGCTGCGCTCGCGCACGGTGATGACGTCGTCCGGGCGGACACGGAACGACGGCTTGTCGACCTTGGCGCCGTTGACCTCGATGTGGCCGTGAACGACCATCTGGCGGGCCTGGTAGATGGTGCGGGCGATGCCCGAACGCAGGACCAGGGCGTCGAGACGACGCTCAAGCTCGACGACCAGCGCCTCGCCCGTCTTGCCCTCGGCCTTCTTGGCGCGGTCGTACGCGCGGGCCATCTGGCGCTCGGAGATGTCGTACTGAGCGCGCAGACGCTGCTTCTCCAGCAGACGGACCTTGTAGTCCGAGTTCTGCTTGCGGCCACGGCCGTGCTCGCCCGGCGGGTAGGGGCGGGCCTCGAAGTACTTGACGGCCTTCGGCGTCAGGGCGATGCCGAGGGCGCGAGACTTCTTGACCTTGGGTCGCTTCTGGTTCACGGGGAACCTACCTCCATGTAAGTTAGGTGAGGCTTACCTTATCGAGGAGGACGTAATGTCTCGACCACATGGGATCCCCCTGCCCAGTGCGCATCGCAGTTCGGATTCCAACGCAACGGAATCCGCTGACGACGACGATAAGCAAGGTCAGCCGCGTCCCAGGGAAGGCGTTCGGCAGCTCACCGGAGCCGAACGCGTACGAACCCTCGTAGAGTCCAACGCCTCAGTATCCCTCACGCTGCCGGGTGCTCGTGACCAGGGAGAGTGGGGGACAGGGATGCCGGCCGCTCGGACCGTCACCCCGGACGGGGACGTGATTCTCCTGGTGTCAGGGGAATCCGCGGCTGCCAGGGCAGCCGCTCACGCCCAGGACGCCGACCTCACCGCCGTGATCGAGATCACGGACGTGGCGCCGGTGTCCGTGCCCCATCGTATCCGAGGCCGCGCCTGGCTCACCGGCTGGCTGACGAGGGTGCGCGGGGCCGACCTCGCCGTCTATGGGGCGCTGCTCGGGCAGCGCCCGGGCCGGACCCTGCTGCGCCTGGAGGTCGGGGAGGTCTCGGTGGACGACCTGTGGGGTGCGGAGCAGGTGGATCCGGAGGCGCTGGGGGCGGCGGAGCCGGACCCGCTGGTCCACCACGAGACGGAGATCCTCCAGCACCTGGCGGCGGCGCACGCGGACCGGGTCGGGGACCTGACGGCCCTGCTGGGACGCCGCGAGAGCGCCGGCCTGAGCGCCGTCCCCCTGTCCCTGGACCGCCTGGGCCTGCGGATCCGCTTCACGGCGCCGGGCTCCGCCCCGTTCGACGCCCGCTTCGACTTCCCCGTGCCGGTGCGGGACGTCTGCGACCTCCGCCGGGCGATGCGCACCCTTTTCGCGGCGGCGGCGCTCCAGGAGGCCCCCGGGAGCGGGCGGATGTCGTGATCGCCGGACAGGGATGATCTCTCTGTGCCACCGTGATGTGCCGGGTGACGTCACCGCTACACGGAGGAGCACCATGGCTGTCCCGACCCCCGAGCAGAGCGCGGCCTTCGACTCCTTCAGGCGGGGGGACCACCTGGTCCTCCAAGCGGGCGCGGGCACGGGCAAGACCACGACGCTGGCCATGCTCGCGAAGGCCACGGGCGCCCGCGGCCGGTACCTCGCCTTCAACAAGTCCATCGCCGTCGACGCAGCCCGCAAGTTCCCCGGGAACGTGGAGTGCAGGACCGCCCACTCCCTCGCCTTCGGCGCCGTGGGCCGGCGCTACGCCGCCCGGCTGAACGCCCCGAGGGTGCCCGGATGGAAGACCGGCGCGTTACTCGGCATCGCGGCCCACATGCGCGTGCGGATCGGCGAGCGCAACGTCACCAACAAGGCGCTGTCGTACACGGTGCTGCGGACCGTCACCCGCTTCTGCCAGTCCGCGGACGACACCATCAGGCGCCACCACGTCCCGCGGCTGCGCGGCATCGAGGCCGAGCACCTGCACGCCCAGCTGGTCGACGTCGTGCTGCCCTACGCGGTCAGGGCCTGGGAGGACCTGCAGAACCCGGAGGAAGGCGCGGTCCGGTTCGACCACGACCACTATCTGAAGATCTGGGCCCTGACGGAACCGGTCATCCCGGCCGACTTCCTGCTGCTGGACGAGGCGCAGGACACCAACCCGGTGGTGGAGAAGGTCTTCACGGCGCAACGCGACCACGCCCAGCTGGTGATGGTCGGCGACTCGGCCCAGGCCATCTACGGATGGCGCGGCGCCCGGGACGTGATGAGCGACTTCGACGGCACGCAGCTCGTCCTGTCCCGGTCCTTCCGCTTCGGCTCGGCACTCGCCGAGGAGGCCAACCGGTGGCTGCACCTGGCCGCCTCGCCGATCCGGCTGACCGGCACCCCGGCCATCGACACCCGGCTGGAGCACGTGGAGCGGCCGGAGGCCATCCTGTGCCGGTCCAACGTCGGCGCCATGCTCGACGTCATGCGGCTGCTGGAACAGGGCCGCAAGGTCGCCCTCGTCGGCGGCGGCGAGGCGCTGAGCGCGCTGGCCCGCGCCGCCCGCGACCTCAAGGCCGGCAAGCGCAGTACGCACCCCGAGCTGATCCTCTTCGATTCCTGGGGCGAGCTCCAGGAGTACGCCGAGTACGACCCCTCCGGCCGGGACCTGCTGCCGCTCGTCGACCTGGTGGACGAACACGGCGTCGAGGCCGTCCTGGCCGCGGTGGAACGGCTCTCCTCCGAGGAGGGCGCCGAGATCGTGGTCTCCACCGCCCACAAGGCCAAGGGCCGCGAATGGGCCTCGGTCCGCATCGGCGAGGACTTCACCGAGCCGGTGGACCCCGAGGAGACCGACGAGAACGGGGACCCGCTGCCCGGCGAGATCGACGATGCCGAGGCACGGCTCGCCTACGTCGCCGTCACCCGCGCACGCCTGCGGCTGGACATCGGCGGCCTCGGCTGGATCAACCGGCGCCCCGAGGCCCGACCGGGCGCAGCGGCCCGACCGGTCGCCCCGGGCCGTCCGACCGCCGGGGCGCCCGCCCGGCCGGCTCCCGGGCCCGGCGACCCCTGGGAGGCGCTGGGCCCCGCTCCGCGGTGACGGCACCCGGGCCGCGACCGCGCCCGGGCGACCGGCGGTCGGTCAGGTTCCGCGGAGGCGTTCGCGGATCTTCTCCACCACGTCCGCGTACCGAGCCTCCGCCCCGTACCGGGTCGGTTCGTAGTACCGCTTGCCCTGGACCTCGTCCGGGGCGTACTGCTGCGCGGCGATACCTCCCGGCACGTCGTGCGGGTACACGTACCCCACGGCGTGGCCCAGCTTCGCCGCCCCCTTGTAGTGCCCGTCCCGCAGATGGGCCGGGACCGCCCCGGCCAGGCCCGCGCGGACGTCCGCCAGGGCCGCGCCGATCGCGGTGGTCGCGGTGTTCGACTTCGGTGCCAGCGCCAGGGCGATCGTCGCGTGCGAGAGGGTCAGGGCGGCCTCCGGGAAGCCGATCATCGCCACTGCCTGGGCCGCGGCCACCGCGATCGGCAGGGCGGTCGGGTCCGCCAGGCCGATGTCCTCGCTCGCCGAGATCATCAGGCGCCGCGCGATGAACCGCGGGTCCTCCCCCGCCTCGATCATCCGGGCCAGGTAGTGCAGCGCCGCGTCCACGTCCGAGCCCCGGATCGACTTGATCAGGGCGCTCGCCACGTCGTAGTGCTGGTCGCCGTCGCGGTCGTACTTCACCGCCGCCCGGTCGACCGTCTCCTCCAGGGTCTGGAGGGTGATCTCCGCGTCCCCCTTGGCGATCGCGGCTCCGGCCGCGGCCTCCAGCGCGGTCAGGGCCCGCCGCGCGTCGCCGCCGGCGATCCGCAGCAGGTGCGCCTCCGCGTCCGCGGGCAGGGAGACGGCCCCGCCGAGCCCCCGCTCCTCCGCCAGGGCCCGCCGCAGCAGCCCGCTGAGGTCCTCGTCCGTCAGCGGCTCCAGCGTCAGCAGCAGCGACCGCGACAGCAGGGGGGAGATGATCGAGAAGTACGGGTTCTCGGTGGTGGCCGCGATCAGCGTCACCCAGCGGTTCTCCACGGCGGGCAGCAGGGAGTCCTGCTGGGCCTTGCTGAAGCGGTGGATCTCGTCGAGGAAGAGGACGGTCTCCTTGCCGTAGCCGCCGGCCGCCCGCTTGGCGCCCTCGATGACGGCGCGGACCTCCTTGACGCCGGCCGTGATGGCGGACAGCTCCACGAACCGCTTCTGCGTCGCCTGGCTCACCACGTACGCCAGGGTGGTCTTCCCGATGCCCGGCGGGCCCCACAGGATCACCGACGAGGCGCCTGCCGGGCCGCCCGCCCCCTCCCCGACCAGCCGCCGCAGCGGCGAGCCGGGCTTCAGCAGGTGCTGCTGGCCGACGACCTCGTCCAGGGTGCGCGGGCGCATGCGGACGGCGAGCGGGGAGCTCGTCGGATCCTTCTCCCGGCGGTCTTCGGCAGCGGCGGTGAACAGGTCTGGTTCCACACAGGAAGCCTATGCGAGCCCACTGACAGCGCCCCCCGCGATCGGGAGGCCCCGGTCAGGAGGTCCAGAAGTCCCACCAGCGGGTCAGGATCAGCATCCCGATGACCCCGACGTGCAGCACGGGCAGCACCCACGGGAATTCGTCGAGGAAGGCGCGCAGCCAGCCCGGGGCGGGCAGCAGCCGCTCGCGCACGTTGTGCGCGGTGACGTACCAGAACATGAAGATCGTGGCCACCCAGGCCCCGCAGCACCACAGGCACAGGGAGTTGATGGTGTAGAGCGACTGGTAGGTCAGCCAGGCGCAGAACACGACGCCGAAGAGGGTGCCGGCGTTGAAGGTCAGCCAGTACCAGCGCCGGAAGCGGGCCCCGGCGAGCAGGCTCATGCCGACGCAGATCACGATCCCGTACGCGACGAGCCCCAGCATGGGGTTGGGGAAGCCGAAGACGGCCGCCTGGTCGCTCTTCATGATGTTGCCGCAGGAGACGATCGGGTTGAGGCTGCAGCCCGGCGTGAAGTTCGGGTCCTCCAGCAGCTTGAACTTGTCGATCGTGATCACCCAGGCCGCCAGCAGACCCGCGGCGCCCGTGATCACCAGCAGCAGCGCCAGTCCCCTGCTGCCCCCGACCGTCCGCGGGGCGGTGTCTGCGTCCGTACCTCGTGTCGTCATACCGCCCGCTCCACATCTGCAAGGTCATCAAGCACCGGCCATTGTGCCGTACGAAGCCGTCCGTCCACCGTTCGACGGACATAAGGAGGGGCCGGACAGCGGAAGCGGGGCCGGGGCAGTGTGCCCCGGCCCCGCTTGCGCGTGGACGGCTCAGGCCAGCTTGGCCAGGAGCACCTCGACGACCTCCGCCAGGGCCACCGGCTCCTGCTCACCGGACTCCATGTCCTTCAGCTGGACGACGCCCTCGGCCAGGTCCCGGTCCCCCGCGACCAGCGCGAAGCGCGCCCCCGACCGGTTGGCGTCCTTCATCGCGCCCTTGAGGCCCTTGCCCCCGTACGAGATGTCCGCCGCGATCCCGACCCGCCGCAGCTCCGTGACCAGGGCGAACAGCGTGGGCTTCGCCTCGCCGAGCGCCACCGCGAACACCGACGTCGCCGGCGGGATGTCCAGGTCGACACCCTCCGCCTCCAGCGCCAGCACGGTGCGGTCGACGCCGAGCGCCCAGCCCACCGACGGGAGCGCCGGTCCGCCGATCATCTCGGACAGGCCGTCGTAGCGGCCGCCGCCGCCGACCGCGGACTGCGAGCCCAGACCGTCGTGGACGAACTCGAAGGTGGTCCGGGTGTAGTAGTCGAGCCCGCGGACCAGCTTCTCGTCGTCCTCGAAGGCGACGCCGGCCGCCGTGATCAGCGCCCGCACCTGCTCGTGGTACGCCTTGCACGCGTCGCACAGGTAGTCGCGCAGCACAGGGGCGCCGACGAGCTGCTTCTGCACCTCGTCCCGCTTGTCGTCGAGGACGCGCAGCGGGTTGATCTCGGCCCGGCGCACGGTCTCCGCGTCCAGGTCCAGCCCGCGCAGGAACGACTGCAGCGCCTCCCGGTACACCGGGCGGCACTCCTTGTCGCCGAGCGAGTTCAGCAGGATCCGGAAGTTGCGCAGGCCGAGCGAGCGGTACGCCTGGTCGGCCAGGATGATCAGCTCGGCGTCCAGGGCCGGGTCCTCGGCGCCGATCGCCTCGGCGCCGACCTGCGAGAAGTGCCTGTAGCGGCCCTTCTGCGGACGCTCGTAGCGGTAGTACGAGCCCGAGTACCAGAGCTTCACCGGCAGGCCGCCGGCCTTGTGCAGGTTCGCCTCCAGGGCCGCGCGCAGCACGGAGGCGGTGCCCTCGGGGCGCAGCGCCAGGTTGGCCCCGCCCTTCGTGGTGAGGGTGTACATCTCCTTGGTCACGATGTCGGTGGACTCGCCGACACCGCGGGCGAACAGGTCGACGTCCTCGAAGCCCGGCGTCTCGACGTACCCGTACCCGGACAGGCGCAGCGGGCCGGAGATGGCGTCGCGGACGGCCAGGTACTTCGCCGAGTACGGCGGGATGAGGTCGTACGTGCCCTTGGGGGCCTTGAAGGTGCTCACGGAAGTCTCGTCACATTCCTCGTCGTGGAGCGGGCGCGGCACCCCTGGGGTCCGCTCCCAGGCCGGCGGCGACCTCCCGCAGGTACGGGTTGGTCGCGCGCTCGCGGCCGATGGTGGTCTGGGGACCGTGGCCGGACAGCACCACGGTCGAGTCGTCGAGCGGCAGGCACACGCGGCCCAGCGATTCGAGCATCTCGGTGTGGGAGCCGCCGGGCAGGTCGGTGCGTCCGATGGAGCCGGCGAAGAGCAGGTCGCCGGAGAAGAAGACGGACGGGATGTCCGCGGCCTCCGGCGTCCGGAAGGTCACCGACCCCTTGGTATGGCCGGGCGCGTGCGCGACCGTGAAGTCCAGACCGGCGAGCTTCAGCCCCGCGCCGTCCGTCAGCTCACGGACGTCGTCCGGCTCGCCGACGGTCAGTTCGCCCATCAGCGGCATTCCGATCGAGCGGCCGAGGGCCTTCTCCGGGTCGCTCATCATGTAGCGGTCCTCGGGGTGGATCCAGGCCGGTACGTCGTGCGCTCCGCACACCGGGACCACCGAGGCCACATGGTCGATGTGGCCGTGGGTCAGGACGACCGCGACGGGCTTGAGCCGGTGCTTCTTCAGCGTCTCCTCGACACCCTGGGTGGCCTGGTGGCCCGGGTCGATGATGACGCACTCCTCGCCGGCGGCGGGGGCGACCACGTAGCAGTTGGTCCCCCAGGCTCCGGCGGGGAATCCGGCAATCAGCACGTTCGTCCTCAATCGTCGTCCGGCGGGAGCTGCGGCAGCGCTTCCGGATCGGAATGCTGCTGCTCAGAGCCTACCGGCGCGGCTCGTTACACAGCGAACCCATATACGGTACGGCCTAACCGAGCCCGGACAGCGGTGCCAGACACGTACAAGGAGACGACCCGGTGGTCACGAGCGATCAGCGGCGGCGACAGCTCGCCAGGGAGAAGTACGAGCGCCAGCAGAAGCGCAGGGCGGAGGCCCGGCGCAAGGCGCGGCAGCGGGCGGCGGTGATCGGCGCCGCGGTGGCCGTCGTGGTCGCGACGCTGGTCGGCCTGGTCGTGGGCGGTGTCTTCGACAAGGACAAGAAGGACGAGGCGGCGGACCCGTCGGCGAACCCGTCGGCCTCGCCGACGCCCCAGCAGTCCCCGGCCCCCGCGATGGCGATCGACCAGAAGGCGAAGTACACCTTCGACCTGAAGACCAGCGCGGGCGAGGTCAAGGTCGAGATGGACGCGGCGAAGACGCCGGAGACCGTGAACTCGTTCAAGGCGCTGGCGGACAAGGGCTTCTTCGACAAGACGAAGTGCCACCGCCTGACGACCTCGGGGATCTTCGTGCTCCAGTGCGGCGACCCGCAGGGCACCGGCATGGGCGGCCCCGGCTACACCATCGCGGACGAGAACCTCGACTCGCTGGGCAAGCCGAACGAGCAGGGTCAGGTGGTCTACCCGGCGGGCACGGTGGCGATGGCCAACACGGGCCAGCCGCACAGCGGCGGCAGCCAGTTCTTCCTGGTCTACAAGGACAGCCCGCTGGCTCCGTCCTACACGCCCTTCGGCAAGATCGACGCGGCGGGCCTGAAGGCGCTGGAGGAGGTCGCGAAGGCGGGGACGGCCGACGGCGGCCAGGACGGGGCCCCGAAGACCCCCGTGACCATCGAGAAGGCCACCGTCACGCAGAACTGACGGTTCCGGTTGCGGGGCCCGGCCGGCGTCCCTCCCGTACGGCGATATTCCGTCGTGCTGGATGCGGACAGCCGGCCCGGCGGTCGCCTATGTTGGCGTTGTGCAGGGCGGGCGCTGCCCGCCCCAGGAAACTGTGGACGATGCCCAGGGGGTGAACCCCTCGCAGGCATCAGGTGGAGGAGGCGCTGTGAGCAGCGACCCGTGGGGCCGCGTCGACGAGACGGGCACCGTGTACGTGCGTACTGCCGAGGGCGAGAAGGTCGTCGGCTCTTGGCAGGCGGGCACCCCTGAGGAGGCCCTGGCCTACTTCGAGCGCAAGTACGAGGGCCTGGTGGTCGAGATCGGCCTCCTCGAACGGCGGGTGCGGACCACCGACCTGTCCGCCAAGGACGCGCAGACGGCGATCGACCACCTGCGCGCCCAGGTGGAGGAGCACCACGCGGTGGGCGACCTCGACGCCCTGCGCGTGCGGCTGGACAAGCTCGTCGCGACCGTGGAGTCGCGGCGCGAGGAGCGCAAGGTCCAGAAGGCCAAGCAGACGGACGAGGCCCGTGCGGCCAAGGACGCGCTGGTGGCCGAGGCCGAGCAGCTGGCGCAGAGCGACCAGTGGCGCAGCGCCGGCGAGCGGCTGCGCGCCCTGGTGGACATCTGGAAGGGGCTGCCGCGGCTCGACCGCAAGTCGGACGACGAGCTGTGGCACCGCTTCTCGCACGCCCGCTCCGCCTTCTCCAAGCGCCGCAAGGCGCACTTCGCCTCGCTGGACGCGCAGCGCGAGGACGCGCGCAAGGTCAAGGAGAAGCTGGTCGCGGAGGCCGAGTCGCTGTCGAAGTCGACGGACTGGGGTCCGACGGCCGCCCGCTACCGCGAGCTGATGGCGGACTGGAAGGCCGCGGGCCGGGCGCAGCGCGAGGCCGAGGACGACCTGTGGAACCGCTTCCGCGGGGCGCAGGACGTCTTCTTCGCGGCGCGCGGCGAGGTGTTCGCCGAGCGCGACGCCGAGCAGGTGGAGAACCTGAAGCTGAAGGAGGAGCTGGCCGAGGAGGCCGAGAAGCTGCTTCCGGTGACGGACCTGAAGGCGGCCCGGGCCGCGTTCCGCTCCATCAACGAGCGCTGGGAGGCCATCGGCCACGTACCGCGCGACGCCCGCCCCAAGGTCGAGGGCCGGATGCACGCGGTGGAGCGGGCCATCCAGGAGGCCGAGGAGGGCGAGTGGCGCCGTACGAACCCGGAGGCGCGGGCCCGTGCGGCCGGTCTGACCGGTCAGCTCCAGGCGGCGGTCGACAAGCTGCGTGAGCAGATCGACGCGGCCCGTGCGGCGGGGAACAACGCGAAGGCCGACAAGCTGGCCCGCGAGCTGGAGGGCCGTCAGGCGCTCCTGGACCAGGCGCTGAAGGGCCTGGAGGAGTTCGGCGGCTGATCACCGGCCCGCCGGTGCGCGAAGCCGACGGCCCCGGTACGGATGTCCGTACCGGGGCCGTTCGCGTCGGCGGGACCGTTCGCCCGCGTGCAGCCGCTCACAGGGCGCGGCTGCCGTCCTCCAGGAGGTCGAGGGCGTGTTCGAGCACCGCGCAGGCCTCGACGTGGTTCCCGGACTCCTGGAGGAGGGCGGCCAGGCGGCGGCACACCTGCACGGCCTCCGGTCCGTAGAAGCGGTGCGCCTGCTGGAAGGCTTCCTCCAGGACCTCGATGGCCTCCCGGGTCTGCCCGGTCTCCTGGAGGATGTCGGACAGTTCCAGCTGCACGGCCAGCAGGTCGCCCTCGCCGTCGTGCACCCGCTCCTGCAGGGCGAGGCGCAGGACGGGCAGCGCGTCCCCGCTGCGCCCCGCCGCCCGCAGCGAGCGGGCCAGCCCGATTCCCGCGACGACCATGGCGGAGCGCACGTCGGCGGCCAGGACGGGGCCGGCGGGGGCGCCGCGCACGGCGCGGGCGCGGTTGCGCACGAGCCGGAGCCGGCCCATGCCCCGTTCCTGGGCGCTCTGCGGGAGCGGCCTGTTCTTGCTGCGCAGCCTGGCCTCCATGGTGCGGCACAGGGTGTCCAGGTCGATCAGCTCGGGCCCGTCGTGGATCCCGTCGCGCAGGATCCTGAGCAGTTCTCCGGTGAACGCGGTGTGCCGCTCGCCGTCCGGGGCGAGGGCCACGCGGTCGCGCGGCGAGGCGGTGAGGACGTACGCGCCCTCGACGGCCGCCTGCGCGGCGAACGCCTCCGGCGTGCCGGCGAGCGTACGGGCGGCACGGCCGCTGAAGCAGCAGTCGAGTACGACCACCTTGCGCCGGGCCCCGGAGTCACGCAGTGCGGACCGCAGGTGCTGGTAGGCGACGGCGGTGTAGCCGACGTGCTCGCGGGAGCCCTGGAGGGCCAGGTAGAGGTCGGCGGTCTCCGCGTCCCGCATGCCGTGTCCGGCGAAGTACACCAGCAGCGTGTCGACGGCCTCCTCCCCCGCCCGGCCCACGGGGTCGAGGAGCTCGGCGGGGTGCTGCGGGTCCAGCACGGTCGTGCAGTGCTGTTCGGGCAGTCCCCAGACGGTCGCGTCGCACAGTTCCGCGGCCAGGTCCTTGACGTTGGCCTCGACCGCCGGGAGCGCGGCGAGGTGGCGGTACCCGGCGGTGCCGATGAGGACGGCGCGCGAGGCCCCGGGGTCAGGAAGCCCCGTCATCGTCCCCGTCCCGCGGCTGTTGCGGCTCCAGCGCGGCGACGATCCGGCGCAGCACCTCGGGGTCCTCGGCCGCGTCACCGGTGAGCCGGACCTCGTAGCCGGCGCGGGTGACGGTGAGGGCGGGCGCCCGGCGGCGCGAGGCCTGCCACTGGAGCACCGAGAAGACCAGCGAGGCGGCCGACAGCCCGGAGCCCACGGCGAGTTGGAGGACGTCGAACCCCGGGCTGCCCATGGGTGTCGCGGGCGGGGCCGGGTCCGGCGCGGAGGGGGGCGGCGGGCCGTCGCTCCCGATCACGGCGCGCACGTCGCGGCCGAGGGCCTCGTCCTCCTTCAGCCAGCGCAGCAGTGACCGCAGCTCGGCCTCCGGCCCGTCCCCCGGTCTGACCGGGTCCACCCGTAACGCGTACTCGGGCATCAGATCCGTTCCTCTCCTGTCCCGTTTCCGATGTGCGTGCTCACCCGGGCGAACAGCTCCAGCGCCGCGGCGGGCTCCCCGAGCCGGGCCTGGCACACAGCCTGCCAGTACTGGCAGGCGAGGGTCGTCGGATGGCTCGCACCCAGCGATTCGTGGCAGTACGGCGTGACGCCGGCCAGGAGTTGGGCCGCCTGCCGGAACTCTCCGCGCTGCACCAGTACGACGGCCTCCCGCTGCCGGGACAGCGCGGTGCGCTCGGTCATCCGGCTGTGCACGAGGCGGCGGGTCGGATCGCTCAGGCTGAGCTGGCTCGGGGCCTCGGCGGCCTCGCCGTCCGCGACGTCGACGTCCTGCCAGTCGAAGGCGGGAACCGGCTCGGGTGGCGCGGCCTGCCACACCCCGGAGTCCTCCACGGCCCGGCGGCCGGGGTGCCGCACGCGCTCCGTGTCCCGGGGCGGCTCCTCCTGGTGGTGCTGGAGGAGCTCGACGACCTGCTGTTCTCCGCCGGCCGCCCAGGGCCTCAGCGTCGCGGCCGCCTCGGCCGCGTTCAGCGGCCGGCCCCGGGGGTCGACGGCGCAGAGGGAGTCCACCGCCCACAGCAGGCCGTCGGGCAGCGGGAGCCGGTGCTCCCTGAGCGAGGGGACTCCCTTGGCGGCCTTGAGCACCAGGACGCCGAAGTCCATGGGCCTGCTGCCGAACGGCGGACTCCCGGTCAGCATGAAGTGCAGGCAGGCGCCGACGCTGTAGAGGTCGGTGGCTCCCGAGGGCGCCACCCCGTGGATGCGTTCCGGGGCCATGTACTGCGCCGTGCCCACCAGCTTGCCGCCGGCCGTGGTGATCCGGGGTTCCTCCGCCACCACGGCGAGGCCGAAGTCGTAGAGCACCACGCGGCCGTCCCGGCCGATGCGCACGTTGCCGGGCTTCACGTCGCGGTGCAGGACCCCGCTCCGGTGCGCCGCTTCCAGGGCCCCGAGCATCTCGACGGCGATCCGGCACGCCGCCGCCACGGGCAGCGGGCTCCCGCCGGCCAGGGCCGAGAGGTCGATGCCGTCGAGCAGCTCCATCACCAGGTAGGGCGTTCCGCTGTCCCGGTCGACCCCGGAGTCGTAGATGCCCACGACCCCGGGGTGGCGGATCCGCGCGAGTGCGATGGCCTCGGAGACGAACCGCCGCAGCGTCTCCTGCGAGGGGCTCGTCCCGAAGGCCGAGAGGATCTTCACCGCGACGGGGCGCCGCAGTCGGGTGTCCTCCGCGGCGAACACCACGCCCATGCCGCCGCGGCCCAGGACTCTCGACGGACGGTAGCGCTCGGCGAGTTTCGCGGGGAACACGTCGGTACCTGCCACGTGCTCCCCCCGGGGTGGCGTCGGCGTCGGTCGTGGACTGAGGCAGGCGGTCAGGGCCTCCGTGCCGATGTCACACGGTAGACGTCGTAGACGCCCTCCACACCCCGAACGGCCTTCAGGACGTGGCCCAGGTGCTTGGGGTCGCCCATCTCGAAGGTGAAGCGGGAGGTGGCCACCCGGTCGCGGGAGGTCTGGACGGCCGCCGAGAGGATGTTCACGTGCTGGTCCGACAGGACCCGGGTGACGTCCGACAGCAGGCGGGACCGGTCCAGGGCCTCGACCTGGATGGCGACCAGGAAGACCGAGGACTGGGTGGGTGCCCACTCGACGTCCAGGATCCGCTCCGGCTGCTGCGAGAGGGAGTCCACGTTGACGCAGTCGGCGCGGTGAACCGATACGCCGCTGCCGCGCGTGACGAAGCCGATGATCGGGTCGCCCGGCACCGGCGTGCAGCAGCGGGCCAGCTTGACCCAGACGTCGTCGACGCCCTTGACGACCACGCCGGGGTCGGCGCTGCCGCGCCGCTTGGTGCGGGCGCGGGACGGCGGGACGCTCTCCTCGATGTCCTCGTTGGCCGCCTCCTCGCCGCCGAGGGCCTGCACCAGCTTCTGCACGACGCCCTGCGCGGCCACGTGGCCCTCGCCGATCGCCGCGTACAAGGAGGAGATGTCCGGGTAGCGCATCTCGTGGGCGAGGGTGACGAGCGAGTCGCCGGTCAGGATGCGCTGGATCGGCAGGTTCTGCTTGCGCATGGCCCGCGCGATGGCGTCCTTGCCGTGCTCGATGGCCTCGTCGCGGCGCTCCTTGGAGAACCAGCCGCGGATCTTGTTGCGGGCCCGCGGGGACTTGACGAAGCCGAGCCAGTCGCGGGAGGGGCCCGCGCCCTCGGCCTTGGACGTGAAGACCTCGACGAGGTCGCCGTTGTCGAGGGTCGACTCCAGCGGGACGAGCCGCCCGTTGACCCGAGCCCCTATGGTGCGGTGGCCGACCTCGGTGTGGACGGCGTACGCGAAGTCCACGGGGGTGGCCCCGGCGGGCAGCGCGATCACATCGCCCTTGGGGGTGAAGACGAACACCTCGTTGCGGGAGAGGTCGAAGCGCAGCGAGTCGAGGAACTCGCCCGGGTCCTCGGTCTCCTTCTGCCAGTCCAGCAGCTGGCGCAGCCAGGCCATGTCGTTGACGGTGTCCTGGCCGGCGCTGCCCTTGGCGGCCTGCGGGACGTCGGTGCGGACCTTGGAGGTGCCGGCGACGGTCTGCTGCTTGTACTTCCAGTGCGCCGCGATGCCGTACTCGGCGCGGCGGTGCATGTCGAAGGTGCGGATCTGCAGCTCGACCGGCTTGCCGCTGGGCCCGATGACCGTCGTGTGGAGCGACTGGTACATGTTGAACTTGGGCATCGCGATGTAGTCCTTGAACCGGCCGGGGACCGGATTCCATCGCGCGTGGACCGTGCCGAGCGCCGCGTAGCAGTCGCGGACCGTGTCGACGAGGACGCGGATGCCCACCAGGTCGTAGATCTCCGCGAAGTCACGGCCGCGGACGATCATCTTCTGGTAGACGCTGTAGTAGTGCTTGGGGCGGCCGGTGACGGTGGCCTTGATGCGGGCGGCCCGCAGGTCGCTCTGCACCTCGTCGGTGACGATGGTGAGGTACTCGTCGCGCTTGGGCGCGCGCTCGGCGACGAGGCGGACGATCTCGTCGTACATCTTGGGGTAGAGGATCGCGAAGGCGAGGTCCTCCAGCTCCCACTTGATGGTGTTCATGCCCAGCCGGTGCGCCAGCGGGGCGTAGATCTCCAGGGTCTCGCGGGCCTTCTTCTCCTGCTTCTCCCGCTTGAGGTAGCGCATGGTGCGCATGTTGTGCAGGCGGTCGGCGAGCTTGATGACCAGGACGCGGGGGTCCTTGGCCATGGCGACGACCATCTTGCGGACGGTCTCGGCCTGTGCGGCCTCGCCGAACTTGACCCGGTCGAGCTTGGTGACGCCGTCGACGAGCAGGGCCACGGCGTCGCCGAAGTCGCGGCGCAGGTCCTCCAGCCCGTATTCGGTGTCCTCGACGGTGTCGTGCAGCAGACCGGCCATCAGGGTGGCCGGGTCCATGCCGAGCTCGGCGAGGATGGTGGTGACGGCGAGCGGGTGGGTGATGTACGGGTCGCCGCTCTTGCGCTTCTGGCCGCGGTGCCAGCGCTCGGCGACCTGGTACGCCTGCTCGATCTGGCGCAGGGTCGCCGTCTCGATCTTCGGGTCGTTGCTGCGGACTATGCGGAGCAGGGGTTCCAGTACCGGGTTGTACGGGTTGGAACGCTGGACGCCGAGGCGGGCGAGCCGTGCGCGCACGCGGTTGGAGGACCCGGCCGACTTCGCCGGCGCGGGCTTCGCAGGCGCGGGCTTCGCCGGCGCGGGCCGTACGGGCGGGGCCGGCGGGGGCGTGGCGGGGGGCGTCGCGGCCTGCTCGGTCTGCGGGTCGGGCTGCGCGGCGGAGAGTGGCTGGACCTCGTCTGGCAAGAGCGCTCCTCTGGGGGTCCCCCCGGACGCAGTCCGGGGGAGGATCCGGTGCCCCGGTCAGGTCCGGATAAACCATGGTAGCGAGGGTTGCGCCGCCCTGTTCCCCGCGCCCGGGGAGTGGAACGGGCCGGGTACGCGCAGCGGGCGGGTACCCGGGGTGTCCCGGATACCCGCCCGCGTCACGGTGGTGTCGTCGGACCGCCGCTCAGACCACGATCAGCGCGTCCAGCGGGGCGCCCGCGAGCGCACCGGCGAGCCGCTCGCGGCCCGGCAGGAACGACAGCTCCATCAGTACGGCCACACCGGCGACCTCGGCCCCCGCGCGGCGGATCAGCGTGAGCGAGGCCTCGGCGGTGCCGCCGGTGGCCAGGACGTCGTCGATGACCATGACCCGGTCGCCGATGGCCAGGTCCTCCGCGTGGACCTCGATCTCGGCGGTCCCGTACTCCAGGTCGTACGCCTGGCCGAGCGTCGCGCCCGGCAGCTTCCCGGCCTTGCGGACCGGCACGAAGCCGATGCCGGCCTGGACTGCGACAGGGGCCGCGAGGATGAAGCCGCGCGCCTCCAGTCCGACGATCTTCGTGGCGCCGTACCGGGTGGCGAGGTCCACCAGCTCGGCCGTCAGCGCCGCGAAGGCCTTCGGGTCGGCCAGCAGCGGGGTGATGTCCTTGAACATCACGCCCGGCTTCGGGTAGTCGGCGACGTCCTTGATCCGGCTGAGCAGCAGCTCGTGCACCTCGGGGGACAGCGGGCTCACCGGCGCCGCCCCGCGCGGCCCTGTGCCACGACCTGCGCCGTCTCGGACTCGTGGCCCTCGCCCGCGTCGCCCTTGGCGACCGCCGCCTCGCGCTTGGCGAGGACCCGCTTGCGCAGGGCCTTCATGGCGGGCTCGCGCTCCTTCAGGTCCACGACCAGCGGGGTCGCGATGAAGATCGAGGAGTACGCACCCGCCGCGAGGCCGACGAACAGCGACAGCGAGATGTCGTTGAGCATGCCCGCGCCCAGGAAGCCGCCGCCGATGAAGAGCAGGGCCCCGACCGGGAGCAGCGCGACGACCGTGGTGTTGATGGACCGGACCAGGGTGCCGTTGATGCTGCGGTTGGCGACGTCGCTGAAGGTGTAGCGCGTCTGCTTGGTGATGTCCTTCGAGCCCTCCTTGAGACCGTCGAAGACGACGACGGTGTCGTAGAGGGAGTAACCGAGGATGGTCAGCAGACCGATCACGGTGCCCGGCGTGACCTCGAAGCCGACCAGCGCGTACACGCCGACCGTGATCGTGAGGTCGTGGATCAGGGCGATCAGCGCCGCGACCGCCATCCGCCACTCGAAGGCGATGGCGAGGTAGATCACGACGAGGACCATGAAGACGCCGAGGCCGGTCCAGGCCTTGTTCGCGATCTGCTCGCCCCAGCTGGGGCCGACCAGGTCGGCGTTGATGTCCTTCTCCGTGACCTTGAGGTCGGCGGCGAGGTCCTTCTTCACGTCGGCCGCCGCGTTGGTGTCCAGACCCGAGATCTGGATGCGCAGGCCGCCGGTGCCGAGCTCCTGGACGATCGCGTCGTGGCCCGAGGCCTTCTCCGCGGCCTCGGTCGCCTTGGCGACGGAGACGGCCGTCTTCGGAGTGGTGAAGACGGCACCGCCCTTGAACTCGATGCCCATGTTGAGGCCCTGGACGGCCAGGGCCACGATCGCCGTGATGGTGATCAGGATGGAAACGCCGTACCAGACGAAACGCTTGCCGACGAAGTCGTACCCGACCTCACCGCGGTACAGCTTGGCGCCGAGATCTCCCAGCTTCGACATCTCTCACGCCTCCTTTACGTCGACGGGAGCGGTGACGGTACCGGTGCCCGTACCGGGACCGGTACGGCGGGACCGGCGCAGCGGCGGCTTGGCGCCGAGCCGCTTCGGGTCCAGTCCGGACCAGGGGTGACCGCTGGAGAAGAACTTCGTACGGGCCAGCAGCGTCATGACCGGCTTGGTGAAGAGGAACACCACGACCACGTCGAGCAGGGTGGTCAGACCCAGGGTGAAGGCGAAGCCCTGCACCTTGCCGACGGTCACGATGAACAGCACCGCAGCGGCCAGGAACGACACGAAGTCGGAGACCAGGATGGTGCGCCGGGCGCGCGGCCAGGCACGCTCCACGGCGGGACGCAGGGTGCGGCCCTCGCGGATCTCGTCGCGGATGCGTTCGAAGTAGACGATGAACGAGTCCGCGGTGATGCCGATCGCGACGATCGCACCGCAGACGGCGGGCAGGTTCAGCGCGAAGCCGATGCCCTTTCCGAGCAGCGCCATGATCGTGTAGGTGAGGATCGCGGACACCAGGAGGCTGATGATGGCGATGAACGCCAGGCCCCGGTAGTACACGAGCAGGTAGATCACGACGAGGGCGAGGCCGATGGCGCCGGCGATCAGGCCGGCCTTCAGCTGCTCGCCGCCGAGTGCGGAGGTGACCGTGGTGACGCTGTCCTCCTGGAAGGACAGCGGCAGGGCGCCGTACGAGAGCATGTTGCCCAGGTCCTGCGCGGACTGCTGGGTGAAGCCGCCGGAGATCTCGGCGTTGCCGCCGGTCAGCGCCTGGCTCACGGAGGGGTCGGAGACGACCTCGCCGTCGAGCACGATGGCGAACTGGTTCTGCGGCATCTGCTTGGTGGCGAGCTCACCGGTGATCTTGGCGAACTTGTCGGCGCCCTTGTCGGTGAACTCCATCGTGACGATCCACTGGCCGCGCCGCGGGTCGATGACGCCCTTGGCGTCCTTCACGTCCGTACCGGCGACACCGGCAGGGCCGAGGATCCACTTGCCCCAGGCGTTGCCGCGCTTGCCGCAGGCGAGCGTGGGCTCCTCGGGCTTGGCGCCCTTGCCGGCGGCGGCGCGCTGCGCCTCGTTGGTGCAGTCCAGCGCGGCGAACTTGGCCTGGAGGTCGGCGGCGGCCGCATCGGCACCCGAGGGGGCCGGGGTCGGCGCCGGGGCCTTGGTGTCATCTGCCTTCTTCGACTCGCTCGCCGAGGGCGAGGGAGTGGGCGCGGCCGGGGCCTTGAGGGCCTCGCTGAGCGCACGGCCCTGGGAAGTGGCGCTGGACGACGGGGTGGCCTGGGCGCTGGGCTTGCTGCCCTCGGCCTTGGGGGCGCCGGCGCCGCTCGCGGAGGGGCTCGGCGTGGCCTCGGGGGCCACGGGGGCGCCGTCGGCGAAGGCCAGGACCGGGCGGAAGTAGAGCTGGGCGGTGGTGCCGACCTGCTCGCGGGCCTGCTGCTCGTTCGTCCCCTTGGGGATGTTCACGATGATGTGGTCGCGGCCCTGCGTCTGGACCTCGGCCTCCGTCACGCCGAGACCGTTGACGCGGCGCTCGATGATGCCGACCGCCGTGTTCATGTTGGTCTCGTTGATCGCGTCCGGCTTGCCGGGCTCGCTCTTGGCCTTGAGCGTGATGCTCGTACCGCCGGCGAGGTCGATGCCGAGCCGGGGGGTCGTCTGCTTCGTGAGGAACATCCCCGCGGTGAGCGCCACCATTGCGATCAGGATGACGGCCAGGGCGCGCCCCGGCCTCCCCTGAGCCCCCGTGGGCCGCCGGCCCTTCTTCGGTGCTGCCACCTTGTCGTATCTCCCTGTCCAACCGTCCCGCGCCGGGTCAGCGCGCGGACGGCCACGAAATGTGTGTGGGGACCCCTGCCCCCCGCAGAAGTGTCACTGACGGGGACCGCGAAGGCTGCCGGTCAGGCGCCCGCGGCCCCCGGCCGTGCGCGTGCTACTTCGCGCCGGCGTCGCCGTCGGCCTTGCCGTCCTTGGGCTCTTCGTCCTCGGGCTCGTCCTTCTTGCCCAGGTCGAGCTTCGGCGTCCCGGTCCCGGCCGCGTCCGCGCCCGCGGACCCGTCCTCGGTCCCGGTCAGCGACGAGGCGTCGTCGGGGACCTCCGGCGCGTCGATCGTCGGATCTTCGACGATGCCGTGGACGATGCGGTTGTACTCCGCGTCCTCCAGGACGGCGCCGATGGCGTTCTTGGCGTAGATCGCGTGGACGCCGGGGGCCACCTCAAGGGTGACGGTGTCGTCGCCGATCTCCTTCACCGTGGCGTACATGCCGCCGATGGTGCGGACGCCGGTGCCCGGCGTCATCTGGTCGCGCATCTGCGCGGCCTGCTGCTGCCTCTTCTTCTGGCTGCGGGTCAGCAGGAACATGGCGCCGACACCCAGGAGGATGGGGAGGAGGAATGAGAGATTCACGGACGTAGGTCCTTCGCACGACCGCACATGCGGCGGCCTTTTCTACGGGGGTGGGCATACCGACCGGAAGGGTCGGCATCGGCGGAGTCTAGGCGAGTCCGCACCGATGGAACAACGCCCAGCATGGCACCGCAGTTCCTGAGCGGTCGAACCTCCGCGCCGTCAGGCCCCGAAGAGGCCCTGTTGTCCGCTTGATCCGCTCCCGCCCTGCTGAGGCGGGACAAGCCCCAGGTGAGCCCATGCGGCGGGGGTCGCGACCCGCCCGCGGGGGGTACGGGCGAGCAGGCCCTCGCGGACGAGGAAGGGCTCCGCGACCTCCTCCACGGTCTCCCGCTCCTCCCCCACCGCGACGGCGAGGGTCGACAGGCCGACGGGCCCGCCGCCGAAGAGCTTGAGCAGCGCCTCCAGGACGGCCCGGTCCAGCCGGTCCAGCCCGCGCCCGTCCACCTCGTACACCTGCAGGGCGGTGGCGGCCACCTCCCGGGTGACCACGCCGTCGGCCCGCACCTGCGCGTAGTCGCGGACGCGGCGCAGCAGGCGGTTGGCGATGCGCGGGGTGCCGCGGGAGCGCCCGGCGATCTCGGCGGCGCCCGCGGGGTCGATCTCCACGTCGAGCAGGCGTGCGGAGCGGTGGATGACGCGCTCCAGCTCCTCGGGCGCGTAGAACTCCATGTGTCCGGTGAAGCCGAAGCGGTCGCGCAGCGGAGGGGGCAGCAGCCCGGCCCGGGTCGTCGCCCCGACCAGGGTGAACGGGGGCAGTTCCAGCGGGATCGCGGTCGCGCCGGGGCCCTTGCCGACGATGACGTCGACCCGGAAGTCCTCCATGGCCATGTAGAGCATCTCCTCGGCGGGCCGGGACATGCGGTGGATCTCGTCGAGGAAGAGGACCTCGCCCTCCTGGAGGGAGGAGAGGATGGCGGCGAGGTCTCCGGCGTGCTGGATGGCGGGTCCGGAGGTGATCCGGATGGGCGCGCCCATCTCCGCGGCGATGATCATGGAGAGGGTGGTCTTCCCCAGGCCGGGGGCGCCGGAGAGCAGGACGTGGTCCGCGGTGGCCCCGCGCTGGCGGGCGGCCTTCAGGACGAGGTCCAGCTGCTGGCGGACCTTCTCCTGGCCGACGAACTCGCCGAGGTCCTTGGGGCGCAGTGCCGCCTCGACGGCGGTGTCCTCGCCGTCCGCCGCGGGCGCGACAATGCGCTCGTCCCGGTCGCTCTCGTCGTCCCAGTTCACGGTGTCAGTCTGCCTTCTCGGTTCGTACGGTGATCGTCGTCGCGCCGCGGGAGCGCTCCGGTCAGCGGGCGCGGTTCAGGGTCTGAAGGGCGGCGCGCAGCAGCTGCGGGACCGGGGCCGGGCCGCCGGCCGCGAGGGCCGCCTCGGCCTGCGGGGTCACCGCGGAGACGGCCTCCTCCGCCTCCCGGGCCGCGTAGCCCAGGCCGACGAGGGCCGCGGAGAGCTGCTCGGTCCACGGGGCCGGCCCTTGGGCGGCGGCCCGCTGGGCGCCCACCAGGGCGCCCGTGCCCAGCGGCGCGCCCAGTTTGTCCTTGAGCTCCAGGAGCAGCTTCTGCGCCCCCTTTTTGCCGATGCCCGGGACCGCCATCAGGGCCTTCTCGTCCCCCGAGGCGACGGCCAGCCGCAGCGCGTCCGGGCTGTGCACCCCGAGCATGGCCTGCGCCAGCCGGGGCCCGACCCCGCTCGCGGTCTGGAGCAGCTCGAAGACCTGGCGCTCGTCGTCGTCGGCGAAGCCGTAGAGCGTCAGGGAGTCCTCCCGCACCACCAGGGAGGTGGCCAGCCGCGCGGTCTCGCCGATGCGCAGGCCCGCGATGGTGTTCGGCGTGCACTGAACGGCCATCCCCACTCCGCCGACCTCGATCACGGCCAGGGCGGGGGCGAGTGCGGCGACCGGGCCGCTGACGAACGCGATCATGAGGGGCGGCCTTTCGAGGCGGAGGCGTGCAGGGCGACCGCCTGCTGGAGGCGGCTTTGGGCGGGGGCCCGCCAGATGTGGCAGATGGCGAGTGCGAGGGCGTCGGCGGCGTCGGCCGGCTTCGGCGGGGCGGCGAGCCGCAGCAGCCGGGTCACCATGGCCCCGACCTGCGCCTTGTCGGCCCGGCCGCTGCCGGTGACGGCGGCCTTGACCTCGCTGGGGGTGTGCAGGGCGACCGGTATCCCGCGCCGGGCGGCGCACAGCATGGCGACGGCACTGGCCTGCGCGGTCCCCATCACCGTACGCACGTTGTGCTGGCTGAACACCCGCTCCACGGCGACGACTTCGGGCCGGTGCTCATCCAGCCACTCCTCGATGCCCTGCTCGATGGCGACGAGCCGGAGGCCGAGCTCGGCGTCCGCCGGGGTGCGGACCACACCGACGCCGACCATGGTCAGGGGCCGTCCGGCGACCCCCTCGACCACGCCGACGCCGCACCGCGTCAGCCCCGGGTCCACACCGAGTACGCGCACTTGCCCCCCTCTTCCGCTCCGTGCGTTGCAGGCTATCCGGTGCCACCGACAAAGCAGCGGGCCGACGGGGTGTGTCCCGTCGACCCGCTGCTGACCTGCAGACTCCTGGGATCAGGCGTCGACCTTCTCCATGACCTCGTCCGAGACGTCGAAGTTGGCGAAGACGTTCTGCACGTCGTCGCTGTCCTCCAGCGCGTCGATCAGCTTGAAGATCTTGCGTGCGCCCTCTTCGTCGAGCTCGACCTGCATGGTCGGGACGAAGCTGGAGTCGGCCGAGTCGTAGTCGATGCCGGCTTCCTGGAGCGCGGTGCGGACCGCGACCAGGTCGGTGGCCTCGCTGATGATCTCGAAGGTGTCGCCGTTGTCGTTGACCTCTTCGGCACCGGCCTCCAGGACCGCGCCGAGGACGTCGTCCTCGGTCAGCTCGGCCTTGGGCAGGATGATGACGCCCTTGCGGTTGAACAGGTACGAGACCGAGCCGGGGTCGGCCATGGAGCCGCCGTTGCGGGTCATGGCGACGCGGACGTCGGAGGCGGCGCGGTTGCGGTTGTCGGTGAGGCACTCGATGAGCACCGCGACGCCGTTCGGACCGTAGCCCTCGTACATGATCGTCTCGTAGTCGGCGCCGCCGGCTTCGAGGCCGCCGCCGCGCTTGACCGCGGAGTCGATGTTCTTGTTCGGGACCGACTGCTTCTTGGCCTTCTGAACGGCGTCGAAGAGCGTCGGATTGCCGTCGATGTCAGCGCCGCCCATGCGGGCCGCGACCTCGATGTTCTTGATCAGCTTCGCGAAGAGCTTGCCGCGCTTGGCATCGATCACGGCCTTCTTGTGCTTCGTCGTAGCCCATTTAGAGTGGCCGGACATCCGCCTGTCTCCTTCGCGTAACCAACAGTGTTCGTCTCCGATCCTACCGGGACCTGATTACAGTCCCGCGCGCACCATGTCGACGAAGTACGCGTGGACGCGGTCGTCGCCGGTCAGTTCGGGGTGGAACGAGGTCGCCAGCACGTTGCCCTGGCGGACGGCGACGGTGTGGCCGTCGTACGTGGCGAGCACCTCGGCGGCGGCGCCGACCGACTCGACCCACGGGGCGCGGATGAAGACGCCCTCGACGGGGCCGCCCGCTATGCCGGCGAAGTCGATCTGCGCCTCGAAGGACTCGTTCTGGCGGCCGAAGGCGTTGCGGCGGACGATCATGTCGATACCGCCGAGCGTCTCCTGGTCGTCACGGCCGTCGAGCAGTTTGTCGGCGAGCATGATCATGCCGGCGCAGGTGCCGTAGACGGGCATGCCGGCCCGCACGCGCTCGCGCAGCGGCTCCAGCATGCCGAACAGGACGGCGAGCTTCGACATCGTCGTGGACTCGCCGCCGGGGATCACCAGGGCGTCGACCCCGGCGAGCTCCTCGGGACGCCGGACCGGCCTGGCCACGGCGTCCGCCGCGGCCAGGGCGATCAGGTGCTCCCGTACGTCGCCCTGCAGGGCCAGGACACCGATCACGGGGGTGTTCGTCATGTCGGTACTACCAGCCGCGGTTGGCGTAGCGCTCGGCCTCGGGGAGGGTGTCGCAGTTGATGCCGACCATGGCCTCGCCCAGGTTGCGGGAGGCGTCCGCGATGATCTTCGGGTCGTCGAAGAAGGTGGTGGCCTTCACGATGGCGGCGGCGCGCTTGGCCGGGTCGCCCGACTTGAAGATGCCGGAGCCGACGAAGACGCCCTCGGCGCCGAGCTGGCGCATCAGGGCGGCGTCGGCCGGCGTGGCGACGCCACCGGCGGAGAACAGCACGACCGGGAGCTTGCCGAGCTCGGCGACCTCCTTGACGAGCTCGTACGGGGCGCGCAGCTCCTTGGCGGCGGCATACAGCTCGTTGTTGTCGAAGCCGCGCAGCTTGGCGATCTCGTTCTTGATCTGGCGCAGGTGGCGGACGGCCTCGACGACGTTGCCGGTGCCGGCCTCGCCCTTGGAGCGGATCATGGCCGCGCCCTCGGCGATGCGGCGCAGGGCCTCGCCCAGGTTGGTGGCGCCACAGACGAAGGGGGTGGTGAACGCCCACTTGTCGGAGTGGTTGACCTCGTCGGCCGGGGTCAGGACCTCGGACTCGTCGATGTAGTCGACGCCGAGGGACTGCAGGACCTGGGCCTCGACGAAGTGGCCGATGCGGGACTTGGCCATGACCGGGATGGAGACGGCGTCGATGATCTCTTCGATCATGTTCGGGTCCGACATGCGGGCGACGCCGCCGTCCTTGCGGATGTCGGCGGGCACCCGCTCCAGGGCCATGACGGCCACGGCGCCGGCGTCCTCGGCGATCTTGGCCTGCTCGGCGTTGACCACGTCCATGATCACGCCGCCCTTGAGCTGCTCGGCCATGCCGCGCTTGACGCGGGAGGTGCCGATCGCCGAGGACTCAGCGGACTGCGGGGTGGAGGGAAGCGTGCTCACGGATTGACCTCACTCGGGCTGGTGGAACTCGGTGTACGTGCCTGACGTACTCGGCTGAGGAAACCCTCCCCGACCAGTCCACTGCAAGGGCCAATATGGAGCGAGTGGCCCTTTCGGAGGCTCCATGCGGTCTAAGTCGGCCGATCCGCAAGATCCACCGGAGGCTCATCGTCCATTTCGAAGGCCAGCGGGAAGGGCGCATGCCCGGCCAGCCGGAACCACCGCACCTTGCGGTGCCGTCGCAGCGCCCGGGCCGCCCGTACGGCGTCGTTGTGGAACCGCCGCGCCATGGGCACCCGCCGCACGGCCGCGGCGAGTTCCTCGGCGGCGGCCTCGCCGCCGGGGGCGGCCTTGAGCGCCTCGACCTGGCCGGCATCGGCGAACACCGCGCGCAGCGCCTGGCTGAGCTCGCTCTCGGCGACCTCGCGCTGCTCCTCCTCGGCCTGGCGGGCGGCATGGGCGGCCTCGTACAGCACGATCGAGGAGGCGGGGTCGAGCACCCCGGAGGTGGCCACCTCCAGCACCACGGAGGCCCGCCGCACGAGCTGTGCGTCAAGGGCCGCCCGGGCGGCGTCCATCCGCGTATGCAGCCGGTCCAACCGCCCGGCGGTCCAACTGAGGTACACCCCGACCACGCCGAGCGCCAGGGCAATCCACACAAGGGTTTCGATCACGCCGCGCGACTCTACCGGTCACCGCGTCCCCCGCACGGCCCACCCCGGGCGGGTCAGGGGGACGGGTCGCGGGTGAGGCCCAGGCGGGTGCGGAGGGGGGTGCGTTCGTCCGCGGCGACCGCCGTCGCGCCGTCCGTCACCGTTTCGTAGACCGCCAGGACGTCCGCGCCGACCGTCGACCAGTCGAAGCGCCGTACGTGGGCCGAGCCGCGGGCGCTGAGTTCCGCGCGGCGGGCCGGGTCGCGCAGGAGGGAGACCGCCGCCGTGGCCAGGGCCTCGGGGTCCTCGTTGATGAACAGCTCGCCCGCCGCTCCCTGGTCGAGGACCTGCGCGAACGCGTCCAGGTCCGAGGCCAGGACCGCCGCACCCGCGGAGAGGGCCTCGACCAGGATGATGCCGAAGCTCTCGCCGCCGGTGTTCGGCGCCACGTACACGTCGACGCTGCGCAGCAGGCGGGCCTTGTCCTCGTCCGAGACCATGCCGAGGAACTCGACGCGCGAGCGGAGGGCGGGCGGCAGGGAGGAGACCGCCTCCTCCTCGTCGCCCCGGCCCGCCACGAGCAGGCGTACGTCCGGGCAGGCCTCCACGATCCGCGGGAAGGCGGCCATCAGCACCGGCAGCCCCTTGCGGGGTTCGTCGATGCGGCCGATGAAGCCCAGGGTCATGCCGGACCACTCGGCCTTCGGCTCGGCCGAGGCGAAGAAGTCCACGTCCACGCCGTTGGGGATGACCACCGCGTCCCCGCCCAGGTGCTCGACCAGCGTGCGCCGGGCGTACTCGCTCACCGCGATCCGGGCGCTGATCTTCTCCAGGGCCGGCTGGAGGATCGGGTAGGCCGCGATCATGGCCCGTGAGCGCGGGTTGGAGGTGTGGAAGGTGGCCACGATCGGCCCCTGGGCGGCCCAGCAGGCCAGCAGGCCCAGCGAGGGCGAGGTCGGCTCGTGGATGTGGATCACGTCGAAGACGCCGTCGTGCAGCCAGCGCCGGACGCGGGCGGCGGACAGGAAGCCGAAGTTCAGCCGGGCCACCGACCCGTTGTACGGCACGGGCACCGCCCGCCCCGCCGAGACCACGTACGGCGGCAGCGGCGTCTCGTCGTCGGCCGGGGCCAGTACGGAGACCTCGTGGCCGCGGCGGATCAGGTGCTCGGCCAGGTCGCGGATGTGGAACTGGACCCCGCCGGGCACGTCCCACGAGTACGGGCAGACAATGCCGATATTCACGCGGAGCGCTCCTCCAGGTCGTCCAGCCACAGCCGCTGGAGCATGTGCCAGTCCTCCGGGTGCTCGGCGATGCCCTCGGCGAAGGCGTCCGCCAGCGCCTGGGTCATGGCGGCCGTCTTCTCGGTGCGGGTCCCCGCCCTGGGCACCTCCACCTCGGGGTGGATGCGCCCGTACATCTTCGGCGTGTCCCCGTAGTGCAGGGTGGCCGGCAGCAGCGCGGCGCCCGTCTGCTGGGCGAGCAGCGCCGGCCCGGCCGGCATGCGGGCCGCCGCGCCGAAGAAGTCCACCTCGACCCCGGAGGCCGACAGGTCGCGGTCGGCGACCAGGCAGATCATGCCGCCGGAGCGCAGCCGGCGCGCCAGGGTGCCGAAGGCGGCGCCGCCGTTGTGGGGCAGCACCTCCATGCCGAGGCTCTCGCGGTAGGCCACGAACCGGTCGAACAGCGACTCGGGCTTGAGCCGCTCCGCGACAGTGGTGAAACCGACCCCGACGTGCCCGGTGACCCAGGCTCCGGCCAGGTCCCAGTTGGCCAGGTGCGGCAGGGCGACGATCACGCCGCGCCCCGAGGCGAGGGCCTCGCGCAGCAGGTGCTCGTCCTTGATCTCGACGTCCGTGCCAAAGCGCTCCGGGGCCATGGCCGGCAGCCGGAAGGACTCCATCCAGTAGCGCATGTACGAGCGCATGCCGGCCCGCGACAGCTCCCGCAGCCGCTCCGGTCCCGCCTGCGGCACCACGCGGGCCAGGTTCGACTCCAGCCGCAGGACGCTCTTGCCGCGCCGCTTCCACACGTAGTCGGCGATCCGCCGGCCGAGGGCCACCGCGGCCGGTTCGGGCAGCTTCTTCACCCCGGCCCAGCCGAGCCCGTACACCCCGTCGACCAGCTTGTCCTGCATCCGGCCCATCAGGCCGCGCCCGCTTCGGAGGCCGACGCCGCGGCATCCGCCTCCGCCGCCTCACGGCGTACGGTGACCACCCGCTGGATCAGCGTGACCAGCGAGCCGGCCGCCACGATCCACAGCGCGACGGGCAGCACCACCCCGATCCACGAGGGCACCCCGAAGGTCTGCAGGCCGGAGAGGCCGGCCGCGACCAGCGAGATCACCAGCCGCTCGGCGCGCTCGACCAGCCCGTTGACGGCCACCGGCAGCCCGATCGACTCGCCGCGGGCCTTGGTGTACGAGACCACCTGGCCGCTGGCGAGGCAGAAGATCGACACCGCGCACAGCACGTTGTCGTTCCCGGAGCCGGCGTACCACAGGGCGAGCCCGCCGAAGATCGCCGCGTCGGCCACCCGGTCGAGGGTGGAGTCGAGGAAGGCGCCCCAGCGGCTGGAGGTGCCGGCCTGGCGGGCCATGTTCCCGTCCACCAGGTCGGAGAACACGAAGAGGGTGATGGTGATCGTGCCCCAGAAGAACTCCCCCCGCGGAAAGAAGACCAGCGCTCCCGCCACCACTCCGGCCGTGCCGATGAGGGTGACGGCGTCCGGGCTCACCCCCCGCCGGAGCAGAAAAGCGGCGAATGGCGTGAGAACACGCGTGAAGAATGCACGCGCGTACTTGTTCAGCATGGCCTTCCCGGAGGGTCGCTGGGCCGTACGGCCCCATCGGCCACCGGCTGGCCCATCGTAGCCAGCGCCCCGGTCCGCCATGCCGCGCACCCACGGTTCACGCCGGACAATCGCCGCAGAGCCGGTGCACGGGCGCCTTACCGCCGGTAGGGCACCCGTGGAGGCCCGCCGGGGAGGCTCCCGCACCCCGCCGGGGGGTACTACGTATGGACGCAGTGTGACGGCAGTGCAAAGCTCGAAGGACCCCGATCAACCTCCTCACCGCCACACCGGGAGGCACGAGCACCATGGGAGCCACATCACACCAAGCCGGAGCCGCCGGCAGGGCACTGACGGCCGACCGCCCCTCTTCCGTACGGAACGTCGTGCTGGTCGGCCACACCGGATCCGGGAAGACCACGCTGGTCGAGGCCCTGGCCCTGACCGCCGGAGCCATCAACCGGGCCGGCCGGGTCGAGGACGGCGCCACCGTCTCGGACCACGACGAGATCGAACACCGGCAGCAGCGGTCGGTACAGCTGTCCCTCGTCCCGGTGGAATGGGGCGGAATCAAGATCAACATCTTGGACACCCCCGGATACGCCGACTTCGTCGGGGAGCTCAGGGCCGGTCTGCGCGCCGCGGACGCGGCCCTTTTCGTCGTCTCCTCCTCGGACGGCATCGACGGCGCCACCCGCATGCTCTGGGACGAGTGCGAGGCCGTCGGCATGCCCAGGGCCATCGTCGTCACCCATTTGGAGGCGGCCCGGGCCGACTACGAGCAGATGACCTCGGTCTGCGGCGAGATCTTCGGCGCCGACGACCCGGACGCCGTCATCCCGCTGTACCTCCCCCTGTACGGGCCCCCCGGCCCCGACGGCCACGCCCCCGTCACCGGCCTCGTCGGCCTGCTCTCGCAGCGCGTGTACGCGTACGACTCCGGGGAGCGGGTCGAGCGCGACCCCGGCCCCGAGGAGCTCGCCCGGATCACCGAGGCCCGGGCCCGTCTGATCGAGGGGATCATCGCCGAGAGCGAGGACGAGAGCCTCATGGACCGCTACCTCGGCGGCGAGGAGATCGACGTCAAGACGCTCGTGGACGACCTGGAGCGCGCCGTGGCCCGGGGGACCTTCCACCCGGTCCTGATGGCGGCCCCGGCCGCCGAGGGCGCCCGCCAGGGGCTCGGCACCGTCGAACTCCTGGAACTGATCACCGGCGGCTTCCCGACCCCCGCGGAGCGGGCCCCCGTCGCCGTCACCACGCCGGACGGCGCGGAGCGCCCCGCCGTGACCTGCGATCCCGAGGGCCCCCTGGTCGCCGAGGTCGTCAAGACCGCCTCCGACCCGTACGTGGGCCGCATCTCCCTCGTCCGCATCTTCTCCGGCACCCTGCGGCCCGAGCAGACCGTGCACGTCAGCGGCCACGGACTGGCCGACCGGGGGCACGAGGACCACGACGTCGACGAACGGATCGGCACCCTCACCTCCCCCTTCGGCAAACAGCAGCGCACCCTGACCCACGCCATCGCCGGCGACCTCGCCTGCGTGGCCAAGCTCGGCCGCGCCGAGACCGGCGACACCCTCTCCGCCAAGGACCGGCCCCTGCTGGTGCAGCCCTGGCAGATGCCCGACCCGCTGCTGCCCCTGGCCATCGAGGCGCACAGCAAGGCCGACGAGGACAAGCTCTCCCAGGGCCTGGCCCGGCTCGTCGCCGAGGACCCCACGATGCGGCTGGAGCACAACCCCGACACCCACCAGGTCGTCCTGTGGTGCCTGGGCGAGGCCCACCAGGACGTGGCCCTGGAGCGGCTGCGCACCCGCTACGGAGTCCAGGTCGACCCCGTCCCGCACAAGGTCAGCCTCCGCGAGACCTTCGGGGCCAAGGCCGCCGGACGCGGGCGGCACGTCAAACAGTCCGGCGGACACGGCCAGTTCGCCATCTGCGAGATCGAGGTGGAACCGCTCCCGGCCGGCAGCGGCATCGAGTTCGTCGACAAGGTCGTCGGCGGCGCCGTGCCCCGGCAGTTCATCCCGTCCGTCGAGAAGGGCGTACGGGCCCAGGCCGCCCGCGGGGTCGCGGCCGGCTACCCGCTGGTCGACGTGCGCGTCACCCTCCTCGACGGGAAGGCGCACTCGGTGGACTCCTCCGACGCCGCCTTCCAGACCGCCGGCGCCCTGGCCCTGCGCGAGGCCGCCGCCGAGGCCCGCATCCACCTCCTCGAACCGGTCGCCGAACTGGCCGTCCTCGTCCCCGACGAGTACGTCGGCCCCGTCATGAGCGACCTCGCGGGCCGCCGCGGCCGGGTCGTCGGCACCGAACAGGCAGGCGCGGGCCGCACGCAGGTCCGTGCCGAGGTTCCCGAGATCGAGATCGGCCGCTACGCCGTCGAGCTGCGTTCCGTCTCCCACGGCACGGGCCGGTTCACGCGGACCTACGCCCGCCACGAGCCCATGCCGCCGCAGATCGCCGACAAGGTGCGGGAACAGGCGGAGAAGGGAACCTGACTGACAGGGCATCGGATCGGCCACCCCACCCCACCGCGTGCGGTGGGGTGGGGTGGCATTTCCCCGTCCCGTCACCACGGGGCGCCGTCCGCCGATAGGCTCATCAGCGGGGTAAGGCGATAAAGCGGTAAAGAGCACGGCACAACAGCACACGAGCGCACGAACAGAAGAGCGCAACGCTCGGCGAGGGGGGCAGCGGTGGCGGACGACGGATTCGACTTCAGTCCCGGGGCACAGATTCCGCTCCAGGGCGGCGGGGGCCAGACCGCGGCGACCAACGCCCTCGCCTCGGCCGCGTACCGGGACGGCGGCAAGGACAGCCGGCTGTCCGCCATCCTCCAGGCCAACAACGAGTACCACGAGTCCACGGTCAAGCCGCCGAAGATCTCCCTCTTCGAACCCAACCTCGGCGAGGCCTTCTGCCGGGCCGTCGAGGCCCGCACCCTCGCCCCCGGCCGCAAACCGCTCATCCAGTCCTTCGGCGCCGACCCGCAGACCGTCGTGGAGCACTGCCTCGCGGCCACGCGCCTGCGCAAGGAGCGCGACCGCAGGCTGCGCCTGATCGTGCTGGTCTGCGGCGTGCTCTTCCTGCCGGGACTGCTGCTGTGGCTGGGCCTGTTCCAGCTCCGCAAGTCCCTGTCCGCCAAGGACGCCAAGCGCTCCTGGGTGGGCACCGCCCTGCTCGTGGGCGTCGGCGGCGTCGTGGCGGTCCTCATGTTCAGGCTGCCGTTCACCGGCTTCCTCGGCATCTACCTGCGCGGCATGGTCATCGCACCGGCCCTCGGCTGGTTCCTCGCCCGCCGCCTGTGCGAGCGCACCGCGGCCGACATGCGTTCGCGCTGGGACGGGCTGCTGTCCGGCGGCGGCATCGGCGCCAAGATCCCCGAGGCGGTTCCCGGCAACCCCGACGAGAAGGCCCGCGAGGACCTGCGCCACTCCCTGGCCAAGCTCACCGCCGAGGACCGCAGCAACTCCGTCTTCTACGCCGGCCCCAAGGGCATCCTCGGCATGGGGACCCGCTGGGGCAGCTGGCAGCTGGCCGAGGAGCTGGTCCCCCGGACCGAGGGCGCGGAGATCCACCCCTTCCGCAGCTGGGACGTCATACGGGCCGTGGACACCGAGCTGCGCAAGCTGGAGCGCGGCCCGCTGCACACCGGCGGACTGCCGCCCGCCTCGATACAGCACTGGATCGTCACGCCGGTCGGGGAGGGCGCCAAGGAGGTGGCCCGCCCCACCGGTGAGGACGTGGACACCTTCCTGGTCAAGCCGCACGAGATCACCCGCATCTGCAACGAGCAGCAGTTCAGCGGCGGCAACCGGCACTACCTCGGCATCCAGTACCCGCTGTGGGACGGCCAGCTCGTCATCACGATGCTGGTGACGGTCACCGTGCTCTACAAGACCCTGCGGGTGGAGGTGACCGGGCACGCGCTCGGCCCCGTGCACGGCCTGTTCACCACCAAGTCGGAGGCGCCGAAGGTCGAGGTGCCGAAGTCGATCCGGTTCTGGGAGACCGTCGAGCGGCCGCTGCCGCTGGTGGACGCGCAGGAGGTGGTCCGCCTCGCCGTCCGCGCCCCGCTGACCTGGTACCCGCCGATCCTGGACTTCCTCGGCGGCAAGCTGGTCCTGCCGGAGCCCTTCGGGCTGCGGCACGCCTGGGCCGGCCAGCCCTGGCGGCACCGCTTCATGGCCGACGACGCGCTGCGCGCCGCGACCCCGGTCCTGCGGGCGGTGCACACCGCCGCGATGCGGGTCCTGGAGGAGAACGGCGTCGACATCGAACGCTTCTCCAACCGCTCGTTGATCGTCAGCGGCCTCGTCCAGGACGCCGCACCCCGCAAGGCGGACGTCTACGACGCGTAGGGCGGGTCGGCGACCCGGTGGGCACGTCGGCGACGCAGGAGCCAGGCCGGCGACACCTCGGGCAGGTCAGCCCTGCGGCCAGGCGTCGGCGAGCATCTGGCGCGTGTCCGCGAGGAGTTGCGGCAGCACCTTGGTGTGGCCGACGACCGGCATGAAGTTCGTGTCCCCGCCCCAGCGGGGCACGATGTGCTGGTGCAGGTGCGCGGCGATGCCGGCCCCGGCGGCGGCGCCCTGGTTCATGCCGATGTTGAAGCCGTGCGCTCCGGACGCCTTGCGCAGCGCGACCATCGCCCGCTTGGTGAGGTCGGCGAGCTCGGCGGTCTCGGCGGCGTCGAGCTCGGTGTAGTCGGCGACGTGCCGGTACGGGACCACCATGAGGTGGCCGCCGTTGTACGGGTACAGGTTCAGCACGGCGTACACGTGCCGGCCCCGCGCCACGATCAGGCCGTCCTGGTCGGACATCTCCGGAATCCCGCAGAAGGGACAGCCGTCCCCGGCCTCCGGGCCGCTCGGCTTGTTCTCCCCCTGGATGTACGCCATCCGGTGGGGCGTCCACAGACGCTGGAACGCGTCCTGCGTGCCCACACCGACCTGCTGCTCCGGCTCAGTCGTCATGGGATGCAGCATATGACCTTGCCCCGGCCGGGCGTGTCGCCGGGGCGGGGACGGGCTCCGCGGGCGCGATGCTGGGCCCATGGACGACACGGCCGAGACCCGGGACCGCGCGTGGGAGCGCCGCAGCGAGCTGCCGCTGCTCTGCGCCTCCCTGGTCTTCCTCGCGGCGTATGCGGTCCGCGTGCTCGCTCCCGGCTCGGCCGGGATCTGGCGGGATACCGCCCTCGTCCTGGTGGTGGTGACGTGGCTGTGCTTCCTGTGCGACTACGTGGTGCGCATGGCCTTGAGCCCGCTGCCACCGCTGCGCTTCGTCCGCCGCCACGGGCTGGACACCCTCGTCCTGGTCCTGCCGCTGCTGCGGCCGCTGCGCGTGGTCAAAGTGCACGACGCGGTCCAGGCCCGGAGGGACCGCCCGCGCCGCGGCCTGTACGCCCGCGTGATCACGTACGCGGGGCTCTCGTCCCTGCTGATCGGCTTCGCGGGGGCGCTGGGCGTCTACCACCACGAGCGGCGGGCCCCGGGCGGATCGATCCGGACCTTCGGGGACGCGGTGTGGTGGGTGTGCGAGACGCTGACGACCGTGGGGTACGGCGACGTGGCCCCGGTGACCACGATGGGCCGGGTGATCGCGAGCGGTCTGATGCTCTGCGGACTGGCCCTGCTGGGCGCGGTGACGGGCTCGTTCTCCTCGTGGCTGCTCCAGGTCTTCCGCCGGGAGGACGAGGAGGGGCCCCCGGGAAGCGGTGGCTTCCCGGGGGCCCCTTCGTGAGTGCCGCAGGACCCGGCGTCAGACCTGGACGCGGTCCTCGACGACCTTGGCCAGCTTGGCCAGCGCCTCGTCCTTGGGGATGCCGTTCTCCTGCGAACCGTCGCGGTAGCGGAAGGAGACGGTGCCCGCGGCCATGTCCTCGTCACCGACGATGATCATGAACGGCACCTTGAGCTTCTGGTGGTTCCTGATCTTCTTCTGCATGCGGTCGGAGGAGGCGTCCACCTCGACCCGCAGGCCCTTCTTCTTCGCCTCGGCGGCGAACTCCTGCAGGTACTCCACGTGCCCGTCGCCGATCGGGATGCCGACCGCCTGGACCGGGGCCAGCCACGGCGGCATGGCGCCCGCGTAGTGCTCCAGCAGCACGGCGAAGAACCGCTCGATGGAGCCGAACAGCGCGCGGTGGATCATGACCGGCCGCTGCCGGGAGCCGTCGGGCGCGGTGTACTCCAGGTTGAAGCGCTCCGGCAGGTTGAAGTCCAGCTGCACGGTCGACATCTGCCAGGTGCGGCCGATGGCGTCGCGCGCCTGCACCGAGATCTTCGGACCGTAGAAGGCCGCGCCGCCCGGGTCGGGGGTCAGCGGGAGGCCCTGCTTCTCGGCCACCTGCTGGAGGACGGCGGTCGCCTCCTCCCAGACCTCGTCGGAGCCGACGAACTTCTCCGGGTCCTTGGTCGACAGCTCCAGGTAGAAGTCGGTCAGACCGTAGTCGCGCAGCAGGTTCAGCACGAAGGTGAGGGTGCGGTCGAGCTCCTCGGCCATCTGCTCACGGGTGCAGTAGATGTGCGCGTCGTCCTGGGTGAAGCCCCGGGCGCGGGTCAGGCCGTGCACCACGCCCGACTTCTCGTACCGGTACACGGTGCCGAACTCGAACAGGCGCAGCGGCAGTTCGCGGTAGGAGCGGCCGCGCGCGTCGAAGATCAGGTTGTGCATCGGGCAGTTCATGGGCTTGAGGTAGTAGTCGGTACCACCGTCGAGCTGCATGGGGGGGTACATGCCCTCCGCGTACCAGTCCAGGTGGCCGCTCTTCTCGAAGAGGGTGCCCTTGGTGGCGTGCGGGGAGTAGACGAACTCGTAGCCCTCCTCCTCGTGCCGGCGGCGCGAGTAGTCCTCCATGACCCGGCGGATGATGCCGCCGCGCGGGTGGAAGACGGCGAGGCCGGAGCCGATCTCGTCGGGGACGGAGAAGAGGTCCAGCTCGTTGCCGAGCTTGCGGTGGTCGCGCTTCTCGGCCTCGGCGAGGAAGTCGAGGTGCGCCTTCAGCTCCTCCTTGGAGGGCCACGCGGTGCCGTAGATGCGCTGGAGCATCGGGTTCTTCTCGCTGCCGCGCCAGTAGGCGGCGGCGTTGCGCATCAGCTTGAAGGCCGGGATGGTGCGGGTGGTGGGCAGGTGGGGACCGCGGCAGAGGTCCTTCCAGCACAGCTCGCCGGTCTTCGCGTCGAGGTTGTCGTAGATGGTCAGCTCGCCGCCGCCCACCTCGACGTTCGCCCCGTCGTCGGTGGAGGCGGAACCCTTGATGCCGATGAGCTCCAGCTTGTACGGCTCGTCCGCGAGCTCCTCGCGGGCGGCCTCGTCGGTGACGACGCGGCGGGAGAAGCGCTGGCCGCGCTTCTGGATCTCCTGCATCTTCTTCTCGATGGCCTTGAGGTCATCGGGGGTGAACGGCTTGGCGACGTCGAAGTCGTAGTAGAAGCCGTCCCGGACCGGCGGGCCGATGCCCAGCTTGGCCTCGGGGAAGAGCTCCTGCACGGCCTGCGCCATGACGTGCGCGGTCGAGTGGCGCAGGATGTTCAGACCGTCCTCGGAGGAGATCTCCACCGGCTCGACGGTCTCGCCGTCCTGGACGGCGTACGCGAGGTCCTTGAGCTCGCCCGCCACCCGCGCGGCGACGACGGTGCGCTCGCCGGCGAAGAGCTCGGCCGCCGTAGTGCCCGTGGCCACCACGCGCTCGTCCCGCTCGGAATCGCGTTGGATGATCACACGGACGTCTGACACCGGTCTCTCCTGACTCTGGGGGCACCTCCCGGCGTGAGCCGAGGGAGGAATGCGCGAGCGAACGCTGCGCGCCTGAATCGTACCGAGCCGAGTGGCCGCGCCGCTAAACGGTTACGGCGCCCCGCCCGGGACGCCCCGCCCGCGAGCACCCGCCCGCACCGGCCCCCACCCGTCCCGGACCCGGGTCCGGGCGCGTCCGGGGCGCTTGGTTAGCGTGGGACCGGCCCCTGCCACGCCCCTCCCGGGCCGACCCCTCCGACCCCTCCGAAGGGACCCCGCATGCCGAGCGCCTCCGTCCGACCGCTGGACCTGAACGATGACCGCACCGCCGCCGCCGTGCACGCCGTGGGGCGGGCCGCCTACGCGGTGGAGGCGGAGCTGATCGGCTTCGACGGCATCCCCGCGCTCCGCGAGAGCCTCGCCGAGATGCGGGAACGGCCCCTGCACTGGCTGGGGGCGGTCGACGGGTCCGGCGCGATCGCCGGGTTCCTCGCCTGGGAGGAGGAGCCCGACGGCTCCGTGTGCGTGGACCGGCTGTGCGTGGACCCTTCCTGGTTCCGACGCGGCATCGCCTCGCTCCTGCTGCGCCACCTGCTGACCGAGGCCCTGCCCGGCCGCCGGATCATCGTCACGACGGGCGCGGCGAACACCCCGGCGGTCGCCCTGTACGCACGCCTCGGCTTCGTCCGCGGCGCGACCTTCTCCCCGGCGCCCGGCCTGCTGATGGCCTCGTTCACCCGCCCCGGGGAGATCTGCGGACCAGCGGAGAACTAGTCGTCGGACGGCAGGACGTCCGTGGGGTCGAGGGACTCGTCCAGGGACTTCATCAGGCGGTCGCGTTCCACCTCGTCCAGGGGGACGGGCGTGACGTCCGCGGCCTCCGTCAGCCGCCGGAAGCCGCCGCGGCGCTGCAGCCGGCCGCTGATCCGGATCGGCAGGCCCACCAGGTGGGCGTGGCCCGCCACCCGGTACGCCTCCTCGTCGAGCACCGCCCGTACGTACGGCACCTCCGCGCCCGCCAGCACCCGCAACCGTATGGTCCCGCCGCCCCCCGGCGCCGACCTGCGCATGCGGACCACCGCCCCCGCCACCCGCACCGGGACCGCCGGCTCGTCGCGGGTGTAGCGGGCCGCCGCCTCCCGGAGCACCGGCAGGTCCCCCGGGGAGAACTCCACCGGCTCCGGCCGGGCCGCGCACCCTGTCGGAACCCCGGCGGCGGGCGCCCAGGCCAGCGCGATCCGGGCGCCCTCGGAACCGCGCACCAGCGCGATCAGCGCATCGGCAAGCTCCCGGCTGACGCCCGCCTCCACGGCGGCGTCGAAGGCCTCCATGCCGCCGGTGGCGCGCCGGTAGTCCACGGCCTCACGGGCCGCGTGCAGGGCGTGGTGGAGCCGGGTCACCGTGCCCCGCCCCCCGTCCACCGGCACGTAGGCGGTGAGCCGGCGGCCGCCGGGGGCCGGGCCCACCAGGATCCCGTCCAGGCTCCGCTCGGCCTGGGCCCGGTGCCGGGCCCCGTAGTACCCGGCCCGTGCCCGGTCGGCGAGGGCCCCCGCCAGCAGGAGCTGCCGCGCGGCCGAGCGCAGCTGCTCCTGCACCGTCCAGGCGGCCTCGCCCCGGGGCCCGTACAGGCCCTCGGGGCCCTGCGGGATCTGCCGCTCCCAGCGGATCTCGTCGCTGGGCACGCTCAGCCCGTAGAGCACCTCGCGCGCCGACGGCAGCCCGCTGTGCGAGAGCGCGGTGAGGGCCTCCTCCAGCAGGTCGGTGCAGTCGGGGAAGGCCCGGTTCTCCGGGACGAGGAGGCTCGTGCCCCGGCGCCCCGGCGGCGTCCAGCGCCCGTACCGCCCGGCCGCCCCGCCCCGGCGCTGCCAGCCGTGCCGGTGCAGCAGCGCGCCCAGGACGGCCGGGTCGACGTGCAGGGGGTCGGGGGTCCCCGACTCCGCGAAGTCCGCGTACTCCGAAGGGGACGACAGCGGTTCGAGGTGGTGCGGTCCGTGCCAGTGCATCAGGGTGTCCCTCCCGACCCGACCCGGGTCATGATCTCGCACAGCGCACGGTCGTCGAAGATCCGCGTGGTGGGGATCCGTACGGTGGTCCGGCGCCGGCCGGTCACGGGGTGTCCGGCGAGGTTGGTCCAGTAACAGCAGTGCCGCAGGTCGAGCCGGTCGTGCCCGGCGGACAGCCACTGCTCGCGCTCGCGCGGGACGAGCATCACGACGAGGATCTTGTGGACGGCGACCGGTGTGCGGGCCAGCTTCACCAGGTGCTCGTTGTCGAGGGTGAAGGCGAAGGTGGGGCCCGGCGGTCGCGGTGCGATCTGGTAGGTCGCCTTCAACTGCACCTTGATGGTGACCTCGTCGTCGACGACGTGTTCGGGCGCGCCGTGGCTGACCTGCCAGTCGATGCCGTTGTCCGGAAAGGGCTGGGAGAGCGAGCAGCCGGCCGCGGCCGCGACGGCGTGGAGGTATCCCACCTGGAGGGTCTCCATGCAGGCGGTGGTGGCGAGTGTGCCGCGCAGCGGTCCGCTCCGCGGCTCGTTCCGCGGGTCGATCCGCCCCTGCAGCACCCCGCCCGGTTCGGGCTGCGCGAGCGCCATGGCCGGCTCCCCTTGCCTTCCGGGCTCTGCCGATTCGGGGGACGGGAGGGGACGGGATTGACGACCGGTCATGTGCACGGCCCCCCGGGGAAGTTGTCTCCGTACCGGAGGGGCCGCAAACGGCGTACGGCGCAAACGGGCCGGGTATCACGGACTCGGGCGAGGGCGGCGTGATCGGTGCGCGCCCATCTGCCGATCGGGGACGAGGAGTTCGCCATGACGCGCTGGTACGAGGGCCCGCTGGCCGCATTCGACACGGAGACGACCGGGGTGGACGTGGAGCAGGACCGGATCGTGTCCGCCGCTCTCGTCGTGCAGGAGTGTGCGGGCGGCCGGGTCCGCTCCACCCGCTGGCTGGTCAATCCGGGTGTTCCCGTGCCCCCGGAGGCCACGGACGTGCACGGTCTGACCGACGACCACCTTCAGCGCAACGGGCGGTGGCCCGCGCCGGTCATGGAGGAGATAGCCCGTGCACTCGGGGAGCAGCAGGTGGCGGGGCGGCCGGTCGTGGTGATGAACGCGCCGTTCGACCTGACGTTGCTGGACCGGGAGTTGCGCCGCCACCGGGCGTCGACGCTGGCCCGCTACCTGGACAACCGGCCGTTGACGGTGCTGGATCCGCGGGTGCTCGACAAGCACCTGGACCGGTACCGCAAGGGCCGCCGTACGCTGACGGACCTGTGCGCGCACTACGGCATAGAGCTGGAGGGCGCGCACGACGCGGCCGCGGACGCGCTGGCCTCGCTGGAGGTCGTACGGGCGGTGGGGCGCCGGTTCGCGGGCCGCCTGGAGCGGCTGACCCCGGCCGAACTCCACACCCTCCAGGCGGTGTGGCATGCGGCGCAGGCGCGCGGCCTGCAGGCGTGGTTCGCCCGTCAGGGCACGCCGGAGGCGGTGGATCCGCACTGGCCGCTGCGGCCCGAGGTGTCGGCCGCGGCCTGAGGAAGGGCCCGGGGAACCGTCCGGGAATGCGGAAGGCCGGTCCGTCGATGACGGACCGGCCTGTCCCGGTGGGCGATACTGGGATCGAACCAGTGACCCCTTCGGTGTGAACGAAGTGCTCTCCCGCTGAGCTAATCGCCCGGGAACGGACTGAACAATACAAGAGGCACCGGGTCTGGTTCAAACCGCTTCCGGCGGGGCGGCCACACGGGCCGCCAGGGCGTGGCGTCCGGCCCGCATCATCAGGGCGTGGTTCAGCCGGAAGAAGGGCCGCGCGGGCAGCGCCAGCGTCCGCAGCAGCGGCCGGCGCACCTCGACCTCCTGCTCGTACAGCGCCCGCGTCCCGTTGCCGCCGGGTCCCCGGCGCGGGCGTACGGTCCACCGCGCCCAGCCTTCGACGTCGCCGTGCAGGGCCGCCTCCAGGACGCCCCGCGCGGGATCGCGCAGCAGTCGGGTGGCGGTCATCCTGATCTCGTACGGGAGCACGGAGCGGATGCACAGGGCGCTGCTGCGCTCGTCGATCCGCTCGGCCCCGCGGACCTGGGGCCACCAGCTCGGGTACTGGCCGGCCTGCTCCAGCACGCAGTAGACGCGGGCGGGCGGGGCGTCGAGGTCCCACACGCTGCGGAAGCGGTAGCGGCTCCAGGGCTGCATGCCTCCAGTCTGGCCCGCCGCAGCGCCCTGTATGCGCTACTCCCCCGGTTCCGCGGGTACTCAGGGCGGATCTGAGTACGCAGGCCCATGGTCCCGCGGCCGTGAGCCGGGCCACACTCCGGGCATGGCACCTCCACCACCCGACACGCCCCTGCCGCCCGGCATGCCCCTGCCGCCCGCCGAGGAGCTGGCGCTCATCGACCGGGAACTGGCCCAACTCGACTCCCGCCGGGCGTGGTTGCTCGCCCGCCGGGAGTGGCTGCTGCGGCTGCCGGTGCCGGCCGGATGGCCCGCGCCCGCGCCCGCACCTGCGGCCGCACCGAAGGAGGCCTCGGCCCCGGGCGCGCAGAACGTGCTGCTGACCCTGGGTGCGGTGTTGCTGGCGGTGGCGGCCCTGGCGTTCACGCTGTTCAGCTGGGGCTCGCTGGGGATCGCCGGCCGCTCGGCCGTGCTGGCGCTGGTGACCGCGGGGGCGCTCGGTGCGCCCGTGCTGCTGCTGCGCCGCGGGCTGCGGTCCACGGCGGAGTCGGTGGCGGCGGTGGGGCTGCTGCTGACGGTGCTGGACGCGTACGCGGTGTACGCGGTCGGCGACCCGGACACGGACGGCACGGCCTACGCGGCGGGCGCGGCGGCGGTGCTGGCGGCGGTGTGGGCCGGGTACGGCCGGGCGGCGGCGAGGCTGGTCCTGCCCGGGCCGGCGGCGGTCCTCGCCGCGCAGCTGCCGCTGCCGCTGGCCGCGGCGGCCTCCGGCGCGGGCGCGGTGGGGCTCGGCTGGGCGCTGCTGGTGACGGCGGCGCTGGACGCGGCGCTCGCGCTCGCGGCCGCGGGGTCCCGGGTGGTCCGGGTGGCCTGGGCCCTGGCCGCGGCGCTCGGGGCGGGGGCGCTGCTGACCGGCCTCTCCGCGCTGGCCGGGGCGCCCTCGGCGGGCGCGGCGGCGGGTCCGGCGGCGCTCCTGGCGGGCTGCGCCGCGCTGGGGGTCGCGGTGGCCTGGCGGGTGCCCTCGGCGTCGGGGGCCGCACTGGCGGGCGGCCTGGCGGCGGTGGCGGCGGCCGCCGGGACGGTGCGGCCGGAGCTGGCTGCGGACTGGGCGGTGGTGGTCCTGCTGCTGCTCGCGCTGCCGCTGCCCGCGGTGGGGGCGGCGAGCGGCCTGCCGGCGGCGGTCCGGCGGGGCCTGACCCGGGCGGGGGCGGGCGTGGCGGCCCTGGTGGTGCTGTGGGCGCTGTCCGCGGCGGCGCTGCACCTGGCCTCCCGCGTCCGGGTGCTGCGCGAGGTGTGGGCGGCGACCACGCCGGGGCCCGAGGTGTGGGGGCCGGGCCCGGCCGCGGCGGTGGCCCTGCTGATCGCCGCGGCGGCCGGCTGGGGCGCGGCGCGGGCGCTGCCGTACCGGGAGCCGGCGGTGGTGGCGGTGGTGTGCGGCTGGGCCGGGCTGTTCACGGCGCCGATGCTCATCGGGCTGCCGGTGGCGGCGGTGCTCGCGGCGCAGCTGGCGGTGACGGCGGCCGCCGGGGTGGCCGCGCTGCGCGTGCCGGGCGGACCGGGGGCCGCGGCGGCGGTGTGCGCCCTGGCCGGGGCGGTGGACGTGTCCGTGGCCGCGCTGGACGGGCGTACGGCCACGCTGGCGGTGTTCGGCCTGCTGGCGGCGGGCGGCGCGGCAGCGGCGGCGTACGGGCCCGCTCCGGCCCGTGTGCGGGCCTGCGGGGCGGCGCTGGCCGTCGGGTACGCGGGAGCGACGGCGGCGGCTCTGGGCGCGCTCTGGGGGCTTGCGGTGGCCTGGTGGGCGCTGCCCCTGCTGGTGGTTCCGGCGGCGGTCGCGGCCCTGGGTCCGCGACTGGGGGCCGTGCGGGCCCCGGCCGAGGCCGCGGCCGGGACGGTGGGGCTGGGGGCGCTGCTCCTGGCGGGCTCGGCAGGACCGCTGCGGCCGCTGTCGGCGCTGGTGTGCGCGCTGGCCGGGGTGGTCTGCGCGGGCGCGGCGGTGCGGGAGGACCGGCGCTCGCTGGGCTGGGCGGCCGGGGCGCTGGGCGTGGCGGCGGCCTGGATCCGGCTCGCGGCCTCCGGGGTGGCCGTCCCGGAGGCCTACGCGCTGCCGGTGGCCCTGCCGGCGCTCGCGGTCGGCTTCCTGCGCCGTCGGCGGGATCCGCAGGCCTCTTCGTGGACGGCCTACGGGCCGGGACTGGCCGCGACGCTGCTGCCGGGCCTGGCCGCGCTCTGGGGCGATCCGCACTGGCTGCGGCCGCTGCTGCTGGGCGGGGCGGCGCTGGGGGTGACGCTGGCGGGCGCGCACCGGCGGCTCCGGGCGCCGCTGCTGCTGGGCGGCACCGCCGTGGCCGCCGTGGCGGTGCACGAGCTGGCCCCGTACGTGCTCCAGGTGGTCGGCGCGCTGCCGCGCTGGCTGCCGCCGGCGCTGGCCGGGCTGCTGCTCCTGCTGGTGGGGGCGACGTACGAGAAGCGGCTGCGCGACGCGCGGCGGCTGCGGTCGGCCCTCGGACGCCTGCGCTGAGGCGCCCGCCGGGGCGGGAACGCCAAGGGCCCGGAGACTTCGGGAAGTCTCCGGGCCCTTGGTCCGGGTGGGCGATACTGGGTTCGAACCAGTGACCCCTTCGGTGTGAACGAAGTGCTCTCCCACTGAGCTAATCGCCCGGACGCACCGCAAACATTACCCCATGTCAGCGGTGCTCCTGGACCACCCTCGCGGGGTATCACTGGTCGTGGATGTTCCAGGGCATGGTGAGCCCGTACTTCCACACGTAGAAGCCGACCAGCGCGCCGGCGATCACCAGTCCGACGGTGGTCAGGATGATGTTGCGGCGGCGGACCTTCGGGTCGAGGGCCTTCTTGGCGGCCTCGGTGACCTTGCGTTTGGTCCAGCGCAGTACGAGATGCGCCCAGGCGAACTCGGTGGCCCAGATCGCCAGGCCCGCGAAGATCGCGACCCAGCCGGGGCCGGGCAGCACGAGCATGGCCACACCGGCGCCGATGACGGCGAGACCCACGATGAACACGCCGACCTGCCAGCTCAGGTGCAGGGTGCGGCGCCGCTTGATGAAATCGGGCGCCTTCGACACGTGCAGCTCGTGGTCGTCGGCGTGGTCGTCGGCGTGCTCGGCGCTCTGGTCGGCGCTCTGGTCGGCTGCGGGCTCATGGGCCCCGTGGTCACTCCCCGTATTCATGGGGCCGAATCTACCGGAGCCTGAAGCACACGTGAACGGTCGTCCGGATCCGCCGTCCGAGGGACCCAGAGGTCCGCAAAACGGTCAGAGGGGTTTACAACGGCACCGTAGGTGGCATGTCGATTTCGCCGACGTGCGAATCCCCGAGCGCACACTGAGCGAAAGGCCCTGGCGCTTATGAACACCACGGTCAGCTGCGAGCTGCACCTGCGCCTCGTTGTGTCGAGCGAGTCTTCACTGCCTGTTCCCGCGGGCCTGCGGTATGACACGGCCGACCCCTACGCCGTGCACGCCACCTTCCACACCGGCGCCGAGGAGACGGTCGAATGGGTATTCGCCCGTGATCTCCTCGCCGAGGGCCTGCACCGGCCCACCGGCACCGGAGACGTCCGCGTCTGGCCGTCCCGCAGCCACGGTCAGGGCGTCGTCTGCATCGCCCTGAGCTCACCGGAGGGAGAAGCGCTGCTCGAAGCACCAGCACGAGCACTCGAATCGTTCCTCAAGCGGACGGACGCCGCGGTTCCTCCCGGGACCGAGCACCGGCATTTCGACCTCGACAAGGAGCTCTCCCACATCCTGGCCGAAAGCTGAGCCAGGCCCACCCCAGCCCGACACCGTCCGACTCGGGGCGACGGTGCGGGCCGGACCACCACATACGGCAGCAGCGGCGCTGTTCTCGCGGGAGCCACCTGCGAGGACGGCGCCGATGCGGTTTTCGGGGGTGGGGGCCCCTCCGGGCGGTCGCCGGGGGAGCTAGAGTCGGCCCCCACCGGCGGCATTGAACCGTCGCCGCAGGCCCGGCCCCAGGGAGCGACCCCCGTGCAGATTCCCCACGACACCCGTCGCGCGCTCGACGTCGTCGTCGCGCTGGTGAACACCGCGGCCGAGGCGGACCAGCCCGACGGGCTGGCGGACATCGGCTCGCTGCGCGCGTTCGTCCGCGAGTACGAGATCAGCGACGTCGGCGAGCTCGGCGCGCGCGACCTCGCCGGCGTGCGGACGGTACGCGGCAAATTCGCCCAGGTCTTCGCGGCGCCCACCGCGCGCGCCGCCTCCCAGCTGATCAACGAGCTGGTCGCCACGGCCGGCACCACCCCGCAGCTGACCGACCACGACGGCTACGACTGGCACGTCCACTACTTCGCGCCGGGCGCCTCCCTCGGCGACCACCTCGCGGCCGACGGCGGCATGGCGCTCGCGTTCATCGTGGTCTCCGGCGAGCAGGAGCGGCTGCGCCGCTGCGAGGCCCCCGACTGCCGTCGGGCCTTCGTGGACCTCTCGCGCAACCGCTCGCGCCGCTACTGCGACAGCCGGACCTGCGGCAACCGGCTGCACGTGGCCGCGTACCGGGCGCGTCGCAAGGAGGCCGACGCGGGCCCGGAGGCGGCCGCCCTGTCAGAGCAGGAAGAGGTCATGCACGGCGGCCAGCAGCAGTAAGGTGCCGATCACTCCGAGGAAGATCATCAGGGGTGGCTGGGAGAGCGCGAAGAGGCAGCCTCGCGGCTCCTCGGCGACGGGGGCGGGGACCGGGGCCGGCGCGGGAACCGGCGGCTCACCCTGCGATGTGTCGAGCATGTCGGGCCGATGATGGCGCAGTGCGCCCGCGCACGTGCCCCAACACGCCCTTGTTTACGCGGTGGTTCACCCCTTCTCGTGGACCGTCGCCGGATCCGCCCGCCGCCCCCGGGTTCCGTGCTTGGATCCCGGGCTTCGCGATCCCGTGCTTGGATCCCGCGCTTCAGATCGCGTGCTTCAGATCCCGTGCTTCTTCAGGATCGCCTCGATGTCGGAGAAGTCGTCCGCGGGAGGCTGCGAGGCCTCCGGTGCGCGCCCGGCCGGCGACGGCGTGGAGGCGGCGGGGGCGACGGCCTGGGGCGCGGGACGGCCCTTGACCGGCTTGGCGGGCCGCTCCCCCTTGGCGAGGCCGCGGCGCTCGACGGCGCGGGTGGTGGCGAAGAGCAGCCAGGCCAGCCCGAGGAGGCCGAAGCCGATCCAGACGGTCGGCTTGAAGACCACGGCGGACAGCCACTCCACGACGCCGGTCAGCACGAGCGCGACCGGCACCAGCGCGTACGCCGCGATCCGGGTGGCGGCCAGGAAGCGCCTGCGGTAGGCGGTCACCGCGGCGAGGCCCAGGCCTGCCGCGGACACCGCGGAACATATGGTCTCGGCCAGCATGCTGTCCTCCAGGTCCGGGCGGTCCGTCCCCTCCATCGTGCACCGGGCACCGTCGTACGGGCCATGCGCCGGGCCGATCTCCGGGAGATCTCCGGGGCGCCGGCGGCGGAGCCCGCGGCGGTGGCCCGGCCGGGGGGCTGGGAGACTGTCCGCATGACCGATTCCGTGATCCTCGATGTCTGGTGCGAACTACAGTGCCCGGACTGCCACCGCGCCCTGGACGACGTACGCGCCCTGCGGGCCCGCTACGGCGACCGGCTGGACATCCGGCTGCGCCACTTCCCGCTGGAGAAGCACAAGCACGCCTTCGCGGCGGCGCAGGCCGCCGAGGAGGCCGCCGAGCAGGGGCAGGGCTGGCCGTACACGGAGGCCGTACTGGCCCGCACCGCGGAGCTGGGCGAGCGCGGCGAGGCAGTGCTGCTGGACGTGGCGCGCGAACTCGGCCTGGACGTGGAGGAGTTCGACACCGCCCTGATCGACGGCCGGCACATCCTGATCGTCGATGCCGACCAGGCCGAGGGCAAGGCCATCGGCGTGACCGGCACCCCGACGTACGTGATCGGCGACCAGCGCCTCGACGGCGGCAAGAGCCAGGACGGCCTGCGCGCCCGGATCGAGGAGATCGCCGACCGGCTGCTCGCCGGGGAGGGCTGACGGCCGGAACCGCCCGCCCGGGCCGGTCCCATCGGAACAGGTCCTGCTAGAGCAGCTCCTTGGCGAAGTGGAAGGCGGTCGGCCGGTAGCCGAGGGACTCGTAGAGCCGCAGGGCCGGGGTGTTGCCGCTGAACACGTGCAGGCCGAGGACGCGGTGGCCCGAGGCGAGGGCGGTGCGCTCGGCGAGCAGCATCAGTGCGCGGCCGTGGCCCCTGCCCCGGTGCTCCGGCGCCACGGCCACGTCGTAGACGTAGGCGCCCTCCTCGTTCGGCGCCAGCCACAGGTGGCCGACGGGTACGCCCGCCGCCTCCAGCACGGCGAGGGTCACGCCGGGGGTGGCCAGGCCCCGGGGCAGTTGGCGTGCGTGGTCGGCCTCCGCCTTGGCGCGGGCGGCCTCGGCGGACATCCCGCGGGCGGTCCAGTCGGCGGCGTAGCCCCGGAGCGCCTCGGCGAACCAGGCCGTGTACTCGGCCTGCGTCATGGGACGGCCGGTGACGCCCTCGCCCAGGGCCGGCGGCGGGCCCGCGAGCTCCTTGACCATGTGGCGGCCCTGCTCCGCGTACCCGAGCGCCCCGGCCATGCGCAGCCCGCCCGCCGATCCGGCCGGGACGGACACCCGGACCGTGCGGCACCCCCAGCCCCGCAGCACCTCCTCGGCGGCGAGGGCCCCCACCGTGGCCCGGCCCCTGCGGCGGTCGGGTTCGTCGACGGCCAGGTCCCGGATCTCGCCGACCGTCGGCCCGAAGGGCGTGTCGCAGGCCACCACCAGGGCGCCGACGCGCCTGCTGTTGACGCGGATCTCGTACGGGCGCGAGCGCGCGCCGCCGGTGCTCTGCTGAAGCGGCCCGCTCGGCCGCAGGGTGGTGGTCATCAGTCGAGTTCTACCCCTCCCCGCGGCCCGTACGACAGTCCTTTGCGGGCCGCGGGGGAAGGGGGGCTACGGGTCGAGGTCCTCGCCGGAGCGGGCGTCGAAGATCCGCATCGCCTCGGCGGTGACCGGACCGGGGACCGCGGCGGACGGCGTGTGGCCGTCGACGCGGTGGACGGCCTGGACGTCGCGCAGCGTGGAGGTCAGGAAGATCTCCTCGGCCTCCCGGAGGGCCTCGAAGGGCAGGCCCGTCTCCTTGGCCCCGGCCCACTCCACGACGAGGGCGCGGGTGATCCCGGCGAGGCAGCCGGAGGCGACGGGCGGGGTGTGCAGCTCCCCGTCCAGGACGACGAAGACGTTGGAGCCGGTGCCCTCGCAGAGCCGTCCGACGGTGTTCGCGAACAGGGCCTCGGAGGCCCCGGCCCGGGCGGCGGCGGCCAGCGCGACCACGTTCTCGGCGTACGAGGTGGTCTTCAGGCCGGTCACGGCGGAACGCTCGTTGCGCACCCAGGGGACGGTGATCACGGCGGTGGTGTCCGGCCGGCGGGTGGTCTCGCCGACGGCGACGACCAGGGTCGGGGCGGCTTCTCCGCGGTCGGAGCCGAGCGGCGAGACGCCGCCGGTGTAGGTGATGCGCAGCCGCCCGAGCGGCACCGGGTTGGCCTCCAGGACGGCCGCGCAGGCGCGGCGCACCTCGTCGTGGTCCGGGTCGGGCAGCCCGAGGCCGCGCGCCGAGCGGGTCAGCCGCTCCAGGTGGCGGGTGAGCGCGAAGGCCTTGCCGCGCTCCGCCTTCAGCGTCTCGAACACTCCGTCGCCCACGGTCAGTCCGTGGTCGAACACGGACACCTGTGCGCTGTCGGCGTCCCGCAGCGCGCCGTCGAGCCAGATCCTCACCGTACGATCCCTCCGCTCACCCAGGGGTACCTGTCACCGCATGGGCTCCTGACGCTACCCGGAGCAGGCGGGCGGCCTTCAGTTCGGTCTCCGCCCATTCCCGCTCGGGGTCGGAGCCCCAGGTGATGCCCGCGCCGGTGCCGAAGAGCAGCCGGGGGCCGCCGGGGGCCTGGCGGTCGATCCAGAAGGTGCGGATGCCGACGGCGAGCTCGCCGGTGCCGCGGTCGGCGTCGACCCAGCCTATGCCGCCGCAGTAGGGGCCGCGGGGGGCGGTCTCCAGGGCCTCGATGATCCGCAGGGCGGAGGACTTGGGGGCGCCGGTGACGGAGCCGGGCGGGAAGGTGGCGGCGAGCAGCTCGGGCCAGCCGGCGCCGTCGGCGAGCTCGCCGCCGACGGTGGAGACGAGGTGGACCAGGCCCGGGTGCTCTTCGACGGCGCACAGCTGGGGGACGGTCACGGAGCCGGTGGCACAGACCCGGCCGAGGTCGTTGCGGACCAGGTCCACGATCATCACGTTCTCGGCGTGGTCCTTGGGCTGGAGGTCGGCGACGGTGCGGCCGGTGCCCTTGATGGGGCCGGACTCGACGTGGCGGCCGGTCCGGCGCAGGTAGAGCTCGGGGGAGGCGGTGGCGATCTCGACGCCGTGGGCCGGGAGGCGAATGGTTCCTGCATAGGGAGCCGGGTTGCCGCGGGCGAGCAGGGCGGTGAGGGCGTCGACATCGGCGCGGGCGGGGTCGGGCAGCGGCGCGGACATCACCCGGCACAGATTGGCCTGGTAGACCTCGCCGGCGGCGATGTGCTCGCGGATGCGCCGTACGCCCGCCGTGTAGGCCTCGCGGTCGAGCGAGGAGGACCACCGGTCGGCGCCGGGGCCCCGCCAGGCCCCGGGGACCGGGGCGGGCACCGGGTCGGGCCGTACGTCACCGAAGCGCGCACAGACCAGCCGCCCCTCGAAGTCGGCCGCCACGGCCCAGAAGCCGGCGGAGTCGAGGGCCGAGGGGTCGCCGGTGACGTCACGGAGGTCCGTCGCGAGGAGGCCGCCGAAGCGGGCCAGGGGAAGCAGGTCGTGCACGGCTGCGAGTCTATGACCGGTGGCTCCGCGGCGCCGGTGAGGTGACGGTCGGGTGACCGGCGGTGATCGAGCGGCAGCACGCTGCGGAAACGCGTTTTTGAGCTGGCCCGGGAATCCGCTAGAGTTCAACACGTCGCCAGGGAGCGAAGGGGCCGAAACCCCGGAGCGAACACGGTGACCTGCGGACGTAGCTCAGTTGGTAGAGCACCACCTTGCCAAGGTGGATGTCGCGAGTTCGAGTCTCGTCGTCCGCTCGAAGTGGGGGATCTTCCCGAGAACCCCTGCAGCTCCATGGTGGAGTGGCCGAGAGGCGAGGCAACGGCCTGCAAAGCCGTCTACACGGGTTCAAATCCCGTCTCCACCTCCAAGGACGATTAGCTCAGCGGGAGAGCGCTTCCCTGACACGGAAGAGGTCACTGGTTCAATCCCAGTATCGTCCACTGGTCCGCAAGGACCCCCGCGCGATTAGCTCAGCGGGAGAGCGCTTCCCTGACACGGAAGAGGTCACTGGTTCAATCCCAGTATCGCGCACGCAGTACCACGCAGTACCTGTTCCACCTGCGGCTTCGTTGCCGTGCCCGCGCGATTAGCTCAGCGGGAGAGCGCTTCCCTGACACGGAAGAGGTCACTGGTTCAATCCCAGTATCGCGCACCACCGGAAAGCCCCGGCCGTCTCGACGGCCGGGGCTTTCGCGTGCTGCCCTGCGGGTCAGGAGGAGAACAGCATCCGGCCGAAGCCCCCGCGGTGGTGGCCGTGGTGACCGTGGCCGCCGTGGTGCGGTGCGCCCCAGGCGGGCGCGGGGGCGGCGTGCGGCGCCGGGTAGGGGGCCGGCGGCGCGGCGGGCGGGGGGACCTGGCCGTACTGACCCGCCGTGTACTGGGACTCCAGGCGGGTCAGCGCCTCCAGCTCGCCGTAGTCGAGGAAGATGCCGCGGCAGCCGCTGCACTGCTCGATCTGAACGCCGTTGCGGTTGTAGGTGTGCATCATCGCGTGACACTTCGGACACTGCATGACCGGATCAACTCCTCGCCGTCTGCGTCGACACCGGATGCATGCCCGGTGGCGTGAAGCTCACCCTACGACGGAGCCCCCGGCTCCAAGGCGGGCGGGAGGGCGGCTATTCGGGCACAGGACTCCACCATCAGCCGTTCCACGTCATCGAGTCGGCGGTGCTCTTCTGCCGCTTTGGCCAGGGCGAGGGCCGCGGTCTGTACGGTCAGGGCCCGGGCGGCGACGTCGAGTTCCGGCCACGGGTCCGCGCCGGGCGGCCCGGCGGCCGGTCCCCCGGCGGCCCGGTAGGCGTCGAGGAAGCGGACCCAGGTGCCGGCGTCGAGCAGCCCGGCGGCGTACCAGGCAGCCGGACGGGCCAGGTCCCAGGCGGGGGCGCCGACCCCGAGGTCGTCGACGTCGATGAGCCGCCACTCCCCCGCCGCGCCCGGACCCTCCTTGCCCGGGGCCTCCCGGCCCGGAGCACCCCTGCCCGACGCGCCCCCGCCCGGGCCCTCCTTGGCCGGGCCGCGCACCAACTGGCCCAGGTGCAGGTCCCCGTGGCACAGCGTCCCGCCCGGGGGCGCGGGCTCCTCGCCCCGGGCCCACGCGGGCAGGGTCCGGGCCGCGGCGCGCACCTGCCCGGCCGGGCCCGGCGTCTGGGGGTGCGGCGGAGCCTGCGCCAGGCGGCGCAGGGCGCGGGCGACCTTCGCCGGTCCGCGCATCGGGGGCACGGGACCCGGCAGGCAGTGGACCGGTACGTGGTGCAGGGCGGCCAGCAGCCGTCCGGCGGCCTCCCAGGGGGCGTCCCCGGGCCGCTCCGGGTCCACGGGGGCTCCGTACGGCCAGAGCGTCACCGGGCGCCCGTGGAGGCGGCGGACCTCGGTGCTGAGCGGGGGCAGCAGCACGCCGGCCAGCGCCGCGTCCGCGGCGATCCGCATCCGGACCGCGAGGCCCTCCCGGTCGCTGTCCCCGGCGTGCGCCTTGGCCACGGCGGCGCCGCACCGCACGACGGTCCCGTCCTCGCGGTCCGCGAGCAGCTCGTACGGCCGCGGCACGGGGGCGGCGGGCAGCGTGGCGGCCGCGAGGGCCGCGAGGGCCGCGGGCAGGGACGTCGGCATGGGCTCCCCGGGGTCGGGCGGTGGCGCCGGGCCCGCACCGGGCCCGGCGTGATCGTACGCCCTGAGGGGCCGGCCGCTCGTACGCCTGCGCGGCATCAAAAAGGGTGCTGCCCGTGCGACTCCCCAGTCGCACGGACAGCACCCTTCACCTGCCGTCCGTCGTCGCGCCCCCGTCCCCACGGGGTGCGACCGGCGATGAACTGCCCGGGCCGCTCTCCCGGGCTCGGGGCGCCGCTCAGCGCCCCAGCATCACACCGACGGACGACGCTTGTGCCGCCACCTGGTCGAAGCCTCCGAAGAGGAAGAGCAGGAGGGCGGCCAGGGGGAGCACCATGGCCGCGGCCACCAGCGGGTGGCGCGTACCGGACTCGTGGCCGTTGAACGCGAATGCCTTGCGCCCCTGCCGTGCGATGTCCGCCATGACCCTCTCCCTGTGTCGGCAGCGGTGGGCTTGTGACCTCGGGGGACGAGTGCGCCACCCACCGCTTGTGCTCAACACTAGGCGGGCCGGGCCCCTGCGGCGTCCTGCCTTCGTACCCCTTCACAGGCCTCCAGGAGGATGACGGCTCCCTCCCCGTGTACTCCCCTGGGTGGAGACCGGTCCCCCTTGTAGGGGTCTTCCCCGACGGGGTGACCGGAGGGTAGTGACTTCGCTCACTTGCGTCACTCCCGGCGCATGCATCTCCGCTGACGGGGTACACAACAAGATCAGCCCTTCCGGCCGCGCCCCGCGTGCGCCCGCCGACCGCCCCCGGCCCCGGCCTTCGCCCCAATCCCCTTGGGGCCAGGGCCCTTTGGGGCCGCGGCCCCACGGGGCCCGGGGTCCGGGCCGCGGGGCTGAGGAACCCTCAAGTGGGCGGTGACGCACAGACGATCGATTCCTCCGGCGAGGGCGCGGCCTCTGAGCGCTCGTGGCGGATGGTCCGTAAGCTGTGCCACGTCAACAGGACGACCGGTCAGCGGGGTGGACATGGCGATGATGCGGCTCCGGCGCGAGGACCCGCGTGTCGTCGGCTCGTTCAGACTGCACCGACGGCTCGGCGCCGGCGGCATGGGTGTGGTCTACCTGGGCTCGGACCGGCGCGGCCAGCGCGTCGCGCTCAAGGTGATCCGGCCGGATCTGGCCGAGGACCAGGAGTTCCGCTCCCGCTTCGCCCGGGAGGTGTCCGCCGCCCGGCGGATCCGCGGCGGGTGCACCGCGCGCCTGGTGGCAGCGGACCTGGAGGCCGAACGGCCGTGGTTCGCCACCCAGTACGTGCCCGGCCCCTCCCTCCACGACAAGGTGGCCGAGGAAGGCCCCCTGACGGCCGCGCAGATCGCCGCGATCGGCGCCGCGCTGTCCGAGGGACTGGTCGCCGTGCACGAGGCGGGGGTCGTCCACCGCGATCTGAAGCCCTCGAACATTCTTCTGTCCCCCAAGGGGCCCCGGATCATCGACTTCGGGATCGCCTGGGCCACCGGCGCGAGCACGCTCACCCATGTGGGCACCGCCGTCGGCTCCCCCGGCTTCCTCGCCCCCGAGCAGGTGCGCGGAGCCGCCGTCACCCCGGCCACCGACGTCTTCGCGCTGGGCGCCACCCTGGCGTACGCCGCGACCGCCGACTCCCCCTTCGGGCACGGCAGTTCCGAGGTGATGCTGTACCGCGTGGTGCACGAGGAGCCGCACCTGCTCGGGGTCCCGGACGCACTCGCGCCCCTCGTACGGGCCTGCCTGGCCAAGGATCCCGAGGACCGGCCCAGCACGCTCCAGCTGTCGATGCGGCTCAAGGAGATCGCGGCACGGGAGGCCCAGGGCCTGTCCGACGGCCGCCCGCCGGTCCCGCGCGTCCGGGCCGAACGGCCCACCGGGCGGCTCCCCGAGCAGTACGCCGACCAGCGCACGGAGCGGCGTACCGGCGGCACACCCGCGCCCCAGGGACAGCCCAAGGGACCGCACAGCGGCCCCCACTCACGGCCGTCGTCCTCCCGGAACCCCGGCGCAGGCCAGGGTCCGTCCTCCCGCCCGACCGCGGGGCGTACGGGCGGCCGCCCGGCCCCCCGGACCACGGGCACGGGACGGCGCCCCTCGCGGCCGGACCCGAAGCTGATGCGGCAGCGGCTGATCGTGTTCGTCGTGGTGACGCTGATCGTGGCGCTGGGCATCGCCGCCGCCCAGAAGTTCTGACCCGTCAGGGCTGGCGCGGCTGCGGCGGGCGGGTGGCGTAGAAGGCCACCGCCGAGGCGGCGGCCACGTTGAGGGAGTCGATGCCCTCCGCCATCGGGATCCGGACCCACTCGTCGGCGGCGCGCAGCGCGTACGTCGACAGGCCGTGCCCCTCGGAGCCCAGCATGATCGCCGACCGCTCGAAGCGCTCCGGCGGGACCTGGTCCAGGGGCGTGGCCTTCGGGCTCGGCGTCATGGCCAGGATCCGGTAGCCCGCTTCGCGGACCTTCTCCAGGTCGGCGGGCCAGGCGTCCAGCCGTGCGTACGGGACCGAGAAGACGGACCCCATGGAGACCTTGATGGCCCGCCGGTAGAGCGGGTCCGCGCAGTCCGGGGACAGGAGTATCGCGCTGATGCCGAGGGCGGCGGCGCTGCGGAACGCGGCGCCGAGGTTGGCGTGGTCGACGAAGCCCTCGAACACGGCGATGCGCCGGCCCGCGCCCTCGTCCGCGAGGAGCTCGGCGGGGGCGGGCAGCGGCTTGCGCTGCATCGAGGCGAGGGCGCCGCGGTGCACGTGGTAGCCGGTGACGCGTTCGGCGAGCTCAGGGGTGACCGCGTAGACGGGGGCCGGCAGCTCGTCGATGACGTCGCGCATGACGTCGACCCACTTGGCGGAGAGCAGCATCGAGCGCATCTCGTACCCGGCGTCCTTGGCGCGTCTGATGACCTTCTCGCCCTCGGCGATGAACAGGCCTTCCGCGGGCTCGCGCCGGCGCCGGAGCTCGACGTCGGTCAGGCCCGTGTAGTCGTGCAGCCGCGGGTCGTCGGGGTCTTCGACGGTGATGAGATCTGCCACGGGGTGATACTGCCTTGTCCTGGGTGTGGTGCCAACGGCCTTGCGGGGCGGCGGCGTTCAGACGTTCGGGGTTCCGGCGTTCGGGGTTCCGACGCGGACGACCTCGCCGATGACGATGACGGCCGGCGGGCGGACCTCCTGCGCGCGGACGGTTGCGCCGACGGTGGCGAGGGTGGCGTCCACCCGGCGCTGGGTGGCGGTGGTGCCCTCCTGGACGACCGCGACGGGGGTGTCGGCGGCACGGCCGTGCCGGACCAGCGCCTCGGCGATCAGACCGATCTTGTCGACGCCCATCAGGATCACCAGGGTGCCGGTGAGCTTGGCGAGGGAGGCCCAGTCCACGAGCGAGCGCGGGTCGTCGGGGCCGACGTGGCCGCTGACCACGGTGAACTCGTGGGCGACGCCGCGGTGGGTGACCGGGATTCCGACGGCTCCGGGCACGGAGATGGAGCTGGAGATGCCGGGGACGACGGTGCAGGCGATACCCGCCTCGGCGAGCGCCTGGAGCTCCTCCATGCCCCGCCCGAAGACGTACGGGTCGCCGCCCTTGAGCCGGACCACGGCCTTGCCGGCCTTGGCGTGCTCGATCAGGGCGTTGTTGATGGCCTCCTGGGCCATGTAGCGGCCGTACGGGATCTTCGCGGCGTCGATGACCTCGACGTGCGGCGGCAGTTCGTCGAGCAGGTCGCGGGGGCCGAGCCGGTCGGCGATGACCACGTCGGCCTCGGCGAGCAGGCGGCGGCCGCGGACGGTGATCAGGTCCGGGTCGCCCGGGCCGCCGCCGACGAGGGCGACGCCGGGGGTGTGGGGGCGGCCGGCGGTGAGCGAGCCGTCGCGCAGTCCCTCGACGACGGCGTCGCGGACGGCGGCGGAGCGGCGGGGGTCGTTGCCGCTCAGGACGGCCACGGTGACCCCCTCGACGCGGCCGGTGGCCGGGGTCCAGGCGGTGGCCGCGTCGGCGTCGTCGGCGCGCACGCACCACACGCGCCGGCTCTCGGCCTCCGCGGAGGCGCGGTCGTTGGCCTCGCGGTCCCGGGTGGCGATGAGGGCGTACCAGGCGCCGTCGAGGTCGCCGTCCTCGTAGCGGCGGCGCTCCCAGCGGATCTCGCCCGTCTCGGCCATGGCGTCCACGGACGGGGTGGCGGAGGGGGAGATCAGGAGGACGTCCGCGCCGGCGGCGACGAGGGCGGGCAGGCGGCGCTGGGCGACCTGGCCGCCGCCGATGACGACGACGCGGCGGCCGGCGAGGCGGAGTCCTACGGGGTAGGCGGGGTGTGCCGGGTGTGCCATGGCGGTGCGGCTCCTGGTGCGGCGGGTCTTTGCCGCTGCTGCGCTGGAGCGGCTGGTCTGCTACTGACGTGCGGTGTCGCTGTCCGGGTCAACGATACGGCCCCGGTCGGGGCCGGGTTCCGCTGCGCGGGGCCCTTCCCCACCCCGCCCCTTCCCGAAACCGGGGGCTCCGCCCCCGGCACCCCGTTCCGGGCGCTCCGCGCCCGTTGCGCTCAAACGCCGCGCGGGCTGCAATCGGCCCCGTCGGCGTGTGAGGCGCGGGGGTCCGGGGGCGGGGTTACTTCTCGGTGACGCCCGCGGAGTCGAACGTGGCGACCTCGTGCATCGCGCGGGCCGCGCTCTGCACCAGCGGGAGGGCCAGCAGGGCGCCCGTGCCCTCGCCGAGGCGGAGGTCCAGGTCGACCAGCGGGCGCAGGCCGAGCTTGTTCAGGGCGGCGACGTGCCCGGGCTCGGCGCTGCGGTGGCCCGCGATGCACGCCGACAGGGCCTCCGGGGCGATCGCCCGCGCCACCAGGGCGGCCGCGCCGGCGCTCACGCCGTCCAGGATCACGGGGGTGCGCAGGGAGGCCGCGCCCAGGAGGAGGCCGACGATCGCCGCGTGCTCCAGGCCGCCGATGGCCGCGAGGACTCCGATCGGGTCGGCCGGGTCCGGCTGGTGGAGTTCCAGCGCACGGCGTACGACCTCGACCTTGCGGGCGTGCGTCTCGTCGTTGATGCCCGTGCCCCGCCCGGTGACCTCCGAAGGGTCGACCCCGGTGAACACCGAGATCAGCGCCGCGGACACCGTGGTGTTCGCGATGCCCATCTCACCGGTGAGCAGCGCCTTGTTGCCCGCCGCCACCAGGTCGCGGGCCGTCTCGATGCCCACCTCGATGGCCGCGACGGCCTCCTCGCGGGTCATCGCCGGACCGGTCGACAGGTCCGCCGTGCCCGGGCGGACCTTGCGCGGGAGCAGGCCCGGTGTGGCCGGGAGGTCGCCCGCGACGCCGACGTCGATCACGCAGACCTCGGCGCCCACCTGGTTCGCGAAGGCGTTGCAGACCGCCCCGCCGCCCAGGAAGTTGGCCACCATCTGGGTGGTGACCTCCTGGGGCCAGGGCGTGACGCCCTGGGCGTGGACCCCGTGGTCACCCGCGAAGATCGCGACCGCAGCGGGCTCCGGGATCGGCGGCGGGCAGACCCTGGAAAGGCCGCTGAGCTGCGCGGAGATGATTTCGAGCATGCCCAGGGCCCCGGCGGGCTTGGTCATGCGCTTCTGGCGTTCCCAGGCCTCGCCCAGTGCCTTCGCGTCGAGCGGGCGGATGCCGGCGACGGTCTCGGACAGCAGGTCGTGCGGCTCCTCGCCGGGCAGGGCGCGGCGTCCGTACGTCTCCTCGTGGACGACCCAGGCCAGCGGCCGGCGCTGCGACCAGCCGGCCTGCGCGAGCTCGGGCTCCTCCGGGAACTCGTCGACGTAGCCGACGCAGAGGTAGGCGACGACCTCCAGGTGCTCCGGCAGGCCCAGCTCGCGGACCATCTCGCGCTCGTCGAAGAAGCTGACCCAGCCGACGCCGAGGCCTTCGGCCCGGGCGGCGAGCCACAGGTTCTCGACGGCGAGGGCCGAGGAGTACGGGGCCATCTGCGGCTGGGTGTGCCGGCCGAGGGTGTGGCGGCCGCCGCGGGTCGGGTCTGCGGTGACGACGATGTTCACCGGGGTGTCGAGGATGGCCTCGATCTTGAGTTCCTTGAACTGCTTCGCCCGGCCCTTGGGGAGGGACTTCGCGTAGGCCTCGCGCTGGCGCTGGGCGAGCTCGTGCATCGTCCGGCGGGTCTCCGCCGAGCGGATGACGACGAAGTCCCAGGGCTGGGAGTGGCCCACGCTGGGCGCGTGGTGCGCGGCCTCCAGGACGCGCAGCAGCACCTCGTGCGGGATGGGGTCGGTGCGGAAGCCGTTGCGGATGTCGCGGCGTTCGCGCATGACGCGCAGGACGGCCTCGCGCTCGGCGTCGCCGTACGCGGGGGCCGGCTCACCGGCGGAGGGCTCGGCGGGAGCGGCCTCGACGGGAGCGGGCTCGGCGACGGGCTCGGCAGCCTCGGCAGCGGGCTCGGCCGCCACCACCGGAGCCGGCTCGGGCTCGGGCTCCGGCTCCGGCTCCGCGACGGGGGCGGGAGCGCCGGCTTCGGGCTGGGCCGGTACGGCCTCCGCCACGGCCTCCGGGGCGGCCTGCGCCGCCACCGGCTCCTCGGCCACGGGCTCGGCGGCCTGGACCACCGGGGCGGCGGGCTGCGGCGCAGGCTCGGGCTCGGGCTCGGCCGGCGCCTGCTCCGCCTGCTCCGGCGCGGCCACGGGAGCGGCCTCGACGACGGGCTCGGGCGCGGGGGCGGCGGGCTCGGCGGCTTCCACGACCGCGGCGGGTTCCGGCTCGGGCATCGGCGCGGGCTCCGCGGCCGCCGCGGGCTCGGGCTGCTCCGGCTGCGGTGCGGGCTCGGCCACCATGGCCGGCTCGGCCTGCGGCTGCTGTTCCGCGTGCGCCTGCGGCTCCGGCTGGGGCTGCGGCTCCGCCTGGGGCTGCGGCTGCGGCTCCGCGTGGGGCTGCGGCGCGGGCTGCTGCTCCGGCTGCGGCGCGGGCTCGGCCACCGCGGCCGGCTCCGCCCCCCACGGGGCACCCGCCTGCAGCGGGATCTCGGCCGGCTGCGGCGCCACCGGGGCGGCGGCCTGCGGGCGCGGGACGTCCAGGTACTCGGGCCCGGTGGTCTGCGGCCCCGGCTGCCGTACCGGAATCGGCGCGACGGGCGTGCTCACGGCGGCGGCGACGGGCTGCGGGGCGACCGGAGCGGCGGCCGGACCCCGGTCGGCGAGGGAGCGCACGACCCCGCCGGTGGCCTCGGGGACCGGCGGGCCCATGTGCAGCGGCCGGCGGGCGGGGGCAACGGGGGCCGCCGGGGCGGCGGGTGCCGCCGGGGGCGGGACCACGAGGCCGCCGAGGTCGAGCGCGCCCGAGTCACGGCCGCCGGCCTCGTGCGCGCCCGCGCTGTACGAGGAGTCGGCGAAGGCCGGGTCGGCGAAGGCCGGCTCGGGGAACGAGGGCTCGGGGTAGGCCGGCTCAGCGTACGCGGGTGCGGCCGGGGCGGCCGACGCCTCGGAGTACTCCGCGTACGGGGCGTCACCGTAGGAGTTTTCGACGGGGAAGGCCGGCGCCGGCGGGACGACCTGCGGGTCGCTCCACGCGCCCTGGCCGCTCGGCATCAGGAGCAGTTCCTCGTCCTCCGGCTCGGCCGGGTTGTCCACGAGGTCCTGGAAGGCATAGCCCCCCGGGACGGGAGCGGGGACGGCGGCCGGGTGCTGGGCCGGGGCGGGAATGCCCTGCTGATCCACCATGCCCGCATTGTCCGGGAGACCCTCGCCCGGTACCTGGCCGGTGTCAGTCATGCGTACCCCTCGCCCATCGGTGTTGCCCTCTTCGATCGCCCGGTCGCCCACGGGGCCGCCGTGCGGCGTTGCGTGCGGGGCTGCCGTGCGACGTGTCCGTCTTCGCACACACCGTGCGACAACCAGTAAGCATTGTCGCGCCCGTTAGCGACCACGGCGGCCATAACTGACATGGTCTGCTGTGGACTGCGCCACGTCGAGCGCCTTTTGGCGCCGTCACCCCCGGCCAAACCAGGACAGTACGACCAGGGCAGTACGACGATCGGCCAGCCTACCGCGCGCTCCCGCCTAGCGGTTCACGGGGCGTTCGGCGGCCAGCAGGAAGACGACAGAACGCTCCTGTTCGTTCCACGTACGGGTGTCCAGGCCCACGGACTGGAGCAGCGCGCACTCGACGGTGTAGCCGCCTTCGGTGAGGGCGCGGCCGATCGCCTCCGCCTCGTCGCGGGTGGAGGCGTGGCTGACGATCCGTTCGGGGCGGCGGTCGGCGACGGCCGCGACGACCTCGGCTCCCCCGCCGCCGACGCGGACGACGTCGGGTTCGGGCAGGTCTTCGAGTACGTGGGGCGCACGGCCGGGGACGACCCGGATCTGTACGCCCCGCTCCCGGGCGGCAGCAGTTACGCGTTCGCAGGCGCGCGGGTCGGCGTCGACGGCGATGACGGCGGCGCCGAAGGCGGCGGCCTCGGCGGCGAAGGCTCCGGAGCCCGCGCCGATGTCCCAGACGAGGTCCCCGGTGCGGGGGCCGAGGCGGGCCAGCTGGGCGGCGCGCAGCTGCGCCGACTCCCCTTCGCCGGTGCCGGCCTGCGGCCGGGCCCAGCCGCGGGTGAGGGCTTGGGCCGGGTTCTGGCCGAGCAGCCAGGGCGGTTCGGCGGAGGCGGCGGCCTGGCCGGCGCCGCCGATGACGATGACCACGTTGGGGTCGCGCCAGCTGTGGTCGGGGGCCTTGTCGGAGGTGAGGACGGTGACCTGCTCCTTGTCCGTGCCCAGTTCCTCGCAGATGACGAAGGTGCGGTGGACCGGGCCGAGCAGCAGGGCGAGTTCGGCGGGCCCGGCGCCGGGCGAGGTGAGGACGGCGACCTTGCCGTGGGCGCGGCAGACGTTGACGGCGCGGCGCAGGGTGCGCGGGTGGGCCACGACGACCTGGGCGTCGTCCCAGGGCATGCCGGCGCGGGCGAAGGCGGCGGCGACGGAGGACACGGCGGGGACGACCTCGACTTCGAGCCCGTGTTCCGGGGCGCGCAGGGTGCGGACGACGCCGAAGAAGCCGGGGTCGCCGTCGGCGAAGACGACGGCGGTGCCGCGGTGGCCGGCGATCCGGCGGGCGGCCAGGCCGAGGCTGCCCAGGCGGATGCGTTCGGCGGTGGGCGGGACCTCGGGCAGTGCGAGGTGGTGGGCGGCGCCGGCCACGAGGGTGGCCGCGGAGAGCGCGGACCGGGCGGCCGCGGTCAGGGGGGAGCCGTCCCAGCCGATCACCGTGACCCGGTCGGCCATCGTCGTCAGTCTCCTGGGGTGGGGGCGGGCGCGGGGATGCGGGCACGGTGAGACTACCTGGTCATCGGGTCAGTTCCAGTCGGCGCCGACGGTGTGGCCGTTCGCGCCGGCGGGCCGTCCGAGCTCGTACCCGTAGGCCTCGTAACCCTCGTGGTCCCGGTAGCCGTCGGCGTCCTCCAGGTCCTCGGGGACCAGGCTCCAGACGATGAGGTCGGTGCGGGTGTCGCTCCAGGAGCCGTCGGCGGTCTGCGTGCGCACTATCCATGCGTTGCGCAGGACGCCTTCGCTGATGCAACCGATCTTCTGTGCCACCTGCTGGGAGGCGGTGTTGTCGGCCGCGGTGCGCAGTTCGAGGCGTTCGAAGCCCTGGTCGCGGAAGAGCCACTGGGCGACGGCGAGGACGGACTCGCTGGCGTAGCCCTCGCCGCGGGCCCAGGGGGCGGTGACGTAGCCGACCTCGGTGGTGCGGGTGCGCCAGTTGGTGTTCTGGAGGTGGACGATGCCGACGAGGCGCTGGGTGAGGAACTCGGCGACGGCGAAGACGATGCCGCGGCCCTCGGTGCGCTCGGCGTGGGACTGCCGGGTGGCCCAGGCCCGGGCGTCGGCGGGGGTGTACGGGTGGGGCGCCGAGGTCCAGGCGACGATGTGCTCGTCGTTCATCATCTCGGCGAGCGCGGTGACGTCCTCCCCGTCGAAGGGGCGCAGCACCAGCCGGTCCGTGCTGATGGTGACGTCCGGGAAGGTGGTAGTCATGCGCAGCTCCATGCTGTTGCTGGACCGTTTGTGCGGGTCGTAGGCACAGCATGCAGCATGCGCCGGGGGATGTGCATGGCCGGGTTGCCCGGAAGCGGGCAGCGTTCGGCCCCGCACACCGGTGGGGCGTGCGGGGCCGGACGGGGGCGGCGATCAGGCCGTGGGGGCGCCGAAGGCGGGGGTGACCGAGCCCTGGTACTTCTCCTCGATGAACTTCTTGACCTCGTCGGAGTTCAGGAGCTTGGCGAGCTTCTCGATCCGCGGGTCCTTCTCGTTGCCTGCCTTGACCGCGAGGAAGTTGGCGTACGGGTTGTTCTCGGCCTTCTCCAGGACCAGCGCGTCCTTGGCGGGCGTGAGGTGCGCCTCGATGGCGTAGTTGCCGTTGATGACGGCCGCGTCCACGTCGTTCAGGGCGCGCGGGACGGTGGCGGCCTCCAGCTCCTTGAACTCCAGACCCTTCTTGTCGGTGATGTCGGACAGCTTGGCGCTGGTGCCGACGCCTTCCTTGAGGGTGATCACGTTGTTCGCGGCGAGCAGCTGGAGGGCGCGGCCCTCGTTGGTGGTGTCGTTGGGGACGGCGACGGTCTGGCCGGCCTTGAGGTCGGCGAGGGCCTTGACCTTCTTGGAGTACAGGCCGAGGGGCTCCAGGTGCACGTTCACGACGGGCACGATGTGGGTGCCGTTCTTCTTGTTGAAGTCGTCGAGGTACGGCTTGTGCTGGAAGTAGTTGCCGTCGACCTGGCCCTGCTCCGTGGCGGTGTTGGGCAGGACGTAGTCGGTGAACTCCTTGACCTCCAGCTTGAGGCCTTCCTTGGCCGCGAGCTTGTCCTTGACGAAGTTCAGCACGTCGGCGTGGGGGCTCGGGGAGGCCGCGATCAGGAGCGGCTTGCTCGCGTCGGCGGCGGCGCCGTCGGCCTTGGAGGCCGGGTCCGAGGAGCTGCCGCAGGCGGTGAGGCCGAGGGAGAGCGCGGCGGTGGCGGCGGCGAGGACGGTGAGCTTGGTGTTCTTGCGCACGAAGAGTGCCTTTCATTGCGGTGCAAGTGCGTGGGTCTCACGCGGGTCTTGCGGGTGGTGGCCCAAGCACGACAAGTGCGGGCTTTCTTTCCTGGGTGGAGAGGTCTGGGGAGCCGGGGGGCTCAGGCCGCCCGGCCGCGCCGGGCGAGGAGGCGTACCGCGCCGTCGCCGATCAGCTGGATCACGGTGACGATGGCGATGAGGACGACGACGGTGGCGACCATGAAGCCGGTCTCGAAGCGCTGGAAGCCGTAGGTGATGGCCTTGGAGCCGAGTCCTTCGCCGCCGACCGCGCCGGCCATGGCGGAATATCCGACCAGGGTGATCACGGTGGTGGTGACGGCGGCGACGAGGGAGGGGAGCGCCTGCGGCAGGAGCACCTTGCCGACCAGGGTGGGGATGCCGCCGCCCATGGACTCGACGGCTTCGACGAGGCCGTGCTCCACCTCGCGGACGGCCGTCTCGACGAGCCGGGCGAAGAAGGGGACGGCTCCGATGGCCAGCGGCACGATCATGGCGGTGGGGCCGATGAAGGTGCCGACGACGGCGGTGGTGACCGGGATCAGGAAGATCAGCAGGATGATGAACGGCAGCGAGCGGCCTATGTTCACGATGATGCCGAGCACCTTGTTGACCGGCTGGTTCTGCAGCAGGCCGCCCTTGTCGGTGAGGACCAGCAGGATGCCCAGGGGCAGTCCGCCGAGGACGGTCACCAGGGTGGACCACAGCACCATGTAGAGGGTGTCGTACGTGCCCTGGGTGAGCAGGGGCTGCATCTCGGACCAGGTCACTTGGCACCTTCCTTGACGAGTGCGGCGATCTCGGAGTCGATGTCGGCGTCCTCGTCGACGATGTCGACCTGGAGGCCCTGTTCGCGCAGGAAGCCCACGGGGACGACGTTGTCCTCGTAGCGGCCGGGCAGTTCGATGCGCATCCGGCCGATCTGGCGGCCGGCGACGGTGTCCATCGCGGCGCCGAGGATCGAGATGTCGACGTTGTACGTCCGCGACAGCTGCGAGATCACCGGCTGGGTGGCGGCTTCGCCGTGGAAGGTGACGTCGACGACCGTGCGGTCGGGGCCGGTGGCGGCGCCGCCGACGGGGAAGAGTTCGCCGGCGAGCTCGGAGCCGGGGGTGGCGAGGAGTTCGGCGACGGTGCCGGACTCCACGATCCGGCCCCGCTTCATCAGGGCGGCCGAGTCGCAGATCGTCTTGACGACGTCCATCTCGTGCGTGATGAGCAGGACGGTCAGGCCGAGCTGCCGGTTGAGGTCGCGCAGCAGCTGGAGGATCGAGCGGGTGGTCTCGGGGTCGAGGGCGCTGGTGGCCTCGTCGGAGAGCAGCACCTTCGGGTCGCCGGCGAGGGCGCGGGCGATGCCGACGCGCTGCTTCTGGCCGCCGGAGAGCTGGCCGGGGTAGGCCCTGGCCTTGTCGGCGAGGCCGACGAGGTCGAGGAGTTCGAGGGCCTTGCGGGAGCGCTCGCGACCGGAGACGCCGAGGATCTCCAGGGGCAGCTCGATGTTGCCCTGGACGGTGCGCGAGGACAGCAGGTTGAAGTGCTGGAAGACCATGCCGATCCGGCTGCGGGCCTGGCGCAGTTCCCTTCCGGCGCGTCGGCCGCGGCCGGCCAGGGCCGTGAGGTCGACCCCGTCGACGGTCACGGTGCCGGTGGTGGGGCGTTCCAGCAGGTTCACGCAGCGGATGAGCGAGGACTTGCCGGCGCCGCTCTGGCCGATGACTCCGTAGACCTCGCCCTCGCGGACGTGCAGGTCGACGCCGTCCAGGGCGGTGACCTCACGGCCACGGGACTGGTAGACCTTCGTGAGGCCCGATGTGGTGATCACAGGATTTCCGTCGCTGTCGAGTGCGCGGCGCAGCGGGTGCCGGGCACGGGGCAAACATCTGGGACGCGATACGGGTTGAACCGGGGCGAAACGGCGGTTCCTTCGCATGCGCGGGGGCAGGAGCGTTCCGGTCCGTACTGCGCTCGGCAGTGGCGGGGCGGACGGGCTCGGCCTGCCTCGCTTCGGGGCGCGAGGCTCGGGGAGGGGGCCCTCAGAAGGCGCACATTCGACACATACAACGAGCACCGGGCGTCATCGTCGCCTCGGTCGCAAGGGTGCGGCTGCTCGTCGTGGTCATGGGCCCCAGTAAAGCAGACGTATCCCGTCACCGATCAAAGCCGTCCGGATAGCGGACGGCTTTCGGCCGCATACCGGACACGGCCGAAGGGTCCCGGAGGCTCCGTCCCGGGCTCCCGCGGCGGCCTGACCTGCGGGGAGCCGGCCCGGCTCCGGGTACGGCCCCGGCCTCGCCGAGCACCGTCCGGGAGGGAGCGCTGTGGTCAGGACCACGGCCGCCCCCGGGGTGGGCGCACCGGGGCTTTCACCCCCGTAATACCCTCGCTGCATGCTCGACGCCCTGACGGCCGCCCTCGGTGTGGCCGCACTCGCCCTTGCCGCCTGGTGCGGTTTCGCCGCCCTGCGCGACCAGCCGACCAAGGACTGGCACTTCATCGGCATGGGCGTGGTGACCCTGCTGGTCCTGGCCCAGCTGGTGGTGGGGCTGGTGAAGCTGGCCCAGGGCGGGAAGCCCGACGAGGGCTCGGTGATCTTCGTGGCCTATCTGGTGGGCGCCTTCGCGGCGGTCCCGGCGGCCGGGCTGCTCTCGCTGACCGAGCGCACCAAGTGGGGTTCGGTGACGGTGGCCGCGGGTGCGGTCGTCCTCGCCGTGCTCGAAGTACGCCTCTACGACATCTGGGGGACCCCCGGTGCCTGACACTCCCGACACCGCGGCGTCCGAGGCGCCGCCCGCGGCGCAGCCCGGGGGACGGGAGGCGCCCGCCGGGCGCGCCCGGCTGGTCTCCGGGCCCGGCCTGCTGCTGGTCTGGCTCTACGGGGTGATCGCGGTCGGCGCCGTATCGCGCTCCGCTTACCAGATCTCCACGGAGTTCGACCAGGCCCCGCTCGCGTACTCACTGTCCGGCGTGGCCGCGCTGGTGTACGCCTTCATCACGTACTCGCTGGTGCGCGGCGGGGAGACGGCCCGCAAGGCGGCGCGGATCTGCTGCGCCGCCGAGCTGACCGGCGTCCTGGTCGTCGGCACCTGGACGCTGGTGCGTCCCGAGGCGTTCCCCGACTCGACCGTGTGGTCCGGCTTCGGGATGGGCTACCTGTTCATCCCGGTGATCCTGCCGATCACCGGGATGCTCTGGCTGCGCGTCAGGCGCTGACCCGGCGGTGCGTCAGGCGCTGACCGGGCTGCGTCAGGCGCTGACCGCGAAGTCCGCGGCCTGCGGGGCGTCCTTCTCCAGGATCACCAGCCGCACGCCGTCCGAGGCCGTGCGACCGCCGACCTGGACGTAGCCCGCCTTGCGGTAGAGGCGCAGGTTCGACTCGCTCTTGTGGCCGGTGTGCAGACGGAACCGGGTGGGGCCGCCGTGTCCGGTGAGGGCCTCCTCGACGGCGCTCAGCAGCCGGGCGCCGAGCCCGTGGCCCTGCAGGCGGGGGTGTACGCAGAGCTTGGCGATCCTGCCGGTGCCGTCCTCGTCGACGTTGCCGCGCACGGTGCCGACGACCTCGTCGCCGAGCCGGGCGACCAGCACCGTGTCGGTCGCCAGCTCCGCCTTGAGGGAGTCCAGGGTCTGGGTGAGCGGCTGGATGCGGTAGTTGCCGTAGAGCTCCGCCTCGCGCTGGAACGCCAGGTACTGCAGTTTGAGGATCTGCTCAGTGTCCTCGGCAGCTGCCGCCGAAATGGTCACGCTCATGCCCATGTGCGCATGCCTCCCGCTCACCTGGTAGCCCGTCGGTCTACCGCTCCCTTCCCCGTGGGCCGGGAGCCGCAACCTCTGCAGCCAGCATTCTGCGCAGACATCCCAGGCAACGGGAACGGACGGGTCCCAAACTTCCTTGTGAGATACCCAACTCTCCTGCGATTTCACGGTAAGTCAGGTCTCTGGGCGAAAGAAGTGCCCTCAGGAGCTCCGGACACCGTCCGGGCAATCGGGCGACCGCCGATCGGAGGGCCCGGTTCTCCTCCCCGTGCAGCAGCGCCACTTCCGGCTCCGCGGCGCCGGCGCTCCCGGGCCGGCAGCCGTACGGGATCTCGCGGCGGGCCCGGCGGCGGGCGAGGCGCGCCTCGGCGCGTACCGCCCGGCGCAGCCAGCGGGCGGGCTCGGCGGGGGCGGGGCCGCGTTCCAGGAGCCTCACCCAGACGGCTTGTTCCAGGTCGGCGGCGTCCACGCCCGCGGCCGGGGCCTCCGCGGCCGCCTCCGCGGAGAGCAGGGGGCCCAGTTGCTTCAGCAGGTCCATGCCGGGCGGGACGCGCGGCCCGCGCCCGGCGGTTTCCCCGCCGCGCGCAGCCCACCCGTACGTGCTGTTCCGCTTGTGTGTTGACGCCCGGTCGTCGGCGGGTCGCCGCGGCCGGGCCCGCCTCAGCGGCCCCGGCCCGGGCGGAAGGCCTCGGCGGCGAGCAGTCCCGTATCGGCGTTGTCGGTGAAGATGCCGTCGATGCCCTGGGCGAAGTAGGCGCGGAAGGCTCCGAAGGCGTCGCCGTAGGCGGCCGGGTCGGTGCCCTTGCGGTACTCCGCGGGCAGGAAGGCGTTCTCGTTGCGCGCGGTGTAGGGGTGCAGCACCAGGCCTTGGGCATGGGCGTCCTTGACCAGGGTCGTCGCAGCCCCGAGCCGGCCTTCCGCATCCCGGGGCAGGATCAGGTCCATGGTCGGGCCGATGCCCTGCGCGAACCCGGCGATCCACCGCAGCCCCTCGGGCTTGACCAGATCCGCAACCGTACGGGGGTCCTTGGCCACCTCGAAGTCCCAGGGGCGGGTGCCCGCAGCGGAGAGCAGCACCACGCGGGGAGCGGAGACCAGCCGGGAGAGGCGCTGGATGCTGGAGGGCTCGAAGGACTGGAGGAAGAGCGGGGCGCCCCGTCCGTCACGGCCGTAGCGGCGCAGCAGCGCGGCGAGCGGCTCCTCCAGGCCGAGGCCGAGGGAGCGGAAATAGGTGGGGTGCTTGGTCTCCACGTGCAGCCAGACGCGCCGGCCGCGCCGCCTGCCCTCCCGGTCGGCCCAGCGGAGCACCTCCTCGAAGGTGGGCACGTCCCACCGGCCGTCGTAGAGGGTGTTGCGCTGGCGGACGGCGGGGATGCGTTCCTTCGCCCGCAGGGTCTTCAGTTCGGCGAGCGTGAAGTCCTCGGTGAACCAGCCGGTGACCGAGACCCCGTCGACCGACTTGGTGGTGCGCCGGGAGGCGAACTCCGGGTGGTCGGCGACGTCGGTGGTGCCGCCGATCTCGTTCTCGTGCCGGCACACCAGATGGCCGTCGCGGGTGGGCACCAGGTCCTGCTCGACGACGTCGGCACCGAGGTCGAGGGCGAGTTCGTAGGAGCCGAGGGTGTGTTCGGGGCGGTAGCCGCAGGCGCCCCGGTGGCCGATGACCAGCGGGACGGGGAGGTCCCGGTAGCCGCCGCGGCCCTCTCCCGCCGCCTGCGCCGCACCGGCCGGCTGCGCCGCCGCCGCGGATCCCGCCGGGAGTCCGGCCACGGCTCCCCCCGCCGCCAGCACGGCCGCCCCCAGGACCGTACGCCGCGCTGCCCCACCCTGTGTCATGAGTGCCACTCCTCTGTCTCGAACCGGCGCAATCGGCGTCGTGATCGTAGGCAGCGGACGGTGGCCGAGGGGTGCGTACGGGTGGAACATGGCGCAAACGCGCGTCAACACTGCGTATCCGATGTGTGAACCCGATGTGCGATCAGCCCGGACCCGCGAGTATCGTCCTCACCTGCGCGACCGCCGTGTCGCGCGAAGCCGTTTTCGATGCCGGAGGGCTCACGTTGTTCCGTACCGCGCTCATCAAGGCCACTGTCGGACCGGTCATGCGCATGATGTTCCGCACCCGTGTGGAGGGCATCGAGAACATCCCGGGGACCGGGCCGGTGATTCTGGCGGGCAACCACCTCACCTTCATCGACTCGATGATCCTGCCGCTGGTGTGCGACCGCACGGTCCACTTCATCGGCAAGGACGAGTACGTGACGGGCAAGGGGATCAAGGGTCGCGCCATGGCCTGGTTCTTCACCGGCGCCGGAATGATCCCGGTCGACCGGGACGGGGCCAACGGCGGCGTCGCCGCCCTGATGACCGGCCGACGGATCCTGGAGGAGGGCAAGATCTTCGGGATCTACCCCGAGGGCACCCGCTCCCCCGACGGCCGGCTGTACCGCGGCCGGACCGGCATCGCCCGCCTGACGCTGATGACCGGCGCCCCGGTGGTCCCGTTCGCCATGATCGGCACCGACAAGCTCCAGCCCGGCGGCAAGGGCATGCCCCGCCCCGGCCGGGTCACCATCCGCTTCGGCGAGCCCATGGAGTTCTCCCGTTACGAGGGCATGGACCGCGACCGCTACGTGCTGCGCGCCGTGACCGATTCGGTGATGGCCGAGGTCATGCAGCTGTCGGGCCAGGAGTACGTGGACATGTACGCCACCAAGGCGAAGGCCGCGTAGGGTCCGCCCGCGCTACTGCCGTTGCAGTGACCGGCTGACGCCCGCCGCGGTCGTCGTGGCGAGGACCCAGCCGGTCACGATCAGCAGGTACGACAGCCACTGGTACCAGCCGCTCGGCGCAAAGGCCTGCTCCTGCCCGAAGCCGATGATGGGCAGCATCAGGTCGATCGTGTAGAAGGCCGGGTTGAAGTCGGGGGCCTCCCCCTGCTTGAGGGGCCGCGGCGGCTGGAGCCCGTACGCGATCGTGCCCGTGACCAGCAGCGCCGCCAGCCAGCCCGCCGCGCGCAGCGGCCGGAACCCGTAGCCCACGGTGGTGTCCTGGAGCAGCCCCCAGAGCCTGGCGTGCCGCGGCCGGGTGCGCCGGTGCCGCCGCAGCTTCGCGAGCTGCACGGTCCGGGCGGCCGCCTCGTCGCCGACCGTCCGGTACGCCGCGGCGAGCTGTTCGTAGGCGTACGGGAGGTAGCCCGACTCCTCCCGGTCCAGTGCGGGCAGCCGCTGCTCGGCGGGGAGGTGCGGGGCGAGCGTGCGGTAGGTCAGGCCGTCGATGGCGATCCGCTCGGGCCAGGCCTCCGGATCTATGTGGAGCAGGTCGACGGTGGAGCGGCGCAGGTTCACGTCGCCCTGGATCGGTGGGCACCGGCGCAGCCAGAGCTCGCCTATGGCGCAGCTGGAGGCGCGCAGGGCGGTTGCGCCCGGGTTGCCGAGGTCCGCACGGGTGAGGTTGGCCTGGCCGGGGATGCGGGAGCCGGTGAGGTTGACCATGCCGCGGGCGTGCAGCCGGTGTGCGCGCAGGTCGGTGCCGACGCCGAGGGTCTCCGCGTGCAGGGCGATGCCGCCGGGGTTCAGCAGGCGGGCCCGGTCGAGCTGCACCTGTCCGCCCACGGTGGCGCCGTTCAGCCGCAGTTGGCCGTGCACGGTCAGATCGTTGGCGATGATGTCGGTGCCGATCTCGGCGTGGTTGAGCTGGAGCGCTGCCTCGCCCGCCTCCTCTCCGGAAGGCGGCCCGATCACGGCTCCCTGAAGGAAGAGCCCGCCGGAGATCCTGGCGCCCTGAAGGCGTACGGGCCCGGTGATCCGGCAGCAGGAGAGCCGTAGGACCACGTCCACGCGCAGGGTGGCGGCGGTCAGGCCGGGCAGCGTCGAGTAGCCGAGGACAAGCGCCTTCAGCTGGGCGCCGTACAGGAGGGGCTTGCGCTCGAACCAGCAGTCACGCAGCCGGACCGGGTGGTCGACGACGGCGTACCTGAGGTCGAGTTTGCCGACGATCCTGGCCCCTTTGACCTTGATCCCGGCGACTTGGCCCTCCTCCGCCGGGCCGGCACCGAGCAGAAGGGCCCGGAGCACCTCGGCGCGTACGGTGCGTTCCGGTCCCCAGCCGGCCCCGTCGACGGAGCTGTCCCCGGGCTCGTGCCGGAAGTCGACGGCGTCGCCGCGCGGAAAGGCGTCCCAGACGCGCCGCTCGGCCGGGGTCAGATCGTTGATCTCCATCGCCGGGATGGTGTCCCGCGTTTCAACGGGATGTCAACTTGCCGGGGCCCGGAGCGGGTTGGCCGTCAGTGCTCGACGCCGTCCTGGAGCTCCTGCCCCTTGAGCAGGAACCAGGCCGCGAAAGCGGTGGCCACGAGGATGGCCGCTCCGACGCCGGAAGCGAGGCGGAGGCCGTCCACGAAGGCCCCCTGGGCGGCGTGCACCATGGCCTGCGCCGTCCCCGGGTCCACCACCGCCGCCGCCTCGACGGCGCCGCCGAGCGACTCGTGCGCGGCCGCGGCCACGGGTGCGGGGACGGAGGCCGGGGCGGTGAAGCCCTGGTACACGCCGGTGACGATGGAGCCGAGCAGGGCGATGCCGAGGGCGGCGCCGAGCTCGTACGCCGTCTCGGAGACGGCGGAGGCCGAGCCGGCCTGCTCCTTGGGCACGCTGGAGAGGATGACGTCGGCGGTGACGGTGAAGGAGAATCCGGCGCCGAGGCCGACGACGAGCAGGGCCCCGCCGAGCAGCGGGTAGCCGCTGTCCTGGTGGATCAGGGTGAGCACGCCCAGGGCGAGCCCGCTCGCGCCGAGGCCGCCGGCCACGACCGACCGCACCGAGAACCTCCGGGCGTACCGGCCGGCCACCAGTCCCGTGGCCACCGCGCCGACGGCGGCGGGCAGTTCGGCGAGTCCGGCCTCCAGCGGCTGGCGGCCCTGGACGAGCTGGAGGAACTGGGACAGGAAGAAGACCAGGCCCGAGAGGCCGAAGACGGTGAGGAGATCGGCGAGTACGGCCCCGGAGAAGCCGCGGTGCCGGAACAGCCGCATGTCGAGCAGCGGCGAGGCCAGCCGGAACTGGCGGCGCACGAAGACGACGAGCGCGGCGGCGCCCAGGGCTGCGGCGGCTCCGGTCTGCCAGGTCACGCCGTGGATGGCGGCTTCCTTGACGGCGTAGACGACTCCGATGACACCGACGAGGGACAGTCCGACGCTGGGCAGGTCCCAGGGACCGGAGACGGGGTTCTTGGACTCGGGGAGCAGCTTGATGCCGACGAGGACCAGCACGAGCATCACGGGGAGGTTGATGAGGAAGACCGAGCCCCAGTAGAAGTGCTGGAGCAGCGCTCCGCCGACCACGGGGCCGACGGCCGCGCCCGCGGAGGCGGTGGCGCCCCAGATGCCGATGGCGAGGCTGCGCTCCCGGGGGTCGTGGAATATGTTCCGGATCAGCGCGAGGGTGGAGGGCATCAGGGTGGCGCCGGCCACGCCGAGCAGGGCGCGGGCCAGGATCATCATCTCGGGGCTGGTGGCACAGGCGTTGAGGACGGAGACGGCGCCGAAGGCGGTGGCGCCGGCGAGCAGCAGTGTCTTGCGGCCGATGCGGTCGCCGAGGGAACCCATGGAGACGAGCAGACCGGCGATGACGAACGAGTAGATGTCGCCGATCCACAGCAGCTGGGTACCCGAGGGGCGCAGGTCCTCGCTGAGCGAGGGCGTGGCGAGACCGAGGACGGTGGCGTCCACCGCGACCAGCAGGACGGCGAGGACGAGCACCGAGAGGGCCAGCCAGCGCCCGCGGCTCCTCTCCTGCTCCCCCTTCCGGCGGCTCAGCTGTTCGGTACGGCTAATTTCTCCACGCTCCGTCGTGCGCCACCGAGCAACAGCTCGATGATCATGTACTGGAAGTCCTTCGCGGCGACCCGGCCGTCCATCACGGCCCAGGCGCAGGTGCCGATGAGGCCGTAGAGGGCCTCGGTGAGCCAGGCGGGGCTCAGGTCGATCCGGATGTCGCCCTCCTCCTGGCCGCGCCGGAAGAGGGCGCTGACGCGGGCGTCGAGCCGGGCCCAGCCCTCGTTGACCTGGTCCCCCTCGAAGAGCTGGTTCTCGGTGACGAGGAAGGCCAGCAGCTGGGCATCCGGCTCGGCCTCGGCGACGAGCCTGCGCAGGGCCTCGACGGCCGTCCCCTCGTGGAGACGGGCGTTGTCGAAGGCCACCTCGAACGCGCGGATGCCGAGGTCTTCCAGGGCCCGTACGAGGGCGTCGCGTCCGGCGAAGTGCCGGTGGAGGGTGGCGCGGCCGATGCCGGCGGCCCGGGCGACCTCGTCCATGGTGGCGGTCGACTTGCGGGAGAGCAGCGCGGCGGCGGCGCGGAGCACCTGATCACGATCCATGGCCATGAGACAACCATACACCAAATGAGACATCGACGTCTCACTCAAAAAAGGGATGCCTCACGGGCGCCCGGAACGGAATGCTGCCGAGATGACCGCGAAACCGCTGCTGCTGATCGACGTGGACGGCCCCCTGAACCCCTACGCGGCCCGGGCCCAGCGCCGCCCGCAGGGCTACTCCACCCACCGGATGCGCCCGACGGGCTGGTCGCAGGCGGAGAGCCGTCGGCCGCTGCGGGTCTGGCTGAACCACGGGCACGGCGCGGAGCTGCTCGCGCTGGCGGATGCGTACGAGCTGGTGTGGGCCACCACCTGGAAGGACGAGGCGAACGACTGGATAGGGCCGCATCTGGGCCTGCCGCGGCTCCCTTTCATCGACTGGCCGCAGATGCACGGCGGGCCCCGCGCGGCACCTTCTGGAAGACGCAGTACGTCCTGGAGTACGCGGCCGGGCGGGAGTTCGCGTGGATCGACGACGACATCACGGCGATGGACCGGGAATACGTGGACCAACGCCACCCGCTGCGGACACTGCTGCTGCGCATCGACGAGCGGGTGGGGCTGGTGCGGGCCGACTTCGAGGCGCTGGCGCGGTGGGCGGCGTAACGGGCGGGAGTCCAGGGGCACTTAACATGTGCATGCCACCCCCATGACCTGCCGTTCCGACGAAAGCGACCCATGCACCTCCAGCGGATGCCGCGGATCCTCGCCCCGATCGCCGCCCTCGCCTGCCTCGCCGCCCTCTCCGCCTGCAAGGGGGGCGCAGACGGCGCCCGGCCCGCCGGGACGGGGACCGCGAGCGGGCAGGCCGCCCCCGAGGGCCCCCTCGCCGAGGCGCAGCGCTACGTACGGCAGTACACCTCGTGCGAGGACCTGAGCGCCGCGCCGGACGACCCCCGGCTGCCGTCCGACGACCTCACCAAGGCCGGACAGTGGTCCGTGACCCAGCGGGGCCTGTGCAGTGACAAGCCCGAGCACGGCGAGATCGTCCTCTCCATCCCCTCGGACATGAAGGAGTTCCAGACCCGCTACAAGCAGTACGTCATGGACAAGATCGCCGGCGGTGACGGCGCCTACGGCCTGAACAGCCGCGTCCTCGTCGGCAAGGGCTTCGTCGCGACCCCGACCCGGACCAGGACGGCCGTCGCGCTGGTCCGCTCCGACCTGCGCGTCCTGACCTGCAATCCGACGGCTCCGGTGCCCAAGGGCTACAAGCGGGAGAAGGCGCTGGTCGAGGGCTGCGTCCTGAGCGACTTCGTCGGCAGCGAGGACGGCCAGGGCAGCCCGAACCTGGAGACCCCGCAGGACCCGGCGGCGAGCGGCGGCGCGGCCGGGAAGCCGGGCCAACCCGCCCACGGAAGCCTGGGGCTGGCGAAGGCCGGGAGCATGGCCGAGCTGAAGAAGCTCGTGGCCTCCAGTGTCGACTGCTCGCACTTCTCGACCGACCCCGCCACGGTGGCCGTCGAGTCGATCGACTACGCGCCGGTGGTGTCGGGCGATCCCCTCGCGTGGGGGCTGTCGGGGCGCGCCCTGTGCGGGGTGCCGGCCGGGGCTCAGCGGGCCCACGACCTCAACTGGCTGGACACGGTCTCGGACATGAGGAAGCTCCAGACCAGGGCGAAGGCCGCCCAGCTCGCCGACCTGAAGGACGACGGCAAGCTCCGCGGCACCGCGAGCCGGCTGCTCGTCGGGGAGAACATCGCCGTGGAGACCAATGACCCGGGCGTCCGCTTCGGCCTCTACCAGCAGCAGTTCCTCTACCTGAACTGTGTGCCCGGCTTCTCCGCGCCGGCCGGATACCGCCTGGAGGGGTCCCAGGTCGAGGGCTGCGTGCTGACCAACTACGAGCCCGACCACCCGGTCACCGGAGGCCGCTGAGGCCTGCCGGAGCCGGGCGTGCCGAAGGGGCGGGCGGAACCGACCGGCTCCGCCCGCCCCTTCGGGCGGGGGCGCTACTGCTTGTGCGCGGCCCAGGCGTGCTGGATCACCAGGTCCGCCTTCAGCTCGGTGAGCTGGGCCGCGACCGCGGAGGGGGCGGTGCCGCCCCGGCCGTTGCGGGAGGCCAGCGCGCCGGGGACGTTGAGGACCGTACGCACCTCGGGGGTCAGGTGCTCCGAGATCTTGGCGAACTGCTCGTCGGTGAGCTCGTCCAGCTCGATGCCGAGCGCCTCGCACTCCTTGACGCACTCGCCGGCCACCTCGTGCGCCACCCGGAAGGGCACACCCTGCTTGACCAGCCACTCGGCGATGTCCGTGGCGAGGGAGAACCCGGCCGGGGCCAGCTCCTCCATCCGCTCCCGGTTGACGGTCAGCGTGGCCATCATGCCGGTGAAGGCGGGCAGCAGGACTTCGAGGGTGTCGCAGGAGTCGAAGACGGGCTCCTTGTCCTCCTGGAGGTCCCGGTTGTAGGCGAGCGGCAGGGCCTTGAGGGTGGCGAGGAGACCGGTCAGGTTGCCGATCAGGCGGCCCGACTTGCCCCGCGCCAGCTCCGCGATGTCCGGGTTCTTCTTCTGCGGCATGATCGAGGAGCCGGTGGAGAAGGCGTCGTGGAGGGTCACGAAGGAGAACTCCTTCGTGTTCCAGATGATGATCTCCTCCGCGATCCGGGACAGGTTGATCCCGATCATCGCGGTGATGAACGCGAACTCGGCGACGAAGTCGCGCGAGGCCGTGCCGTCGATCGAGTTGCCGACCGAACCGCGCTCGAAGCCCAGCTCCGCCGCGACCGCCTCCGGGTCCAGCCCCAGCGAGGATCCGGCCAGCGCACCCGAACCGTACGGGGACACCGCCGTGCGGGTGTCCCACTGGCGCAGCCGCTCCGCGTCCCGCGACAGGGACTGCACGTGGGCGAGCACGTGGTGGGCGAAGAGCACGGGCTGCGCGTGCTGGAGGTGGGTGCGCCCCGGCATGGCCACGTCGGCGTGGGTCTCCGCGAGGCCGACCAGCGCGTCCTGGAGGTCGGCGACCAGGCCGCCGATGATCCGGGCGTGGTCGCGCAGGTACATCCGGAAGAGGGTGGCCACCTGGTCGTTGCGGGACCGGCCGGCCCGCAGCTTGCCGCCGAGGTCGGCGCCGAGCCGCTCCAGCAGGCCGCGCTCCAGGGCGGTGTGCACGTCCTCGTCGGCGATGGTGCCGGTGAAGGAGCCGTCGGCCACGTCGGCTTCGAGCCGGTCCAGGCCGGCGATCATGCGGTCGAGCTCGTCGGCCGTGAGCAGGCCCGCCTTGGCGAGCACGCGCGCGTGGGCGCGGGAGCCGGCGATGTCGTACGGCGCGAGGCGCCAGTCGAAGTGGACCGAGGCGGAAAGCTTCGCGAGGGCCTCGGCCGGGCCGTCGGCGAACCGGCCGCCCCAGAGCCGGACGTCACCGTTGTTGCTGCTCACAGCTACTGCTCCTCAAGAGTGGGGGTGTACGACGGCCTCCCCGCGCGGAGGAACGGGGAGGCCGTCTGCGTACTGCGTGACGACTCAGGCGAGGTCGCGGCGCGCGGCGATCTTCGCGGACAGGCCGAAGATCTCGATGAAGCCCTGGGCCTTGGACTGGTCGAAGGTGTCGCCCGAGTCGTAGGTCGCCAGGTTGAAGTCGTACAGCGACTCCTCGGACTTGCGTCCGGTGACGACGGCGCGGCCGCCGTGCAGGGTCATCCGGATGTCACCGGTGACGTGCTGGTTGGCCTCGTTGATGAAGCCGTCCAGGGCGCGCTTGAGCGGGGAGAACCACAGGCCGTCGTAGACCATCTCGCCCCAGCGCTGCTCGACCTGCCGCTTGTAGCGGGCCAGCTCGCGCTCGACGGTGACGTTCTCCAGCTCCTGGTGGGCGGTGATCAGCGCGATCGCGCCCGGGGCCTCGTAGACCTCGCGGGACTTGATGCCCACGAGACGGTCCTCGACCATGTCGATCCGGCCGATGCCCTGCGCGCCGGCGCGCTCGTTGAGCTGCTGGATGGCCTGGAGCACCGAGACGGGCTTGCCGTCGATGGCGACCGGGACGCCCTCCTTGAAGGAGATGACGACCTCGTCGGCCTCGCGCGGGACGGCCGGGTTCGAGGTGTACTCGTAGATGTCCTCGATCGGCGCGTTCCAGATGTCCTCCAGGAAGCCCGTCTCCACGGCCCGGCCGAAGACGTTCTGGTCGATGGAGTACGGGGACTTCTTGGTGGTCGCGATCGGGAGGTTCTTCTCCTCGCAGAAGGCGATCGCCTTGTCGCGGGTCATCGCGTAGTCGCGGACGGGGGCGATGCACTTGAGGTCGGGCGCGAGGGCGACGATGCCGGCCTCGAAGCGGACCTGGTCGTTGCCCTTGCCGGTGCAGCCGTGGGCGACGGTCGTGGCGCCGTGCTTCTTGGCGGCGGCGACCAGGTGCTTGACGATCGTGGGCCGGGAGAGCGCCGAGACCAGCGGGTAGCGGTCCATGTAGAGGGCGTTCGCCTTGATCGCCGGCAGGCAGTACTCGTTGGCGAACTCGTCCTTGGCGTCCGCGACCTCGGCCTCCACGGCACCGCAGTCGAGCGCGCGCTTGCGGATGACGTCCAGGTCCTCGCCGCCCTGGCCGACGTCCACGGCAACGGCGATGACCTCGGCGCCCGTCTCCTCGGCGATCCAGCCGATGGCGACGGAGGTGTCCAGGCCGCCCGAGTAGGCGAGTACGACGCGCTCGGTCACGGGTTTCTCCTTACAGTGCATTCAACGACAGGCATAACTATGCACTACTCCGTATGTTTCGTCAATCAGGGCTGCCGCCCGGCCGCTGACCAGCTGCGCGCCGCCGCCGTGAGGCTGCTGGACGGGGAGCCCGGCCTCGCCGCGTGGTGGCGGCCCGGGCGGCCGTCGCGGGAGTGGAGCTGGAACGCGCTGACCGGCGCGGAGCGCGGCGCCATCCTGGACGCCCTGCGCAGGAGCACCGACCGCCCGACCCGGCTGTTCGCGGCGCGGATCACGATCGACGCCGGACTGCTCGGCGTACGGGAGCCGGCCCGGCAGGCCGCCGCCGAGCGGGACTCGGCGGCGGGCCGGCTGTGGACGGACGCCGCCCTGGCCGGGCTGCGCCGGCTGGACGCCACCCCGACCATGCGGCCCTGCTCGCGCTGCCGGACGACCCGTCGGCCCCGGTGGCTCGCGAAGCCGCGCGCTGCGGGGCTGCGGCTGCCGGACGAGGACGGTGCGGGACCGGAGCCGCTGCACGCGCCCACGGCGCACGGCGACCGGCGGCTGTGGCGTTCCCGTCGGGATCTGTGGGATTGAACCCCGCGGCCTGAACCGACCGTTCCGGCCGATAATCGGTCCATGGGAAAGCTTCACACACGCATAGACGGCCGGCTGCGCACCTTCATCGAGGAGCAGCCGGTCTTCTTCACCGCGACCGCACCGCTCGCCGGTGACGGCCACGTCAACCTGTCCCCCAAGGGCCGTTCGGGAACGCTCGTCGTCATCGACGAGCAGACCCTCGCCTACCTCGACTTCGGCGGCAGCGGCGCCGAGACCATCGCCCACGTCCGCGAGAACGGCCGGATCACCCTGATGTGGTGCGCCTTCAGCGGACCGCCGAACATCGTGCGCATCCACGGCGAGGGCGAGGCGGTCTTCCGCGACGACCCGCGCTGGGGGGAGCTCATCGGCCTGTTCGGGGACGCCGACGGGCCCTCGGCGCGGGCGGTCATCGTCGTGCGCGCCCGCCGCATCGCCGACGTCTGCGGGTACGCGGTCCCCCTCATGGAGTACCAGGGCGAGCGCACCCTCCACGCGGAGTACTTCGGGCGCAAGAGCGACGAGGAGTTCGCGGAGTACTGCGAGAAGAAGGACCACATCGGTTCGAGTCTTGACGGCCTGCCTGCGCTGCCGCTGCCCCTTCCGCCCCGTACCGTCTGACATGTGCTGCGTACCGCTGTCGTCACCGGCTCACTGATCGTCACCAGCCTGCTCCCCCACGGCTCTCCGCCGCTGCCGGCCCGTCTCGCCGACACGGGCGGCGGCAGCCAGCTGGTCACCGCCGTCGCACCCGCCCCCGGATCGACCACGGGGCGGGTGACGTGGTGGGACCGGCGGGCGGGCCGCTGGTACGAGGCCGGCACCACCGAAGCCCGCTTCGGCGCGAACGGCCTGACGGAGGGCCGGTCCCGCATCCAGGGCACCAACACCACGCCGACCGGCCTGTACGCGCTGCCGTACGCCTTCGGCACCGTCCGCGCCCCGGCGGGGACCGAGTACCGCTACCGGCGGGTGACGCAGCAGTCCTGGTGGTGCCAGGACAACGCCTCGGCCGCCTACAACCGCTGGGTGGAGCCCCTGCCCGCGGACTGCGCCCCGGGCGAGGCGGAGCACCTGGTCGCGTACGAGAAGCAGTACGCGCACGCGCTGGTCATCGGCTTCAACTACGACCGCCCGGTGCACGGCCGCGGCGCGGGCATCTTCCTCCACGTCCACGGCAAGGGGGCGACGGCCGGTTGCGTCTCGGTCCCGGAGCGGGCGATGCGCGAGATCCTCCGCTGGGCCAGCCCCCGCCGCCGTCCCCACATCGCGATCGGCACGACGGACGGCCCCCTGGCCGTCACGCGGTACTGAACGTCCCGGGCGACGTGCCCGGGCCCGGGCCCGGGCGCCCGGGATCTGCCACCGCCTGCGGAAGGGCTGCCGTCAGCCTTCCTTCTGGGCCAGGCGCAGGAGGTGGTCCGCGAGGGCCTGGCCGCCCGCGGGGTCGCGGCTGATCAGCATCAGGGTGTCGTCGCCCGCGATCGTGCCGAGGATGGCGTGGAGTTCGGCCTGGTCGATCGCCGAGGCGAGGAACTGCGCGGCACCCGGCGGGGTGCGCAGGACCACGAGGTTCGCGGAGGCCTCCGCCGAGATCAGCAGTTCCCCGGAGAGGCGCCGCATGCGCTCCTCCTTCGCCGACTCGCCCAGCGGTGCCTGCGGGGTGCGGAAACCGCCCTCGCTGGGCACCGCGTAGATGAGCTCACCGCCGGTGTTGCGGATCTTCACCGCGCCCAGCTCGTCGAGGTCGCGGGAGAGCGTCGCCTGGGTGACGCTCAGCCCGTCGTCGGCGAGCAGCTTGGCCAGCTGGCTCTGGGAGCGCACCGGCTGCCGGTTGAGGATGTCCACGATCCGGCGGTGGCGGGCGGTACGGGTCTGGGGGACGGAGGGCCCTCCCCCGGCCTCCGCCGGGGGGGATCCCCACTGCTCGTTGTCCTGCGCCTGGCTCATCGTCGTCTCATTCCCCGGTTCGTCCGTCCCCGTTGGCTGCGTCGAGGATCGCCGGCAGCGCCTGGACGAACGCGTCCGCCTCGGCCTCGGTCAGGACGTACGGGGGCATGAGCCGTACGACGTCGGGGGCGGGCGCGTTGACCAGGAAGCCGGCATCCTGGGCCGCCTGCTGCACCTGCGGTGCGAGCGGCTTGGTCAGCACGATACCCAGGAGGAGGCCCTCCCCACGGACATGGGAGACGAGCGGGTGGCCGGCGCCCTCGATTCCCGAGCGCAGCCGCTCCCCGCGGGTCTTGACCTGGTCGAGGAGTCCCTCCGCGGCGATGGTGTCGATCACCGCGAGGCCGGCGGCGCAGGCGATCGGGTTGCCGCCGAAGGTGGTGCCGTGCTGGCCGGGCTGCAGGAGCTGTGCGGCCGGTCCGAAGGCGGCCACGGCGCCGATCGGCAGACCGCCGCCCAGACCCTTTGCGAGGGTGACGAGGTCGGGTTCCACACCCTCGTGGGCCTGGTGCTCGAACCAGTGGCCGCACCGGCCGATGCCGGTCTGCACCTCGTCGAGGACGAGCAGGGTGCCGGTGGCCCTGGTGATCTCGCGGGCGGCCGTCAGGTATCCGGCGGGCGGTACGACGACGCCGTTCTCGCCCTGGATCGGCTCGATGACGACGAGGGCGGTCTCCTCGGTGACGGCGGCCCGCAGGGCCTCGACGTCGCCGTACGGGACATGGGTGACATCGCCGGGCAGCGGCCGGAACGGGTCCTGCTTCCTGGGCTGGCCGGTGAGGGCGAGCGCACCCATGGTCCGGCCGTGGAAGCCGCCGTCGGTGGCGACCATGTGGGTCCGCCCGGTCAGCCGGCCGATCTTGAAGGCGGCCTCGACGGCCTCTGCGCCGGAGTTGCAGAAGAAAAGCCGGCCGGGGCGCCCGAAGAGCTGGAGGAGCCGTTCGCCGAGCGCGATGACCGGCTCGGAGGCGTAGAGGTTGGAGACGTGGCCGAGGGTGGTGATCTGGCCGGTCACCGCCGCGACGACCGCGGGGTGGGCGTGGCCGAGGGCGTTGACGGCGATCCCGCCGACGAAGTCGGTGTACTGCTTGCCGTCGGCGTCCCATACCTGGGCGCCTTCGCCGCGTACGAGGGCCAGCGCGGGCGTGCCGTAGTTGTCGGTCAGCGCGCCCTGCCAGCGGGCCGCGTACTCCTGGTTGCCGGTCACTCGCTTTCCCCTCCCTGTGCGTCGGGCACGACCATCGTGCCGATTCCCTCGTCGGTGAAGATTTCCAGCAGGATCGAGTGCGGAACCCGTCCGTCGATCACGCGGGCCGTGCTCACGCCGCCGCGGACGGCGTGCAGGCAGCCCTCCATCTTGGGCACCATCCCGCTGGACAGCTCGGGCAGCAGCTTCTCCAGCTCGCTGACCGTGAGGCGGCTGATGACCTCGTCGCTGAGCGGCCAGTCCGCGTACAGGCCTTCCACGTCGGTGAGGACCATCAGCGTCTCGGCGCCGAGGGCGGCGGCGAGGGCCGCGGCCGCCGTGTCGGCGTTGACGTTGTAGACGTGGTGGTCGTCGGCGCTGCGGGCGATGGAGGAGATGACCGGGATCCGGCCGTCGGCGAGCAGCGCCTCGATCGCGCCGGTGTCGATGGCGGTGATCTCGCCGACCCGCCCGATGTCGACGGGCTCGCCGTCGATCTCCGGGACGTGCCGGGTGGCGGTGATGGTGTGGGCGTCCTCGCCGGTCAGGCCGACGGCGAGGGGCCCGTGCTGGTTCAGCAGCCCGACCAGCTCGCGCTGTACCTGGCCCGCCAGGACCATCCGTACGACGTCCATGGCTTCCGGGGTGGTGACGCGCAGGCCCGCCTTGAACTCGCTGACCAGGCCCTGCTTGTCGAGCTGGGCGTTGATCTGGGGGCCGCCGCCGTGCACCACGACGGGCCGCAGGCCGGCCTGGCGCAGGAAGACGACGTCCTGGGCGAAGGCGGCCTTGAGGCCCTCGTCGACCATGGCGTTGCCGCCGAACTTGATGACGACGATCTTGCCGTTGTGCCGGGTGAGCCACGGCAGGGCCTCGATGAGGATCTGCGCCTTGGGCAGGGCGGTGTGCTTGCGCGTGGTTCCGGCGCCGGGCTGGCCGGCCTTGTCGTTGCTCATGAGGAGTAGGCGCTGTTCTCGTGGACGTACTCGGCGGTGAGGTCGTTGGCCCAGATGACGGCGGATTCGCCGCCGGTGGCCAGGTCGGCGGTGATGCGGACCTCGCGGTCCTTCATCGAGACCAGCTCGCGGTCCTCGCCGACGCTGCCGTTCTTGCAGACCCAGACCCCGTTGATGGCGACGTTCAGGCGGTCCGGGTCGAAGGCGGCCTTGGTGGTGCCGATGGCGGAGAGCACCCGGCCCCAGTTCGGGTCCTCGCCGTGGATCGCGCACTTGAGCAGGTTGTTGCGGGCGATGGAGCGGCCGACCTCGACGGCGTCCTCCTCGCTGGCCGCACCCACGACCTCGATCCGGATGTCCTTGCTGGCGCCCTCGGCGTCGCCGATCAGCTGGCGGGCCAGGTCGTCGCAGACGGTCCGGACGGCCTCGGCGAACTCCTCGTACGCCGGCACCCGGCCGGAGGCGCCGGAGGCGAGCAGCAGCACCGTGTCGTTGGTGGACATGCAGCCGTCGGAGTCGACGCGGTCGAAGGTGGTGCGGGTCGCGGAGCGCAGCGCCCGGTCGAGGACGGCGTGGTCCAGGTCGGCGTCGGTGGTGAGCACGACGAGCATGGTGGCCAGGCCCGGGGCGAGCATGCCCGCGCCCTTGGCCATGCCGCCGACCGTCCAGCCGTCCCGGGTCACGGCGGCCGTCTTGTGCACGGTGTCGGTGGTCTTGATCGCGACGGCGGCGGCCTCACCGCCGTCGGTGGTGAGCGCGGCGGCCGCGGTTGCGATGCCCGGCAGCAGCTTGTCCATGGGGAGCAGGACCCCGATCAGGCCCGTGGAGGCGACGGCGACCTCGCCCGCGCTGTGCTCGCCGCCCAACACCTCCGCCACCTTCTCGGCGGTGGCGTGGGTGTCCTGGAAGCCCTTGGGGCCGGTGCAGGCGTTGGCGCCGCCGGAGTTCAGGACGACCGCGCTGACGGTGCCGCCGCGCAGGACCTGCTCGGACCAGAGCACCGGCGCGGCCTTGACGCGGTTGGAGGTGAAGACGCCCGCCGCTGCCAGCCGCGGCCCGTTGTTGACCACCAGGGCCAGGTCCGGGTTGCCGTTCTCCTTGATCCCGGCCGCGATGCCCGCGGCCGTGAATCCCTGTGCTGCCGTGACACTCACTGCATCTCCTCGTCTGCGGCCGTCGTCGTCTTCCGCACGGTCAGCCCGGTGGCTGCGCGTGCGACGCTCACGGAGCCACTCCGGTCGTGGAAAGTCCCAGGCCCTCGGGGAGCCCGAGGGCGATGTTCATGCTCTGCACGGCACCGCCGGCGGTGCCCTTGGTGAGGTTGTCGATGGCGCTGATGGCGATGATCCGCTGCGCGGACTCGTCGTACGCGACCTGGATCTGGACGGCGTTGGAACCCTGGACGGAGGCGGTGGCCGGCCACTGGCCCTCCGGGAGCAGGTGGACGAAGGGTTCGTCCGCGTACGCCTTCTCGTACGCCGCCCGGACCGCCTCGGCGGTGGTGCCGGGGCGGGCCGTCGCGGAGCAGGTGGCGAGGATGCCGCGGGACATGGGCACGAGGGTCGGCGTGAAGGAGACGCTGACCCGCTCTCCGGCGAGCGGGGAGAGGTTCTGCACCATCTCGGGGGTGTGCCGGTGGCCGCCGCCCACGCCGTAGGGGCTCACCGATCCCATGACCTCGGAGCCGAGCAGGTGCGGCTTGAGGGCCTTTCCGGCGCCGGAGGTGCCGGTGGCCGCGACGATCACGGCCTCCGGCTCGGCGAGCTGCGCGGCGTAGGCCGGGTACAGCGCGAGCGAGACGGCGGTGGGGAAGCAGCCGGGAACGGCGATGCGCTTGGTGCCCTCCAGCGCGGCGCGGCCGCCGGGCAGCTCGGGGAGCCCGTAGGGCCAGGTGCCGGCGTGCGGGGCGCCGTAGAACCGGTCCCAGTCGGCGGAGTCCTTCAGCCGGTGGTCGGCGCCCATGTCGACGACGAGCACCTCGTCGCCGAGCTGGGCGGCGACGGCGGCGGACTGCCCGTGCGGCAGCGCCAGGAACACGACGTCGTGCCCGGCCAGGACCTCGGGCGTGGTCGCCTCCAGGGTGCGACCCGCGAGCGGGACCAGGTGCGGCTGGAGGGTGCCGAAGAGCTGTCCGGCGTTGGAGTTGCCGGTCAGCGCGCCGATCTCCACCTCGGGATGGGCGAGGAGCAGCCGCAGGACCTCTCCGCCTGCGTACCCGCTCGCTCCGGCCACCGCTACACGAACCACCATCGGACCCTCCTCCTCGATGGCATGACTATACGTACCGCTGCACTTTTATGCAAAGGGTATGCAGTCAGGCACGAGAGCCTGGCCGGTCGTCCTGACCCAGGCTGCCCGGCAGGCCGAAGAGCGGGAAGAGGCGACCGGTGTCACGGAAGGCCGTGATGCCCGTGATCCGGTCGCCGGAGAACTCGACGACCTGCAGGGCCCACGGTACGTAGCCGGTGCCGTCCGGGCGGGGACGGTACTGGCCGAAGGCCGGGGAGCCGTTCGCCACGGTCGGGACCAGCCGTGAGCCGCGGCAGCCGATCGCGGGACCGGTGAGCCACGCCCGGATGTCGGGCACACCGCGCATCCACTTCGCGTACGGCGGCAGGCACAACGTGGCGTCGACATGGAGGAGCATGTTCAGCTCCTCCATGTCGTACCGGGAAAAGGCCGTGGCGTACCGTTCGGCCAGCACCCGGCGGACGTGCACGTCGGACGGCCGGGCGGCCGGCCCGTCCGACTCCCGGCGGCGCTCGGCCAGCGTGGCGCGGGCCCGCTGCAGAGCACTGTTGGCCGAGGCGACGGTGGAGCCGTGCAGGTCGGCGACCTCGCGCGCCGAGAAGCCCAGGACGTCCCGCAGGATCAGCGTGGCCCGCTGCCTGGGCGGCAGGTGCTGCAGCGCGGCCACGAACGCCAGCCGCACCGACTCGCCCGTCGTCGCCGCCGCCTCCGGGTCCTGGCCGGGACAGGGTCCCACCCACAGCTCGGAGTCCTCCGGGGGTGCCGGCGGCGTGCCGCCCTCGCTCGGGCCGGACAGGTCCATCGGCAGCGCCCGCCGCTTGCCCGAGGCGAGGGCGTCCAGACAGACGCGGGTGGCGATGCGGTAGGCCCACGACCGCAGCGACGACCGGCCCTCGAAGCGGTCGGCGCCCCGCCACGCCCGGACCAGCGTCTCCTGCACGGCGTCCTCGGCCTCCGCGTACGAGCCCAGCATCCGGTAGCAGTACCCGGTCAGCTCCCCCCGGTATTCCTCAAGCCCCTGCGCCGCCGCGCCGGACTCCTCCGTGTCCCCCATGCCGCACCCCTCCGAGTCAGATGGTTCCCGGATACCTGATCTTGCCTGCCCAATGGCCGCGGGCCCAGTGGCCGACGGGATCCGGAGCGGCGGGCCTGACGGGGCGCAAGAGGGCCGGAAAGGGCATTGAAGGCCTCGCGGTGGCATCCCACCATGGTGGTGTGCCCGCGAAAGCGGCTGCCGCGCGGCGCCGAGTCCGCCCGCGCCGCCGCACCGTGACGGGGGTCAGGGGTGTTGCGCATCCACTTCACCGCGGACGATCTCGCCCGCACCCGGGTCGCCGGCACCGTCGGGGCCGCGGCGGAGACGTACTACAGCCTGGAGATGCTGGGCAGGCGCTCCTGCCCGGTGCCGTTCCGCCGGTGGCGCGCGGAAGTGGCCGGGCGCCTGGTGCAGGACACGGCGCAGGACACGGCGCCTCTCACCGCCCTGCTGCCGGCCCGCGGCCCCGGACTCGACCTGCTGGCGCTGGCCGGTGACTCGCCCGACCCGGAGCACGCCGTCGACGGGCTGCTGCGGGCACCCCGGGCCCGGGTCCGCCGCGAGGTGGAGGCCGTCGCCTTCGACCCCGCCCACACGGCCTGGGCGCGGAGCCTGGCCGAGGGGGACGGCGGGGCCCGGCGGCAGCTGGCGGCGGCGTTCGCGGCCTGCCACCGGGCGGCCGTCGGGCCGTACTGGTCCGCCTGCCGGTCACGGCTCGACGCGGTGCGCGCCCAGTACGCCCGGACCTTCCTCGACGAAGGCGTCGAGGGGCTGCTCGCCTCGCTGTGCCCGCCGCTGGTGCGCTGGCTCCCGCCCGTGCTGGAGGTGCGCCACCCGCGCGCGGTCGAAGTCCACCTGGGCGGGCGGGGGCTGGTCCTCGCGCCGACGGTGTTCTCCTGGCGCGAACTCAGCCTGCTGTACGACCCGTACGACGACGAGGCCGTACCGCGGCTGACCGTACCGGCCGTGACCGGCCCCGAGACCGGTTCCGCGCTGTGGCCCGGGCGCGGCCCGGCCGACGGCGCGGGCCTCGGCGCCCTGCTGGGGCGCACCCGGGCCGCCGCCCTGCACCTCGTCGCGGAAGGCTGCGGCACCACCGAGCTGGCCCGGCGGCTCGGCGTCACCCCGGCGGCGGCCAGCCAGCACGCGAAGGCGCTGCGCGGTGCCGGGCTCATCACCACCAGCCGCCGCGGGGGATCCGTGCTGCACGTCACGACCCCCCTGGGCCGGGAACTGCTCCGCGGGACCTGCCCTTAAGCCGTGGCTTAAGGGCATGGCCGCCGGCGGCCGGCCGGCCCCAGGCTTCCTCTCGGCCTTCCCGACGGGCACCACGGCCCGGGGAAAGGCAGCCGGAGAAGAAGCCAGAGAAGACGGAAGAGGAGTACGAGCATGACTGCTGCGCCGAGTTCACCGCGTAGGACGTCCCGCCCGCGCCGCGCCCTGCAACGGGCGGCGGTCCTGCTGGGCGCCGCGGCGGTCGCCTTCGCCACGGCCCAGGCGCCCGCGTCGGCGAGCGCCGCCCAGTGCGCGGACAACCGCCTGTGCGCCTGGTCCGACGCCGGCTACGCCGGCATCTTCACCGCCTACACGGCCTCCGCGCCGGCCCTGGGCGGGGACAACGACCGGTTCGACTCGCTGTGGAACCGCAACAGCGTCTCCTGGTACGTGTACGTCGACGCGTACTACGGCGGAGCCAAGTACTGCGTACGGCCGGGCTATTCGGTCTCGAAGCTCGGCGACTGGTTCGGGCTCCACGACCGGATCTCGTCCGTGGCGAAACTGGGCTCCTCCTCCTGCGGGACGGCGACGCCGATCGGCTCGTACAAGGGCTCCTAGACAGCCGGATCCCCCCGCGGGCCGGATCCGTCAGCCGGGTCCCTCACAGCCGGTGGCGGACCCAGACGTTCGGTTCCACGTACACCGCGTAGCCCTGCTCCGGTTCGCAGCGGACCGGGGTCAGGGCGCCCGGGACGTGGACCGGGCCCGGGGTGTCGAAGGGGAGGCCGGTCCACGCGCGCCACTCCGCGAGGGTGCCGGTGATCGTCATCGAGAAGGGGGCGACCGAATCGATGACCGCCCCCGCGCGGGCGTGGACGCGCAGCCACGGGTCGTACGGCAGGCCGTCCGCGCGGGTGCGGTACGCGTACTCCTGGATCGGGGTGTCCGGCTCGGCCGGCTTGCCGCTCGGGCGGACCGGGGCCACCACCTCGGTGAAGCCGCGGGCGCGGGCGTTCTCGCGCATCACCGACAGCATCCGCCCGGACAGGCCCTCGCCCTGCCGGCCGGCGGCGATGCTGATCTCGATGGCGCTGACCGTGTCCGGGGTGATCCCGCGCCGCAGGTCGGAGAAGGCCCACAGGAGGACCTGGTCCCAGCCCCGCGGGGGCAGCACCCCGTCACGGCCCTTCGCGTGCTGCGCGAAGGGCACGCTGAACCCGCGGCCGATCACCTCGTCGCCGTCCGTCGCGACCAGGACGTACGGCGCCAGCTCCGTCACCATCCGCGGGTACAGGAGCCAGCCGACCGGGTCGTGGCGGGAGAACTCCGGCCAGGAGTCCTGCATGTCCCAGAGCCGGCCGGCCAGTTCGGGACGCTCGGCGAGCGTGGTGATCACAAGGTCGGTCATGCCCGCAGGCTAAGCCGCTCTCCGGCTCCGCCTCCACCGAATTGACCATCGGCTCCGCGCCCTACGCGGGGGCCGGCAGCGACAGGTGCCAGCGGCCCGACCAGCCGGTCAGGGTGACCGTGGACAGCGGTCGGACGTCCACGCTCCAGTAGGTCAGCGGGGCCGCCCTCAGCGCGTACACCAGCGCGGCCCGCAGCACCGACGGCTCGGCTACCGCCACGATGGCCCCGCCGTCGTCCGCGGGCCGGCTGTCCAGCCAGCCGCCGATGCGGGAGATGAAGGCGAGCAGGGACTCGCCGCCGTGCGGGGCGGCCAGGGGATCGCTGAGCCAGAGGTCCACCGCCCCGGGCTCGCGCTCCGCCACCTCGGCCAGCGTCAGCCCGCGCCAGCGGCCCATGTCGCACTCGCGCAGCGCGGGCTGCGCGAGCGGGGCGTAGCCGAGGGCCTGGCCCGTGGCCCGGCTGCGCGGGGTCGGCGAGCAGTAGCGCAGCTCGGCGGCGCCGAGGGGGACGAGCCCGTGGGCGGCGGACTCGACCGCGCGCCAGCCGGCCACGTCCAGCGGGCGGTCGTCGTCGAAGCGCTCGGCGAGCAGCGAGCAGCCACGGGCTGCGGCCACCAGCGAAACCCGAACATTCATGCGGCGATGGTGAGCCGCTTGCCGCATGCGGTCAAGCGTCTCGACCGAGGGCATGGCCGGGGGCATGGCCCAAGGCGCCGCCCTGGGCGTCACCGCGGACGCCGGCGCGACCGCCGGCGGCATCGGCGAGCCCCTCGCGCAGCCGCTGGACCGCCTCGTGCAGCTCTGCCGTGCCGGAGACCCCGGCGAAGCTGAGCCGGACGTAGGCGCCCGGCGGCTCCGCACAGAAGTACGGGCGGCCGGGCGCGACCGCGACACCGGCGCGCAGGGCCGCCGCCGCGAAGGCCGCGTCGTCGTCCCCGGCGGCCACGCGGACCCACAACTGGTACCCGCCCGTGGGCAGATGGGACAGTTCCAGCTCGGGCAGCTCCCGCCGCAGTGCGCCGGCGAGCACGTCCCGCCGGTGGCGCAGAGCGGTGGCGACGGCCCGCAGGTGGCGGGGCCACGCGGGCGCCCCGACCAGCTCCAGGGCGGCTTCCTGCAAGGGCCGGGGCACGAAGAAGCTGTCCACCACCTGGATGGCGCGCAGCCGCTCCAGCACCGGCCCGCGCGCGGCGAGGGCGCCCACGCGCAGGCTGGCCGAGGTGGCCTTGGTGAGGGAGCGGACGTGGACGACGACCCCGTCGGCGTCCTCGGCGGCGAGGGTGGCCGGCAGCAGCCCGCAGTCCTCGTGGGCCAGGGAGCGGGCGTAGTCGTCCTCGACGACGAAGGCCCCGGCGGCGCGGGCGATCCGCAGGATCTCCGAGCGCCGCGCGGGGGCCAGCACCGCCCCCGTCGGGTTCTGGAAGAGCGGCTGGCATACGAAGACCCGCGCCCCGGTGGCCTCGAACGCGGCGGCCAGCAGCTCCGGGCGGACCCCCTCGGCGTCCATGGGCACGGGCACCGGCCGGCATCCGGAGGCACGGGCGATGGACAGCAGGCCCGGGTAGGTCGGGGATTCGACGAGCACGGGCGCCCCCGGCGGGGCCAGCGCGCGCAGGGCGGTGGTCAGCGCGCTCTGTCCGCCCGCGGTGACCAGGACGTCGGCGGCGGTGAGGGCGCCCGCCGGGCCGCCGATCTCCCGGGCGAACCAGGCGCGCAGCTCGGGCAGCCCCTCCAGGGGCGGCCGGCCCCAGGCGCCGGGGCGCCGGCCGGCCCTGGCGAGGGCTGCGGCCATGGCCCGCTCGGGCTGCAGCGAGGGATGGAGGTAGCCGCCGTTGAGCTCGATCGCCCCGGGCGGCGGCGCGGCCAGGGAGTTCAGCACCCCGGAGGCGTCCACGGCGCGCGGTATCACCTCGCCCGCGCCCTCGGCACTGAGGGCGACCTCCTGCCAGGAGGTGTCGCCGGGGGCGTGCCCGGCCGTGCGCGGGGCCGCCCGGAACACCCCGGCGCCGGGCCGGGTGACGACGAGCCCCTCGGAGGCGAGCCGTGCGAGGGCGCGGGAGACGGTGACGGGACTGACCCGGTAGCGCTCGACGAGGGCCCGGCTCGACGGGAGCTTTCCGCCCACCGGGTAGCGGTCGAGCTCCGACCGCAGCGTTTCTGCCAGTGCCGCCACACTGCTACTCTCGTACATGACAGCACAGAATAGCGCTACTCGCTCGACCTCGATAGCGGTCGGGGCCCGCCCCGCCGCTACCGCGTCCGCCCCGGCCCGCGGGGCCCGGCTCGGCGGGGCACGGCTCGGAAGCGGTACCGCCCTCGCCTCGCTCGGCGTGGTCGCCTTCTCCCTGACCTTCCCCTCCACCGCCTGGGGCCTGGAGAGCTTCGGCCCCTGGTCCTTCGTCGCCGTGCGCAGTGTGCTCGCCGCCGTGATCGCGGGCGGGTTCCTGCTCGCCGGGCGGGTCCCGCTGCCCGGCCGCGAGCACTGGGCGGGGCTGGCCGTGGTCGCCGGCGGAGTGGTCGTGGGATTCCCGCTGCTCACCACCCTGGCCCTCACCACCGCCACGACCTCGCACGCCGCCGTCGTGGTCGGCCTGCTCCCGCTGACGACCGCCACGCTGTCCGCGCTGCGGACCGGGGCCCGCCCCTCGCGCCGGTTCTGGGGCGCCGCCCTCGCCGGGGCCGGCGTCGTCCTCGGCTTCACCCTGACGCAGAGCGGCGGCGCCCTCTCCGCGGGCGACGGCTACCTGTTCGCAGCCCTGCTGGTCTGTGCGGCCGGCTACACCGAGGGCGGACGCCTCGCCCGCGTCCTGCCCGGCTGGCAGGTGATCGGCTGGGCGCTGGTGCTGTGCCTGCCGCTCAGCCTGGCCGGCTCCGCGCTGGGCCTGGCGTACGAGCCGGTGCACCTCACCGGCCACGGGGTGGCGGGCCTGCTCTGGGCGGCCGCCGGCTCCACCTTCCTCGGCCTGTACGTCTGGTACCGGGGCATGGCGGAGATCGGCGCCCCCAGGGCCAGCCAGCTCCAGCTCGCGCAGCCCCTGCTGACCCTGGTCTGGTCGGTCGCCCTGCTCGGTGAACACCTCTCCCCGGCAGCCCCGGCCGCCGCCTGCGCCGTCCTCGTCTGCATCGCCGTCACCCAGCGGGCTTAATCCACCCGAATCGCCGTAAACTGCTGTCACCGGAACCAGACCGCCTCCGAGGAGGTCAGCAATGCGCGCGACCGAGGGAGACCAGCTCGTGCAGCACGGCAGGGTCGTCGGGCAGCACGACAAGGTCGGTGAGATCACTCAGGTACTCGGCGAAAACGGCACCCCTCCCTACCGGGTCCGTTTCTCGGACGGCCACGAGGCCGTCATGTCCCCGGGCCCCGACTGCGTCGTCAAGCACCCCGCCGAGCCCGCACACTGACTGCACATCGACTGCAGCCCACCCGCACACGCCCCGCCACACGCCACAGGACACACGACCGGCGGCCGCTCAGCGCGGCGGCACCGTCGTCGGGTAATGGTCGGCAACGACCCTGGCCATCGCTCCATTGGGGTCCGCGACCACCTGCTTCGCCGAGAAGTAGACGTGACCGCGGACCTCGGCGTATCCGCGCGCGAACTGCAGGTGCCGGGACAGCTCCGCCGGGTCGCGCCAGGCCTCGGTGTCGCTGTCCGCGTCGCACCGGTACAGCGCCTCCCCCACGTACAGGTCCACGCCCGTGCCGGCGACGGTCTGCGCCCACCAGGGGACGATCTTCGCGTAGTCCGCGGTCGGGTGGCCGATGGGCCAGTACGCCTGCGGCACGACGTAGTCGATCCAGCCCTCCTTGACCCACTTGCGGGTGTCCGCGTACAGGTCGTCGTACGTGGCCACCCCCGCCTGCGTGGCCGAGCCGAGGGGGTCGCGGTCGCGGTTGCGCCAGATGGCGAAGGGGCTGATGCCGAACCGCACCCCGGGGCGCAGCGCCCGCAGCCGGGCGGACATCTCCCGCACCAGGGTGTCGGTGTTGTCGCGGCGCCAGTCCTCCCGGGAGCCGAAGCCGCCCCCGTGCCGCTGGTAGGCGTCGTCGTCGTCGAAGTACTCGTCCTCCACGGGATACGGGTAGAAGTAGTCGTCCCAGTGCACCCCGTCCACGGCGTAGCGCGAGACGGCGTCGAGCATGGCCTCCTGCACGAACGCGCGCACTTCGGGCAGCCCGGGGTTGTAGTACAGCTTCCCGCCGTACGCGACCGTCCAGTCGGGGTTGCGGCGGGCCGGATGGCCCTCGCTCAGCCGGTCGGGGTCGGTGTGGTTCGCCACCCGGTACGGGTTGAACCAGGCGTGCAGCTCCAGCCCGCGGGCCCGGGCCTCCCGGACCGCCGTGCCCAGCGGGTCCCAGCCGGGATCCACGCCCTGCTCCCCGGTCAGCCACTGCGACCAGGGCTCACGGGCGGCCGGCCACATCGCGTCCGCGGCCGGCCGCACCTGGAGGACCACCGCGTTGAGCCGGCGCTCGACGGCGGTGTCGAGGAGGTCGAGCAGCTCGCTCTGCTGGGCTCCCGCGCTCAGCCCGGACTCGGAGGGCCAGTCGACGTTCTCCACCGAGGCGATCCACATGCCCCGGAACTCCGCTGCGGCCGCTCCGGCGCCCCCGGCCCTGCCGGCTCCGCCCCGCTCACGCGGAGCCGCCCCCCGGCCGGCCCCCTCCGCCCGCTGTGCGGCCCCCGCCGGGCCCGCGGCGGTGCCGGCCAGTGCGCCGGCGGCCCCCGCCAGCAGCATCCGCCGTCCGATGTACGTCATGTGACGACTCCGTTCCGTTCCGTGACATTGCCTCGCGTGGAGTCAGCATGCCCGCCCCGGCACGCCACCGGGGCCAAGGTCGGGGGTAACGTCGGGGGGCGTGGCGGGCGCCGGACCGCAGTTACCACTGCACCCACGGGGGACCCGCCGACGGATGAGCAGCGAAAGGCACGAAGTGACTGACCTCCCTTCCGACATCACACGAGTCGGCGTAGTGGGCTGTGGCCAGATGGGTGCGGGCATCGCGGAGGTGTGCGCCCGCAGCGGCCTTGAGGTGAAGGTCGCCGAGACCACAGGCGAGGCCCTGGAGATCGGACGCACCCGGCTGCACAACTCCCTGACGAAGGCCGCCGAACGCGGCAAGATCACGGAGGAGGAGCGGGACGCCACCCTGGCCCGCCTCACGTTCACCACCGATCTCGGCGAGTTCGCCGACCGCGACCTGGTCATCGAGGCGGTCGTCGAGAACGAGCAGGTCAAGACGGAGATCTTCCAGGTCCTCGACCAGGTGGTCACCCGCCCGGACGCGATCCTCGCCTCGAACACCTCCTCGATCCCGCTGGTCAAGCTGGCCGTCGCGACCTCGCGGCCGGACCAGGTCATCGGCATCCACTTCTTCAACCCGGCCCCGGTGCAGAAGCTCGTCGAACTGATCCCCGCGCTGACCACGGGCGAGGAGACGGTCAAGCGGGCCGAGGCCCTGGTGGGCGACGTGCTGGGCAAGCACGCCGTCCGCGCCCAGGACCGGTCGGGCTTCGTCGTCAACGCGCTCCTCGTCCCGTACCTGCTCTCCGCGATCCGGATGTTCGAGTCCGGCATCGCCAGCCGCGAGGACATCGACAACGGCATGGAGCTGGGCTGCGCCCACCCGATGGGCCCGCTCAAGCTGTCCGACCTGATCGGCCTGGACACCATCGTCTCGATCGCCGATTCGATGTACGCCGAGTACAAGGAGCCGCTGTACGCCGCTCCCCCGCTGCTCCAGCGGATGGTCGACGCGGGCCGTCTCGGCCGCAAGACCGGCTCGGGCTTCTACCCGTACGGCTGAATCCCCTGCGGCTGACGGGGCCCGTCCGCGGTCAGCCGAGCCGCAGGTGGTGCAGGAGGAGGAGTCCGGCCGCCATGTTGGCGGCCGGGACCTCGCCGCGCGCGATCATGTCCGGCACGAGTTTGAGCGGCACCCACTCGCGCCGCGAGGACTCGAAATCGTCCTCCGGATGACCGGTGTACGTCGCGCCGTCCGCCCAGTAGAGGTGGTGGCGGGCATCGGTCAGCCCGTTGGCGGGCTCCACGGTCATCAGATGGTGCAGGGGGCCGGGCCGCCAGCCCGACTCCTCCTCCATCTCCCGGGCCGCGGCGCTCTCGATGTCCTCCCCGTCCTCCACCACGCCCGCGGGCAGTTCCCAGCCCCAGCTGTCCGTGATGAAGCGGTGGCGCCACAGCAGCAGCACCTCGTTCGCCTCGTTCACGGCGGTGGCGACGGCGACCGGCCGCAGCCGGATCACGAAGTGGTCCAGGTGCCGGCCGTCGGGGAGTTCCACATCCGCGAGGTTCACGTCGAACCACCGGTTCTTGTACACGGTCTGCTCACTCAGGTTCGTCCACTGCACGGTTCTGCCACCTTCCGCATCCGTTGGTGGCAACATGGCAGCAGCTGAGGCGGTCACAGCGGAACGCGCAGCGCCCCGTCGATGAGCTGAGCGGTCTCCTGGGCACCCGAACACCCGCTGGTCAGCAGCTGTTCGCGGACCGCCCGCAGCCGGTCGCGCAGCCGCAGCGACTCCATCCCCGTGGCCCGCTCGGCCATTTCGGCGGCCGCCGCCACCGCGCGGTCCGCCTCGCCCTGGCGCAACTGGATCTCGCACAGCATCGCCAGCCGGTGGACCCGGCCCCGGTCGTGCGCGGGCGTGCCGACGGCCGCCGTCGCCTGCTCGTGAGCGGCGTCGAGGTCGCCGAGGCTGAGCAGCGCCTCCGCCACCTGTACGTTGACGAGCCCGGGCTGCACGTACCCCGTCTCGTCGGGCTCCGTACCGGGCCGGATCCGCTCGGCCGCCGCCTCGGCGTGCCGAATGCAGGCCAAGGCGGCTGCGGGATCGCCGAGTTGGGCGTAGGCCTTGGCCTGCATGGCGTACAGGTCGGCGGCCAGGGCCGGGGTGGTGTGCCGGCCCGCGGCGCGCAGCGCGGCCTCCGCGAAGGCGACGGCCTGCCGGTACTCCCGCAGGTGCAGGCTCTGGTTGACGATCAGCGCGATCACGTACGCGCCGAGGCCGCGGTCGCCGCTCGCCTTCGCCAGCCGCAGGGCCTGGTGGAAGTAGCGCTGGGCGAGCCCGTGGGCGTCGGAGTCGTACGCGCAGATCCCGGCCACCGCCACGAGGGAACCGGTGGCCCGGTGCAGCTTGCGGCCGAGGCTGTCGGAGTAACTCCCGCGCAGCATGGGCGCGGTCTCGCTGCCGAGGAAGCGGACGATCCGGGCCCGGGTGGCCACACCCCCGGCCCGGCGGTACATGACCTCGTAGTGGGCGCGGGCGGCCCGCAGGATCTCGATGTGCTCGGGTCCGATCCGGTTCGGCCCGTCGCGCGAGACGTCGGCGTCCTCGGGCGGGTTCTCCCACTCCCAGACGGGTATCACGGCGGGCGTGCCGGTGACCGCCTCGGCGGTGAGCAGCTGGTAGCGGCCCTGGTCGTCGGAGCGCCACAGGGCGGCGGCGCGGTCGACGAAGCCGCTGAGCGGGGAGGCGTGCGGGGCCAGGGGCTGGCCGGGCACGCCGAATCCGACGTCGTCCAGCGACACCGGGCGCCCCAGCCGGCCGCCGAGCACCTCGCAGATCAGGTCGGGCACCTGGCCGCGGGGCCGCTGGCCCTTCAACCACCGGGTGACCGCGGTGTGTTCGTAGCGCAGGGCGAGTCCCCGGGACCGGCCCGCCTGGTTCACGTGCGCGGCGAGTCCGGCGTGGGACATGCCCGCCTCGGCGAGGAGGGCGTCGAGCAGGGCATTGGGCTGCATGGGCCCCTCCAAGGGCTCGTCCCCTTCAGGCTAGTGGTTCCGGCGTTCACACGAGGTGTACTGCGTCCGATTCACACAGGGTGTGAAGTGAGTACGCGCATAAATGCGATACGCACTCTGCCGCAACGGCCGCTCGGGGCGCTTCACTTAAGGGCCTCGCCAAGAGGCCGCTCGGGTCGTCGGCTCCCCCTCGTACAGTGCGACGACCCGGCAAGGCGCCGCCCGTTCTGCTGTCTGCCCGACACTCCATGGCAGGCGGGCGGCGCGCCGCGGTTCCGCCGGCGCCCGGTTGGTCGCCGGGCTCCGGCCGGAACCGGGCCGCAAGCGCACCGGGCCTTCCCACCGAGACCCGGTGCGCCGCCCGGCACCCGTCGTCTCCCCACCGGCGCTGAAGGCACGGGCTCGGCGCAATCCAGCCCCGCCTGCGCTGAAGGCACGGGCTCGGGGGCAAATCCAGCCCCGCCGGCGTTTGAGGCGCGGGGTCTGGGGCGGAGCCCCAGGACACCCGGCGCAGCCGGGGCACGCTCGCGCAGCGGCGCCCGCAGGCACACACCAGCCCCGCCTTCGCTGAAGGCACGGCGCCCCGGGGCACAAACCAGCCCCGCCAGCGTTTGAGGCGCGGGGTCTGGGGCGGAGCCCCAGGGCACCCGGCGCAGCCGGGGCACGCCCCCGCAGCGGCGCCGGGAAGGGGTGAGGGGCGCAGCCCGGCTTCGGGTGCGCCCCTCGGAAAGGCAGCGGCAGCGGCCGCGGCAGCGGCTACGCGCCCCGCAGCACCGCCCCCGTACGCTCAGCGGCCAGCGCCACCGCCGCGTCGCGGGCCGCCGTGGACTCCTCGGCCGTCAGCGTGCGGTCGGTCGCGCGGAAGCGCAGCGCGTACGCCAGGGACTTCTTGCCCTCCCCGACCTGCTCACCGGTGAACACGTCGAACAGCCGCAGCGATTCGAGGAGTTCGCCCGCGCCCTTGCGCAGGGCCGCCTCCACCGACGCAGCCGGCACCGACGCGTCGACGATCAGCGCGACGTCCTGGGTCGCCACCGGGAAGGTGGAGATCCGGGGCGCCTCCACGGGCCGGCCGCCGGCCGCCGCGAGGCGGTCGAGGTCGAGCTCCATGGCGCTGGTGCGGGCCGGCAGGCCCATCGCCTTGACCACCCGCGGGTGCAGCTCGCCGGCGTGGCCGATGACCTGCTCCACCCCGTCGAGGGTGACGACCAGCTCGGCGCAGCGGCCAGGGTGCCAGGGACCGTACTGGCCCTGGCGGACCACCAGTTCGGCCCCGGCCTCGACGGCCAGCACCCGCGCGGCCTGGACGGCGTCCGCCCAGTCCGCCGGGCGGCCCTTGCCCCACCAGCCGGCCTGCTCGCGCGCACCGGCCAGCGCGACCGCGGCGTACCGCGGCTGCGCCGGCAGGGCGGCGTTCAGCGTGGCGATCTCCTCGTCCGTGGGACGCCGGTCGACCGGCAGCCGCACGGCGACGCCCGGCTGCTCGCCGACCCGGAAGACCGAACCGGTCTCGAAGAGGGCCAGGTCGTGGCTGCCGCGGCTCTCGTTGCGGCGCAGCGCACCCAGCAGACCCGGCAGCAGCGTGGTGCGCAGCGCCGGCTCCTCGTCGGAGATGGGGTTGACCAGCTTGACAACCTGGCGCGCCGCGTCGTGCGCGGGCAGCTGGAGCTGGTCGAAGACGCCCTCACCGAGGAACGGGTAGCTGAGCGCCTCGACGTAGCCCGCGCCGGCCAGCGCCCGGCCGACCCGGCGGTGCAGCTGCTGCCGGGCGGTCAGGCCGCGGCCGGAGGGGACCTGCGGGAGGGTCGACGGCAGGTTGCCGTAGCCCTCCAGCCGGATAACCTCCTCGGCGAGGTCGTTCGGCTCGGCGAGGTCGGGCCGCCACGAGGGGACGGTGACGACGAGCTCGTCCTGCCCGTAGACGTCGCAGCCGACCTCCTGGAGGCGGCGGACGACGGTCTCGCGGCCGTAGTCCATGCCCGCGACCCGGTCCGGGTGGTCCGCGCGCATCGCGATGGTGCGCGGGGCGCCCGGCGCGGTGAGCTCGGTGACGCCGGCCTCGGCGGTGCCGCCCGCGAGCAGCACCAGCAGGTCGACGGTCCGCTGCGCGGCCGCCGCGGCGGCCTGCGGGTCCACGCCCCGCTCGAAGCGCTTGGACGCCTCGGAGGACAGCTTGAGGCGGCGGGCGGTGCGCGAGATCGACACCGAGTCGAAGTGCGCGGCCTCGATGACCACGTCCGTGGTACCCGTGACCTGGCCGGTCTCGGGGTCGGTCACGGAGTCGGCGATCTCGGTGTTGGCACCGCCCATGACACCGGCGAGACCGATCGGCCCGCTGTTGTCGGTGATCACCAGGTCCTCGGCGTCGAGCGTGCGCTTGACCCCGTCGAGGGTGGTGAACTTCTCGCCCTGCTCGGCCCGGCGGACGCCGATGGCGCCGTCGAGGCGCGAGCGGTCGTACGCGTGCAGCGGCTGGCCGAGCTCCAGCATCACGTAGTTGGTGATGTCGACGGCGAGCGAGATCGGGCGCATGCCGGCCTTCTGCAGGCGGCGGGTGAGCCAGATCGGGGAGCGCGCCTCGGGGTCGAGACCGGTGACGGTGCGGGCGGTGAAGCGGTCGCAGCCCGCCGGGTCGTCGATCTTGACGAGGTAGCCGTACGAGTTGGGGGCGGGCACGTCCAGCAGGGCCGGGTCGCGCAGCGGCAGGCCGTACGCGGTCGCCACCTCGCGGGCCACGCCGCGCATGGACATGCAGTAGCCGCGGTCCGGGGTGATGTCGATGTCGAGGACCTCGTCGACGAGCTGGAGCAGCTCGATCGCGTCGGTGCCGACCTCGTGCTCCGGCGGCAGCACGATGATGCCGTGCGTGCCGTCGTCGCCCATGCCGAGCTCCTCGCCGGAGCAGATCATGCCGTGCGAGGTCCTGCCGTACGTCTTGCGCGAGGCGATCGCGAAGTCGCCAGGCAGGACCGCGCCGGGCAGGACCACGACGACCTTGTCGCCCACGGAGAAGTTCCGGGCGCCGCAGACGATCTCCTGCGGCTCGCCGGTGCCGTTGGCCCGGCCGACGTCGACCGTGCAGAAGCGGATCGGCTTGCGGAAGCCCTCCAGCTCCTCGATGGTCAGCACCTGACCGACGACGAGCGGGCCCTTGAGCCCGGCGCCGAGCTGCTCGACGGTCTCGACCTCAAGGCCCGCGTCGACGAGCTTGGCCGCGACGTCGCGACCGGTTTCACCCGCGGGGAGGTCGACGTACTCCCGCAGCCAGGAAAGCGGGACGCGCATCAGATCTCACTCCCGAACGGCCGGGTGAAACGAACGTCTCCCTCGACCATGTCTCGCATGTCTTCAACGTTGTGACGGAACATCAGCATCCGCTCGATGCCGAACCCGAAGGCGAACCCGCTGTACTTCTCCGGGTCGACGCCGCAGGCGATGAGCACCTTGGGGTTGACCATGCCGCAGCCGCCCAGCTCGATCCAGCCCTCGCTGGAGCAGGTACGGCAGGGGCGGTCGGGGTTGCCCACCGACTCGCCGCGGCACACGTAGCACTGCATGTCCATCTCGGCGGACGGCTCGGTGAACGGGAAGAAGTGCGGACGCAGGCGCGTGGTCGTGCCCTCGCCGAACAGCTCCTGGACCATGTGGTCCATGGTGCCCTTGAGGTCGGCCATGGTCAGGCCCTCGTCGACGGCGAGCAGTTCGACCTGGTGGAACACCGGGGTGTGGGTCGCGTCGAGCTCGTCGGTGCGGTACACGCGGCCGGGGCACACGATGTACACGGGCGGCTTGCGCTCCAGCAGGGAGCGCGCCTGCACCGGGGAGGTGTGGGTGCGCAGCACGACGCCGGACTCGTCGCCCTCGGTGCCGGCCGGCCCCTGGACGAAGAAGGTGTCCTGCATCTGGCGCGCCGGGTGGTCGGGCGTGAAGTTGAGGGCGTCGAAGTTGAACCACTCCGCCTCCACCTCGGGGCCCTCGGCGACCTCGTAGCCCATGCCGACGAAGATGTCCGCGATGCGGTCCATCAGCGTGGTCAGCGGGTGGCGGGCGCCGGACGGGACGCGGTCGTAGGGCAGCGTGACGTCCACCGCCTCCTCGACCAGCACCCGCTCGTCGCGCTCACGCTCAAGCTCGACGGTGCGGGCCCCGAAGGCCTTGTTCACCGCCCCACGGGCCTGGCCCACGCGCTTGCCGGCCTCGGCCTTGGCGTGCGGCGGCAGGGCGCCGATCTCGCGGTTGGCGAGCGCCAGGGGCGAGCGGTCACCCATGTGCGCGCTCTTCGCCTCGCGCAGCGCGTCGAGGTCGCCGGCGGACGCGAAGGCGGCGAGCGCCTCGTCCCGCATGCGCTCGATCTCTTCCGGTTTCAGTGCCTCGACCTCGACAGGGTCGTACGACTTGTTCGGTGCCGACATCTCTTCCCGTACTTCCGATGGCTGGCTGGTGGGTCCCCGTACGGCGCGATCAGACCGTCGACACAGAGACACAAAGGTGCCAAAGGACGAGTCTAAAGGTCGCCGGGGGTGAAGGAGCCCGTGGGCCGCTTGGCGAGACGCTCCGCAGGGTTACTGCGTGAGGTACGCCGGCGCGCCGACGGGCAGGATAAATCGGAACTCGGCGCCGCCGCCGGGGCCGCGGCCGACCGTGATGGCGCCGCCGTGGGCCTCCACGATGCCCTTGACGATGTACAGGCCCAGGCCGGTGCCGCCGCGCTTGCTGCCCCGCCAGAAGCGGGTGAAGACGCGGCCCATCGACTCCTCGGGGATCCCGGGGCCCTCGTCGGTCACGGTGACGGCGGTTCCCTCCTCGGTCTTGCCCGCTGCGTTCGTCAGGCTGGTCGGCGACACGTCGATGGTGACCGTTCCCTCGCCGTGCCGCACCGCATTTTCGAGGAGGTTGCCGAGGATCTGGTCGATCTTGTCCGGGTCGGCCCACAGATCGGGGAGCGAACGGCTCACCCGTACGAGGAACCGGTCGGGGGCCTGGCCGTTCGCGGTGAGCGCCTGGACGTGGCGGCCGACGGCGGTGGCGATGTCCACGGGCTGGCGGCGCACTTCGAGGCGGCCGGAGTCGATGCGGGAGATGTCGAGGAGTTCGGCGATCAGCCGGGTGACCCGGTTCGCGTCCGCGTCGACGGTCTCCAGCATCAGGCGCTTCTGGTCGTCGGTGAACCGCTCCCACTTGGCCAGCAGGGTCGCCGTGAACCCCTTGACCGAGGTGAGCGGGGAGCGCAGCTCGTGCGCGACGGTGGCGATCAGCTCCGCGTGGCTGCGCTCGGTGCGCCGGCGGGCCTCGGTGCCCCGCAGGGTGACCACGAGGCGGCGCAGCGGGCCGGTGGGGTGGGTGCGCACGTACCGGGCGGAGACCAGCACCTCGCGGCCGCCGGGCAGGAGCAGGTTCCGCTCGGGCTGCCCGCGGCGGGTGGCCAGGCCCCCGTACGGGTCCGTCAGCGTCCACCAGCGGCGGCCGTCGAGGTCCTCCAGGGGCAGCGCCCGCTCGATCCGGGCGCCCAGCGCCTCGGCCGGGGCCAGGGCGGTGATCCGGGCGGCGGCGGAGTTGAAGCAGATCACCCGGCCGGTGTGGTCGGCGACGACGAGCCCGTCGGGCAGGTCGTCGGGGTCGATCCCGAGGCCGGCGAAGTCCGCGGGCCCGGCGCCCTGTCCGGCGCGGCCCGCGGTCTGCGGGGGCACGGCCGCCAGGGTGGGTGTCCCGGCCGCCTTCGCGGCCCCTGGCGAGCTGTTCGTCCCGACGGTCATGTCCCCGTACCCCACATTTCCGAGTAGCGCAGTGGGCCCCCGCGCCGCCACATTACTAGCTGGGGGTCACGGAGCGGCACCCTCCGGGCGCCCGCTGTGCACGCGCGGACGCGTACAGGCACACCGCGGCGGCCGTGGCGAGGTTCAGGCTCTCGGCCTTGCCGTGGATCGGGACCCGTACGACGGCGTCGGCGAGCGCCCGGGTCTCCTCGGGCAGGCCCCAGGCCTCGTTGCCGAACACCCAGGCCGAGGGGCCTCCCATGGTGCCCGCGTCCAGCTCGGCGTCGAGGTCGTCCGTCCCGGCCCCGTCCGCGGCGAGGATCCGTACGCCGGCGGCCCGCAGGCCCGCGACGGCCTGCTCCACGGGGACGCCCACGGCGACGGGCAGGTGGAAGAGGGAGCCCACCGAGGCCCGGACGGACTTGGGGTTGTACAGGTCCACGGAGGCGTCGGTGAGGACGACCGCGTCGGCGCCCGCGGCGTCCGCGCAGCGCAGCACGGTGCCGGCGTTCCCCGGGTCGCGGACGTGGGCGAGGACGGCGACGAGCTTGGGCTCGGCCTTCAGGATGTCCTCGAAGGGCGAGTCGAGGAAGTGGCAGACGCCGACCAGCCCCTGCGGGGTGACGGTCTGGGAGACCTCGGCGAGCACCTCGTCGGAGGCGTAGTGCACGCGGGCCCCGGCGGCCAGCGCGGCGTCGATGATCCCGCTGTACCGCTCCGCCGCCTCGACCGTCGCGAAGAGCTCGATCAGGGTCGCGCCCGCCGCTCCGCGGTGCTCGACGGCCTCGCGCACGGCCTGGGGGCCCTCGGCGATGAACCGGCGCTCCTTGGTGCGGAAGTTGCGCCGCGCGAGCCGCCTGGCGGCGGCCACCCTCGGGGACCGGGGTGAGATCAGCTCGGCGGGGGCGGGGGTACCCATGGCGGTCGGCTCGCTTCCGTACGTACTGCGGGTGGAGACAGGTGGGACGTCAACGCACCGGACCCGCAGGCACGGGGCCTGCGGGTCCGGGCTGAAGCCAGTGGAGGCTTGCTGCGCGAAGCGTGACGCTTAGGCGGCGGCGGGGGCCTTCGGGGCGTTCACGTCGGCCGGGAGGGCCTTCTGCGCGACCTCGACGAGGGCGGCGAACGCGTTGGCGTCGTTGACGGCCAGCTCCGCGAGGATCTTGCGGTCCACCTCGATGTTGGCGGCCTTCAGACCCTGGATGAGGCGGTTGTACGTCATGCCGTTCTGGCGGGCAGCGGCGTTGATGCGCTGGATCCACAGCTGACGGAAGTCGCCCTTGCGCTTCTTGCGGTCGTTGAAGTTGTAGACCAGCGAGTGGGTGACCTGCTCCTTGGCCTTGCGGTACAGGCGCGAACGCTGACCGCGGTAGCCGGAGGCCGCCTCGAGGATCGCCCGGCGCTTCTTGTGGGCGTTTACTGCCCGCTTGACGCGTGCCACTTTTTAACTCCTTGTAGCGGGGCCGCGGGTGTGTTCACACGGCCCGAAATTCGATGGGGTCCCGGTCATGGCGTCCCGCTCCGGAAGGGAGCGGAGACGTCAGATGCCGAGAAGCTTCTTGATCTTCGCGGCGTCGCCCGGGGCCATCTCGGCGTTGCCGGTGAGGCGACGCGTCAGCTTGGACGACTTGTGCTCGAGCAGGTGGCGCTTGCCGGCGCGCTCGCGGAGCACCTTGCCGGAGCCGGTGACCTTGAAGCGCTTCTTGGTACCGCTGTGCGTCTTGTTCTTCGGCATGGCGCCGTTATCTCCTCGTCGGTGGCGCTCCCCACCGGTCCGGGTGGACCGGCTTGCGGGAGCGTCATGTTGTGTCGGTGATCCGGGACAGGCTGGCTCGGATCAGGCCTCGGATCAGGCCTCGGCGGGTGCCTCGGGAGAGGCGGCCTCGGTGTCCTCGGCAGAGGCGACCTCGGTGCCCTCCTCGACGGCGGCTTCCTTCGCGGGAGCCTCGTCGGCGGCGACACCCTGGCGCTCGGCCTTGCGGGCGGCCTGCGCCTCGCGGGCTTCGGCCATCGCCTCGGTCTTCTTCTTGTGCGGACCGAGGACCATGATCATGTTTCGGCCGTCCTGCTTCGGGTTCGACTCGATGAACCCGAGGTCCTCGACGTCCGAAGCCAGACGCTGCAGCAGTCGGTAGCCGAGTTCCGGCCGGGACTGCTCGCGACCACGGAACATGATCGTGATCTTGACCTTGTCGCCCTGCTTGAGGAACCGAACGACGTGACCCTTCTTGGTGTCGTAGTCGTGCGGGTCGATCTTCGGCCGGAGCTTCATTTCCTTGATGACCGTGTGCGCCTGGTTCTTGCGCGCCTCACGGGCCTTCATGGCCGACTCGTACTTGAACTTGCCGTAGTCCATGAGCTTGCAGACCGGCGGGCGTGCAGACGCCGCGACCTCGACCAGGTCCAGGTCGTACTCCTGCGCGAGCTCAAGCGCCTTCGCAAGCGGGACGATGCCCACCTGTTCGCCGCTGGGACCGACGAGTCGCACCTCAGGGACACGAATCCGATCGTTGATGCGGGGCTCGGTGCTGATGGATCCTCCTCGGTAGCACCACACGACTGTCTGGCAGACAGCCGCTGACGTCATTTGTCGTCAGACCAACCGCGGCGGAACACGAAAAATGCCCCGCCGGGCACAGGCGGGGGCTCCAAAACAACCGGAGCACCGCCGCGTGCGAACCGCGGGGCGCAGACTCGGGCAGCTTTCCATCGTCCGTACGGAACGATGGATGCCGCCTGACCGGTGACCCGCCGCCCCGGAGGACGGTCAGGTGGGAGAGCGGAGCCTCCACTTGTGGGCCGGTGACATGCGTCTCCGGCCGGTCGTCAGCCCAATATAGCATTCCGCACCGGGTCCGCTCATCCGGTGCCCGGTCGGGGACCAGCGCCGACCGGCTTATCGTGTGAGGCATGACTGACGCGACCCCCACCCCCGCCACCGACGCCGGCAGCACGCCGGACGCCCCCGACTACGACGCCATGACCCGCGACATCGCGGACGTGCCCGCCGTCGAGGTGATCACCACGGTGGCCGTGCACCTGCTGAGCGCCGCGGCGGTCAACCTGGGCCTGGACAAGCCGGACTCCGAGCACAAGGACCTCGACGAGGCCCGCAAGCTGATCACCGCTCTCGCGGGCCTGGTCACGGCGAGCGCCACCGAGATCAGCTCCTTCCACGCGGCCCCGCTGCGCGACGGCCTGAAGTCGCTGCAGCTGGCCTTCCGCGAGGCCTCCCTGGTGCCGGACGAGCCCGGGCAGGGGCCGGGCGAGAAGTTCACGGGACCCGTCTTCGGCTGAGCCGTCGCCGTCCGCGGACGGCAGCGCGCCCCGGGCGGGCCCGCAACAGGGAGGGGCCGGGGCGATCGCCCCGGCCCCTCTGCGTGTACGCCGCCTCGGCGGAGTTCAGCGGGCTCAGTCGGCTCAGCGGGAGAAGAGCGGCTCGCCGGGCGGGGCCGGGGCCGCCGCCGGGAGCAGCGCCAGGTCCAGCCCGCGCACCAGCCGGGCCCGCAGGGTCTCGTCGGCCGCCAGCGCCTGCGCGACCCGCCGGGCCGCCTCGGGGGCCTGCCCCGGCGTGGCCGGCACGATCGCCAGGGTGCCGTCGGCGTCCGCCCCGCCGGGACCCAGGTGGGCGCGGAGTACGGTCGGCTCCGCGGACACGACGGCCCGTACCGCCTCCCGTACGGCGGGGTCGGCGAGCGGGTCGGCGTCGGTACGGCCCTCGGCCAGTGCGAGCAGGGCGGAGCCGGTGAGCTGGTAGGTGACCGGCCCGGCCAGGTCCAGTACGACGGTGTCGGCCTTCTCGTGCGCGGCGGCGGCCAGCGCCTGGTGCAGGGGGACGGCCACGGGCCGGGCGGCGGGGTCCCAGAGGGCCAGCGAGGCGATGGAGGTGAAGGCGGGCAGTGCCCGCCGCTCCCCCGCCCGCAGGGTCGGGACGGCCATGTCGCTGGTCTTCTCCCGCTTCAGCCCGGTCTCCGGGTCGGTCTCGACCTCGCCGAGGACGGCGACGACCGGGACCAGCAGGCGGGCGTCCTTGAGCGCGGCCAGTACCTCCGGTTCCTTCGCTCTGTCCTGCGACCAGGCGGCCAGGGCCGCGCTCAGCCGGGGGTCGGCGGAGCCGTCGTCGTCGGAGAAACCGGGGTCGGGAATGCTTTTGTTCGCCACAGTTACCCGACTGTATCCCGCTCCCGGCGTACGCTCCGCGGCCGCCGGGCCAGTACGGCGGCCAGGACCAGCAGGGCCGCGCCCGCCAACGCGGCCGCGGTGGCGGCGAGGCGGTGGCCGGGCCCCGGCGCGGCCACCGGCTCGGGGCCGGGGCCGAAGTAGGGCGACCCCGCCGCGACCGGGGCGGGGACGGGCGGCTCGGGGTGCAGCTGCCCGGCCGTCCGGAGGGCGGCGACGGGGTCCACCAGGCCGTGGCCGCGGGAGTCGTCCCGGCCGCCGGCCGGGGCGTCCGAGGCGGTGTCCTCCAGCAGCTTCTTGACCTGGGCCGGGGACAGGTCCGGGTGGGCGGCCCTCACGAGGGCCGCCGCGCCGGAGACGAAGGCCGCCGCGGCGCTGGTGCCCCAGCCCTCGTAGTAGGAGCGGTCGGGGTCGGCGATGACCACGTCGACGCCGGGGGCGCTGACGGTGGCGTACCAGTTGCGGGTCGAGAAGGCCGCCTTCCGGCCCGCCCGGTCCACGGCGGTGACGGCGATGACCCCGGGGTACGCCGCCGGGTAGGAGGCGTGGTCGCCCTGGCGGCCGCCGTTGCCCGCCGAGGCGACGACCACCACGCCCTTGGCGAGGGCGTACTGGACCGCCTCGTCCTCGGCGGCCTCGTGGTGGGCGGAGTCGCTGTCGTCGCCGAGGGAGAGGTTGATCACGTCCGCACCGTGGTCGGCCGCCCAGCGGATGCCGTCGGCGAGGGCGCCGCCCTTGGTCTCGCGGGCCTTGGCCCGGCCGGGGTCGCCCTCCTCCAGGATCACGCGGACCGGGAGGATCCTGGCCTGCGGTGCGATGCCGAGGACGCCTTGGCCGCGGCCGGGGCCGTGGCCGTGCCCGGCGATGATCCCGGCCATGGCGGTGCCGTGCCGGGCCCAGGAGCGTTCGCCGCGGCCGGCGCCCATGCCGATCAGGTCGGCGCCTTCGAGTACCTGTCCGGCGAGGTCGGGGTGGGTGGAGTCGACCCCGGTGTCGAGGACGGCGACGGTGACCCCGTCGCCCTGGGTGGTGCCCCAGGCCTCCTGCGCGCGCAGGGCCGTCAGTCCCCACTGGCGGTCGCGGATGGTGTCGGCGGAGGCGGGGGGCGCGGTGGTGCCGACGAAGAGGGCGGCCAGGGCCGTGAGGGCGGTGAGGGTGGAGGCGCGGGTGGTAGGGGCCGTGGTCACCGGGCGGGCTCCGGGGCGGCGAGGGCCTGGACGGTGCGTTCCATGGCCGTGGCGACGGCCTTGGCCTCGTGGCCGAGGCCCGCCTGGGCGACGGCTCCGGTGGCGTCCTTGCGCATGGCCTCCTCGGCGGGGCGGGGGGCGTCCACGGGGCGGCCGTCGGTGAAGGCCGAGACGGTGTACAGGACGATCGGGCCCTCGGGCAGCACGGACGCCGTCCAGGCGGCGCGCCGGCCGTCCGCGAAGCCGAAGCCCGGGGGCGCGGTGAAGTGGCCGCTGAGGGCGGCCATGTCGGCGGCGTCGGCGGGGGTGAACACCATCCCGACGGTGACGAGGGAGCTGCGTGTGGCGTCGGTGTAGGTGGCGCGCAGGACGCGGGTGCAGCCGGTGGGGACGAGGGCCGCCTGCCAGGCCGGGGCCAGTGCCGGGCCGCACTCGGCGTCGGGGGCCAGGGCGACGCGGGTCCAGGTCCGGTCTGCGCCGCCGGGGCCGGCATCGGGGCCGGCGAGGACGGGCGGGAAGAGGGTGTCGACGGGGGTGGCCCGCCAGAGGGAGCCGGCGCGGCGGTAGACGGCCTCGGCGGTCGGGGGGCGGTGCGCGGCGCGGTGGTCGGCCCAGGCGGTGAGGGCGGCGCCGCAGAGGAGGACGAGGCCGAGGAGGGCGCAGACGGGGGCGGCGGTGGGGCGGCGGTGCCGCGGGGGGTGGTGCTCGGGTTCGGGCTCCGGGCCGGGCCCGGTCAGGACCGCATGCGGTGTCGACGTGGTCATCCGGCGGCTCCGCCCCCCGTTCCGTACGGCTGCCTCCGGCCACTCTACGCGCCCTCGGGCCCCCGGGCCGGAACCCGAACGGGCCCGCCACCGCCCGTGCCCCGGGCGGGGCGGCGGTGGCCGTCCCGGCCGAACCGCATCCGTGCGAGCCGGCCGGCTCTGCGGCGGCGGGCTGCCCGGGCGGATGACCAGACGGCCCGCCTCCCGCCGACGGGCGGTCCCGGCGGACCGGCTCCGCGGCGGTGACGCGCCCAGGCGGAGTTGATCTGCCCCGGCGGGGCTCCGCGGTAGGTGAGTGTCCCGGGACGGGACCGGTCCGTGGTGGGGCGGTGCCACTCCGGAAGTTCGTCTCGGCTCGCGGATCCTGGCGGGATCGCGAACGGACCCGGCGGTGACCGCTCATCCTCGACTCACCACCGCAGTGTCCCCACCCCACCCGCACATCTCGCGGCCCGGCCCCAGCCCCACAATTCCGAGGGCCCCAGTCATGAGGCACGGGCCGGCCCCCACAGCGGGCCACGGACGGTCGTCGGACGCCAAGCCTCGACTGACTGTGTAGCGATCTGTCGCGTATATGAGCGGCCCCGGACGGGCCGCGGACGCTATGTCGGGAGCGGCTGCGTAGCGATCTGAGGCGCTGGTGGCCGCGGAAAAGGGGCCTATCGGCCCCGGATGGGGAACTGGCAGCCGGAGACGGCCCGGGCATCGCTGACGGGCCCGCATGTCCATCTGTCCCCCCGGCCATTCCTCGGGGGCTTCCCGGCAGTCTGTTGTCTTTCCGGGGCGGGCCGGGCAGTCAAGGGTGGCCGAAGGCCATCGCGAAGCGAC